>CAOKRG010000012.1 GCA_948471095.1 uncultured Oscillospiraceae bacterium
CATTATGGCCCAGCTGATGGCCAAGGAGAACGGCATGGCCCTGCTGCGCCTGCCCAGCGGCGAGCTGCGCAACGTGCCGGAAAACTGCATGGCCTCCATCGGCCAGGTTTCCAACATTGACCACGAGAACCAGAAGATCGGCAAGGCCGGGCGCAAGCGCCACATGGGCTGGCGGCCCACGGTGCGCGGCTCGGTTATGAACCCCAACGACCACCCCCACGGCGGCGGCGAGGGCAAGAGCCCCGTTGGACGCCCGGGCCCCATGACCCCCTGGGGCAAGCCGGCGCTGGGATATAAGACCCGCAAGCACCACAAGAGCAGCGACAAGTTCATCGTACGCCGCCGCAATGGTAAGTAAGCACGGGAAAGGAGCATAAAGGAACATGAGCAGAAGTCTTAAGAAGGGACCTTTCGTACAGCCCGTGCTGCTGAAAAGGATCCAGGCCATGAACGAGGCCGGGGAGAAGAAGATCGTGAAGACCTGGAGCAGGGCTTCCATGATCTTCCCGGACTTTGTGGGCCACACCATCGCCGTCCACGACGGACGCAAGCATGTGCCGGTCTACGTGACCGAGGACATGGTAGGCCACAAGCTGGGCGAGTTTGCCCCCACCAGGACCTTTAAGGGCCACACCGGCTCGAAGACCGGCAAGTAAGGGAAAGGAGAGAAGCTGAAAATGGAAGCGAAAGCAACGCTGAACTACACCCGAATCTCTCCCCGCAAGGTGGGCCTGGTGCTGGACCTGATCCGCAACAAGCCGGTGGATCTGGCTGAGGCCATTTTGGCGCACACGCCAAAGGCCGCCTGCGAGGACCTCGGGAAGCTCTTAAAGTCCGCCGTGTCCAACGCGGAGAACAACTTCCAGATGGACAAAAACGCCCTGTACGTGTCCCAGTGCTACGTGACCCCCGGGCCCATCCTCAAGCGGATCCGCCCCAAGGACCACGGCCGGGCCTTCAGAATCTACAAGCGGACCAGCCACATCACCATCGTGGTCAAAGAGCAAGAGTAAGAGGAGGGAAATTATGGGACAGAAAGTGAATCCCCACGGCCTGCGCGTGGGTGTGATAAAGGACTGGGACTCCCGCTGGTTTGCCAAGAAGAACGTGTTTGGCGACACCCTGGTGGAGGACTACAACCTGCGCAAGACGCTGAAAAAGCAGCTGTACCAGGCGGGCGTCCCGAAGATCGAGATCGAGCGGGACGCGTCCAAGGTGCGCATCCACATCCACTGCGCCAAGCCCGGTCTGGTCATCGGCAAGGGCGGCGCGGAGATCGAGAAGCTGCGCCAGAGCTGCGAGGCCGCCCTGGGCAAGCCCGTGGTCATCAACATCATCGAGGTGCGCCAGCCGGACCTGAACGCCCAGCTGGTGGCGGAGAACATCGCCTCCCAGCTGGAGCGGCGCATCTCCTTCCGCCGGGCCATGAAGGGCTGCATCGGCCGCAGCATGCGCCTGGGCGCCAAGGGCATTAAGACCAAGGTTGCCGGCCGTTTGGGCGGCGCGGAGATCGCCCGCAGCGAGGAGTACCACGACGGCACCATTCCGCTGCAGACCCTGCGCGCGGACATCGACTACGGCTTCGCCGAGGCCGCCACCACCTATGGCCGCATCGGCGTGAAGGTGTGGCTGTATAAGGGCGAGGTTTTAAACGACAACCGGGGCGACAGGCCCGAGCGTCCCCGCCGGGAGGACCGTCCCCGCCGGGACCGGGACGACCGCGGCCCCAGAAGGGACCGGGGCGACCGGAGAGGAAACAACAGGGAAGGGGGGCGCAGGTAAATGCTGATGCCCAAGCGCGTGAAATACCGCAGAGTACAGAGAGGCCGCATGAAGGGCAAGGCCATGCGCGGCAACAAGGTGACTTACGGCCAGTACGGCCTGCAGGCCCTGGAGCCCGCGTGGATCACCTCCAACCAGATCGAGGCCGCCCGTGTGGCCATGACCCGTTACTGCAAGCGTTTCGGCAAGGTCTGGATTAAGATCTTCCCGGATAAGCCCGTGACGGAGAAGCCCGCCGAGACCCGCATGGGCTCCGGCAAGGGCTCGCCCGAATACTGGGTGGCCGTGGTAAAGCCCGGCCGGGTGATGTTTGAGCTGGGCGAGGTGCCCGAGGCCACGGCCCGGGAGGCCCTGCGGCTGGCCGCGGCCAAGCTCCCCATCAAGTGCAAATTTGTGATGAAAGAAACGGAGGCGCAGTCATGAAGGCTTCAGAGATCAGAGAAATGAGCGCCGACGAGCTGAACACCAAGCTTTCCGACCTGAAGGCGGAGCTTTTCAACCTGCGTTTCCAGCTCGCGATCAATCAGCTCGACAACCCCATGCGCATTCCGGCGGTCAAAAAGGACATTGCTCGCGTCAAAACGGTCATCCGCGAGAATGAGCTGCACGCCGGCAACGCATAAGGGAAGGGAGGATTAAGAAGTGAGCGAACGGAATATGAGAAAGACGGCCGTAGGCCGCGTCGTCAGCGACAAGATGGATAAGACCGTGGTGGTGGCCATTCAGGACAGCGTGAAGCACCCCATGTACGGCAAGATCATAAAGCGGACCGTGAAGCGCAAGGCCCACGACGAGGAGAACCAGTGCGGCGTAGGCGACCGGGTGCGCATCATGGAGACCCGTCCCATTTCCAAGGACAAGAGATGGCGGCTGGTGGAGATCATCGAGAAGGCTAAGTGACGGCGGGCTGGGAGGACCCAGCGCCAGAACCTAACCGAGAAAAAAGGAGGAACACACTGTGATTCAACAGCAGTCTTACCTCAAGGTGGCCGACAACACCGGCGCGAAGGAGCTTATGTGCATCCGCGTTCTGGGCGGCACCGGCAGGAGGTATGCCAATATCGGCGACGTGGTGGTGGCCTCGGTAAAGAAGGCCGCGCCCGGCGGCGTGGTGAAAAAGGGCGATGTGGTCAAGGCGGTCATCGTCCGCTCGGCCTCCGGCGTGCGCCGGGACGACGGAACCTATATCCGCTTTGACGAGAACGCCGCCGTCATCATCCGCGAGGACAAAAACCCCAGGGGCACCCGCATCTTCGGGCCCGTGGCCCGGGAGCTGCGCGACAAGGAATATCTCAAGATCCTGTCCCTGGCCCCGGAAGTGCTTTGATGGAGGGTTGGCAACATGAATAAGAAGGTACACGTAAAGACCGGCGACACCGTGGTGATCATCAGCGGGCGCGACCGGGGCAAGAAGGGCAAGGTCATGCAGGTCTCTCCCAAAGAGGGCAAGGTGATCGTGGAGAACGCCAACTTCGTGCAAAAGCACGTAAAGCCCCGCAGGATGGGTGAGCCCGGCGGCATCATCAAGGCCGAGAGCGCCATTTACGCCTGCAAGGTCCAGGTTGTCTGCCCCCGCTGCGGGAAGCCCACCCGGGTGGGACATAAGATCCTGCAGGACGGCGCCAAAGAGCGGGTCTGCCGCAAATGCGGCGAGTCGCTGTAAGGGAGGAAGACGAAAATATGGCAGCGAGACTGAAAGAGATGTATAAGGCGGACGTAGCCCCCGCCCTGATGAAGAAGTTCGGCTACAAGTCCGTCATGGAGATCCCGAAGCTTGACAAGATCGTCATCAACGTGGGCGCGGGCGAGGCCAAGGAGAACTCCAAGGCCATCGACGCCATTTCCGGCGACCTGATGAAGATCACCGGCCAGAAGCCCGTGGTGTGCAAGGCCAAGAAGAGCGTGGCGAACTTCAAGGTGCGCGAGGGCATGCCCATCGGCGTGAAGGTGACCCTCAGGGGCGAGCGGATGTACGAGTTTTTGGACCGCCTGTTCAACGCGGCCCTGCCCCGCGTCCGCGACTTCCGGGGCATCAACCCCAACTCCTTCGACGGCCGCGGCAACTACAACATGGGCATCCGCGAGCAGCTGATCTTCCCCGAGATCGACTATGACAAGGTGGACAAGGTGCGCGGCATGGACATCTGCTTTGTGACCACCGCGAAGACCGACGAAGAGGCCCGGGAGTTCTTGACTCTCATGGGCGCTCCGTTCACACGATAAAGGGAGGGGATTTTTGTGGCAAAGACATCAATGAAGATCAAGCAGAAAAGGCCCGCGAAGTTTTCCACCCGGCAGTACAACCGCTGCAAGATCTGCGGCCGGCCCCACGCCTACCTGCGCAAGTTCGGCGTCTGCCGCATCTGCTTTAGGGAGCTGGCTTACAAGGGCGAGATTCCCGGCGTGAAGAAAGCTAGCTGGTGAGCCCAGCCAGGCGAACAAAACCAGCGAGAAAGGAAAGGTATTATTCATGCAAGTTACAGATACCATCGCGGACCTCCTGACGCGTATCCGCAACGCCCAGGCGGCCAAGCATGATACCGTGGAGGTGCCTGCCAGCAAGATGAAGAAGGCCATCTGCCAGATTTTGGTGGACGAGGGCTATGTGCGGCACTACTCCGTAAAAGAGGACGGCAAGCAGGGCATGATCACCATCTCCCTGAAGTACGCCCAGGGCAGGACCCCGGTGATCAAGGGCCTCAAGCGCGTCTCCAAGCCGGGCCTGCGCATTTATTCCAGCGCCCAGGAGCTGCCGAAGGTTATGAAGGGCCTGGGCGTGGCCATCGTCTCCACCTCCAAGGGCGTGATGACGGACCGGGCCGCAAGGCAGCAGAACGTTGGCGGCGAAGTGCTGGCGTTTATTTGGTAAAGAAAGGGGCGCGGCGAAATGTCGAGAATTGGAAGAAAACCCATAAATATTCCCGCCGGCGTTGAGGTGAAGCTCAACGGCAGCGAAGTGAGCGTGAAGGGCCCCAAGGGCGCCCTCTCCCAGACCTTTAACCCGAAGATGGCCATTTCCCAGGAGGGCAACGAGATCCTTGTGACCCGGCCGGACGACCAGAAGGAGAGCCGGTCCCTCCACGGGCTGACCCGCACGCTGATCCACAACATGGTGGTGGGCGTGACCGAGGGCTTCTCGAAAACCCTGGAGGTGCAGGGCGTGGGCTACCGCGTGCAGAAGCAGGGCAAGGACCTGGTGATGAACCTGGGCTACTCCCATCAGGTGGTGGTCAGCGAGAACGAGGACATCAAGATTGAGGCCCCCAACGCCAACACCATCGTGATCTCCGGCATCGACAAGCAGAAGGTGGGCCAGTTCGCGGCGGAAGTCCGCGAGAAGCGTCCGCCGGAGCCCTACAAGGGCAAGGGCATCCGCTATCAGGGCGAGTATGTGCGGCATAAGGAAGGCAAGGCCGGCAAGGGCGCGAAAGGTTAATTTGCGGGGCAAATTAACTTTCCAAGTTTTGCTTTTCGGTTCGAAGAACCGAAATTCCCCTGGCGCGGAACCGCAAAACTTTTGGCAAGGGGCGGCAGGGTTTGCTTTTCGGTCCAGAGGGCCAAAAGCCCGGCCCCCGGAATTGCCAAGCTTCGCCAGCAAGACCCTCCGCCCGCTTCCCCTGGGGGAACCGGATTTCAGCTTGCACAGCCGCATGACAATGTGGTGCGGCCGCAAGCCGGGCAGTGTGCCTACTTGCCCCTCCAAGGCGCGGCAGTGCAAAATTTTCTAATAAAGAGGGTTAGAGCTTTCCAGATATGCCAATAGTTTAAACGTATGCAAAGCGTTTAAAGAAAGAAGGGTAAATTTTCATGGTCAATAAACCAGATACCAACAAGGCGCGGCTGCGCCGCCACAAGCGCGTGCGCGGCAAGATATCCGGCACCGCGGAGCGGCCGCGGCTGAATGTGTTCCGCTCCAGCGCCAATATCTACGCTCAGGTCATCGACGACGCGGCGGGCAGCACCATCTGCGCGGCGTCCAGCCTGGAGAAGGGCTTTGAGGGCCCCGGCGGCAACAAGGAGGCCGCCCGCAAGGTGGGCAAGCTGATCGCGGAGCGGGCCGCCGCCAAGGGCGTTACCAACGTGGTCTTCGACCGGGGCGGCTATATCTTCCACGGCCGGGTCAAAGAGCTGGCCGAAGGCGCCCGCGAGGGCGGCCTGAACTTCTAAGCGAGGAGGAATTGAGTTTTGGCTAGAGAAAGAGATTTCGATCCCAACGGCGTGGAAATGCAGGAGCGCGTGGTGGCCATCAACCGCGTATCCAAGACCGTGAAGGGCGGACGCGTGATGAAGTTTTCCGCTCTGGTCGTGGTAGGCGACGGCAAGGGCACGGTGGGCTTTGGCATTGGCAAGGCCGCCGAGGTGCCGGACGCCATCCGCAAGGGCATTGAGGACGCCAAGAAGAACCTGTACCATGTGGCCCTGCGGGGCAGCACCATCCCCCACGAGATCGTGGGCGAGTTCGGCGCGGGCAAGGTCATCTTGAAGCCCGCCGCCCCCGGTACCGGCGTTATCGCCGGCGGCCCGGTGCGCGCCGTGGTGGAGAGCGCGGGCATCAAGGATATCCGTACCAAGGCCCTGCGGTCCAACAACCCCTGCAACGTGGTCCGCGCCACTTTGGCCGGCCTGACCCAGCTGCGCACCGCCGAAGAGGTGGCCGCCATCCGGGGCAAGCAGGTCAAGGAAATTCTGTAAGGGAGGGCTTTGGGATGAAAGTGAAACTGATCAAGAGCCTGATCGGCAGCAAGAAGGACCAGATCGCCACGGCTCACGCCCTGGGGCTCTTTAAGGTGGGCGATTCCACCGAGCAGCCCGACAACCCCCAGACAAAGGGTAAGGTAACCAAGATCGGCCATTTGGTCGAGGTAAGCGAATAACCGAAGGAGGTGCGTTAACATGAAGCTAAACCAGCTTTCGGCTGTGCCGGGCGCAACCAAAGAGGCAAAGCGCATCGGCCGGGGCCACGGCTCCGGCAACGGCAAGACCGCCGGCAAGGGCCACAAGGGCCAGAAGGCCCGGGCGGGCCATGGCATGCGGCCGGGCTTTGAGGGCGGCCAGATGCCCTTGCAGCGCCGTATTCCCAAGCGGGGCTTCAACAATATCTTCGCCAAAGAGGTCGTCTCCATCAACGTGGGCAGCCTGAACCGCTTTGAGGACGGCGCCCAGGTGGACGTGGAGGCGCTGCTGGCGGCGGGCGTGCTCAAAAAGCGGGGCGACGCCCTGAAAATCCTGGCCAACGGCGAAGTGACGAAGAAACTGACTGTGAAGGCCCAAGCGTTTTCCGAGGCGGCTAAAGCCAAGATAGAGGCCGCGGGCGGGAAAGCCGAGGTGGTCTGAGTTGTTTAACACAATCAAGAACGCCTGGCGCATTCCGGACCTGCGCAAGAAGATGCTTTTCACCCTGCTGATCATCGTGGTGTTCCGCTTCGGCTCGGTGATTCCGGTTCCCTTCCTGGACGCGGGGGCCCTGGCCACCCTGATGAAGGCGGCCAGCGAGAACACGGCCCTGGGCTATATCAACATGCTCACCGGCGGCGCGTTCTCCTACGCCTCCCTGTTCGCCATGGGCATTACGCCCTATATCAACAGCTCCATCATCATGCAGCTTCTGACCATCGCCATCCCGGCCCTGGAGCGCCTTTCCAAAGAGGGCGAGGACGGCCGGAAGAAGATCGCGGCCATCACCCGGTATGTCACCGTGGCCCTGGGCCTGTTCCAAGGCGTGGCCTACTACTTCTACCTGCGCTCTAACGCGGGCATCGTGAAGATTACCGACGGCTTCGCCGGGTTCTTCGTGGGCCTGGTCATCGTCCTCTGCTTTACCGCCGGCACGGCTTTGGTGATGTGGATGGGCGAGCAGATCAACGACAAGGGCGTGGGCAACGGCATCTCCATCATCCTGTTCGCCGGCATCGTGGCCCGCCTGCCTGTCACCATGGGCAGTGTGTGGCAGTATATCCAGCTGGGCTTCACCAGCCCCTCCACCGCCGGACACTACCTGGTGCTGGCCCCCCTGTTCGTGGTGCTGTTCCTGGGCATCATCTGGGTCATCGTCTTTATGAACGAGGCGGAGCGCCGCATTCCGGTGCAGTATGCCAAAAAGGTGGTGGGCCGCAAGATGTACGGCGGCCAGAGCACCTATATGCCGGTGAAGGTGGCCATGAGCGGCGTTATGCCCGTGATCTTCGCCAGCGCGATTCTTTCCATTCCCCAGTTCATCAAGATCTTCTGGGACCCTGCCGAGGGCTTTGGCAAGGCCTTTATGGACGCCTTTTCCAGCACGGGCTGGATTTATACCATCCTCCATTTCCTGTTGATTTTGATGTTCGCTTTCTTCTATATGTCCGTGCAGTACAATCCTCTGGAAATGGCCAATAACCTCCGCCAGAGCAACGGCACCATTCCGGGCCTTCGCCCCGGCAAGCCCACGGCGGAGTTTATCTCCAAGATTCTTTCCAAGGTGACTCTCATCGGCGCGCTGTTCCTGGCGTTTATCGCCTTGGTCCCCATCATCTACACCAATGTGACCGGAATGCACGGCCTGTCGATCGGCGGCACTTCGATCATCATTATCGTAGGCGTGGCGCTGGAGACCGTGAAGCAGCTGGAGAGCCAGATGATGATGCGGCACTACAAGGGCTTCCTGGACTAAACCGGAACCCGAACGCTGGCAGGGCAGGGCGGGCGCGGCCCGCCTGAAGGCCCGGCCACAGAGAAGAAAGGGAGAGATGAACGGTATGAAACTGATCCTTTTAGGGGCCCCGGGCGCCGGCAAAGGCACCCAGGCCGAAATCATCTGCCAAAAGAAAAGTATCCCCACCATTTCCACGGGGAACATTCTGCGAGAAGCGCTTAAGAGCGGCACGGAGATGGGCCTGAAGGCCAAGTCCTATATGGAGAGCGGCCAGCTGGTGCCGGACGAGATCCTCATCGGCATCATCAAGGACCGCATCCAGGAGCCGGACTGCAAAAACGGCTTCATTCTGGACGGCTTTCCCCGGACCATTCCCCAGGCCGAGGCTCTGGACGCGATGGGCGCCGAGATCGACGTCGTGCTGGATATCGAAGTGGCCGACGAAGACATCGTAACCCGCATGTCCGGACGCCGCGTCTGCGAGAAGTGCGGCTCCTCCTACCACACGCTGTATAAGCAGCCCAAGACGGAGGGAGTCTGCGACGCTTGCCAGGGCGCCCTCATACAGCGCAAGGACGACCACCCCGACACGGTGAAAGAACGCCTGCAGGTCTACCACACCCAGACCGAGCCCCTCAAGGAGTATTACAGCAAGCAGGGCAAGCTGCGCGTGGTCCACGGCCAGGACAAGGTGGAGGACACCACCCAGAAGGTCTTGGAGGCCCTGGAGGACCTGGCATGATCATTCTCAAGACCAGCCGGGAACTGGCTGCTCTGAGAAAGGCGGGGAAGATATCCCAGGAGGCCCTGAAGCTGGCCGGCGAGGCCGTGGAGCCGGGGGTTTCCACCTGGGAGATCGACCGGCTGGTGCGGCGCTACATCCAGTCGGCCAAGGCCACCCCCAGCTTTCTGGGGTACGAGGGCTACCCTGCCAGCGCGTGTATTTCAGTGAATAACGTGGTCATCCACGGCATACCCAAAAAGAGCGAGATTTTAAAAAAGGGCGACATTGTCAGCATCGACGTGGGGGCCTATTACGAAGGCTTCCATGGGGACAATGCCTGGACCTTCCCCTGCGGGGAGATCAGCCCCGAGGCGCAGGCTCTTTTGGACGCGACGGAGAAGTCGCTGTTTTTAGGCATCGAGCAGGCCCGCCCGGGCAGCCGCCTGGGGGACATCGGCCACGCGGTGCAGGAGTATGTCGAGGCCCGCAGTTACTCGGTGGTACGAGAGTTTACCGGCCACGGAGTAGGTGCGGACATGCACGAAGATCCATGCGTCCCTAACTTTGGGAAGCCCGGCCGGGGCGTGCGCCTGACGCCGGGGATGGTTATCGCCATTGAGCCTATGGTCAATATGGGCCGGAGGGAGATCGAGATCAAGCCCGACGGCTGGACCGTGGTGACCCGGGACGGGAGCCTTTCCGCCCACTTTGAGCACACCATCGCCATCACCAAAGAAGGCCCGGTCATTTTGACCCTGCCAGAGTGAGGTGGCCGCTATGGAGCTAAGACGCGGCCAAGTGGCGCGGTCCAGGGCCGGCCGGGACCGGGGAACCTTTTTGGCGGTGCTGGAATGCCGGCCGCCCTGGGCGCTGGTGGCCGACGGGAGGCGCAGGCCTCTGGAGCGGCCCAAGCGCAAAAGGCTCATCCACCTGGCGCCCACGGCCCGGGTGCTGCCCGAGGAGGCCCTGCTGGCCAACGGCCGGCTGCGGGCCGCCCTGGGGCGCGCCGCAGGCGAAGAGGCAAGGCCGGAGTCCGGCCCAGAAAGCACAAAACTCTGAAAAGGAATGGTCATATATATGTCAAAGCAGGACGTCATTGAGGTGCAGGGCGTAGTGAAAGAGGCTCTGCCCAACGCCACGTTCCAGGTCGAGCTGCAGAACGGGCATACGGTGCTGGCTCATATATCCGGCAAGCTGCGCATGAATTTCATCCGCATTCTGCCCGGGGACAGGGTCACCATGGAAATGTCCCCCTATGACCTGACCAAGGCCCGGATCACCTGGCGCTCGAAGTAAAGGGGACTGACCCCCGCCCGCAAGGCCGGGCGGAGAAAGGAAGGATATAACCATGAAGGTACGGCCATCTGTAAAAAAGATGTGTGAGAAATGCAAGATCATAAAGCGCAAGGGGAAGGTCATGGTGATCTGCGAGAACCCCAAGCACAAGCAGCGGCAGGGCTAAAGGCCGCGCAAGGGGGAGAGGCCCCAGCCTGCCGGAGCCCCTGGCCCGGCGGGAGATGAAAACACCAGAAAGGAATGGTCATAGACTATGGCTCGTATTTCCGGCATAGACCTGCCCAGAGACAAGCGCATCGAGATCGCGCTGACCTATATCTACGGCATCGGCCGCAAGACCGCCACCAACATCTGCGCCGCCACCGGCGTGGACCCGGACGTGCGCGTGCGCGACCTCTCGGAGGACGACGCGGCGAAGCTGCGCGATTATATCGACAAGAACTGCCATGTGGAGGGCGACCTGCGGCGCGACGTGGCGTTTGACATCAAGCGCCTGGTGGAGATCGGCTGCTACCGGGGCGTGCGCCACAGAAAGGGCCTGCCCGTAAGGGGCCAGCGCACCAAGACCAACGCCCGGACCCGCAAGGGCCCCCGCAAGACCATGGCGAACAAGAAGAAGTAAGGAGGGATTGCACAAATGGCACAAAAGACCACCAAGGGCGCTGTGCGCCGCCGCCGCGAACGCAAGAACATCGAGCGCGGCGCGGCCCATATCCAGTCCACGTTTAATAACACCATCGTCACCATCACCGACACCCAGGGCAACGCCATCTCCTGGGCCAGCTCCGGCGAGCTGGGCTTCCGGGGCTCCCGTAAGTCCACTCCCTTCGCCGCCCAGACCGCCGCGGAGACCGCCGCGAAGATCGCGATGGAGCACGGCATGAAGTCGGTGGAGGTTTTCGTGAAAGGCCCCGGGGCCGGCCGCGAGGCCGCCATCCGCGCCCTGCAGGCCGCCGGGCTGGATGTGAGCATGATCAAGGACGTGACCCCCATCCCCCACAACGGCTGCCGCCCGCCCAAAAGGCGCCGCGTGTAAAACAATACTAGGAGGTACCTCAACGATATGGCAAGATATACAGAAGCCGTGTGCAAGCTTTGCCGCCGGGAAGGCCAGAAGCTGTTTTTGAAGGGGGAGCGCTGCTACACCGACAAGTGCGCCATCAGCCGCCGCGCCTACGCCCCCGGCCAGCATGGCCAGGGCCGCAAGAAGACCTCGGAGTATGGCTTGCAGCTGCGCGCCAAGCAGATGACCCGCCGGTTCTACGGCGTGCTGGAAGGACAGTTCCACCACTACTATGAGATGGCCACCAATATGCCCGGCAAGGCCGGCGACAATCTGCTGATCCTCTTGGAGAGCCGCCTGGACAACGTGGTGTACCGCTGCGGCTGGGCCAGCTCCCGGGCGGAGGCCCGCCAGCTGGTGGTGCACGGACACTTCACCGTGAACGGCAAAAAGGTGGATATCCCCTCTTACCTTGTAAAGCCCGGCGAGCTTGTGGCCATTCGGGACAAGAGCCGCCAGAGCGATAAGTTTAAGGCCGTGCTGGAGGCCAACTCTGCAAGGCCCGTGCCCAAGTGGCTGGATGTGGACGCCGCCAACGCCCAGGCCAAGGTGGACGCGCTGCCTACTCGTGAAGACGTCGACCTGGAAGTGGACGAGACGCTCATCGTCGAGCTGTACTCGAAGTAAAAAGGCCGGCCCGCTGGCGGCCCCGGAAAAGACGGGCCCGCCAGGGCTTCGCGAATAGGAAGAAGCAGCGAACGGACGCTGCCTGTGTAGAGGAGGATCGCGGATGATTGAGATAGAAAGACCCAAAATTGAAATAGCGGAATTATTCGAAAACGGCACCTACGGCAAGTTCGTGGTGGAGCCCCTGGAGCGGGGCTTTGGCACCACCCTGGGCAACTCCCTTCGCAGGGTGCTGCTCTCCAGCTTGCCGGGCGTGGCGGTGAAGGCCGTCAAAATCGACGGGGTGCTGCACGAATTTTCCACCATACCCGGGGTAAAGGAGGACGTTACCGAGATCATACTGAACATCAAGGGCGTGGTCGCCAGGCTGAACTGCGACGGCCCCAAGACGGTGGTTATCTCGGCGGAAGGGCCCTGCGAGGTCACGGCCGCGTCTATCAAGGGCGACAGCGAGGTGGAGCTGCTCAACCCGAACCTGCACATCGCCACCCTGGGCGAGGAGGCTAAGCTCTATATGGAGCTTACCTTGGATAAGGGAAGGGGTTATGTCTCTAACGAGCGCAACAAGCAGAACATGCCGGAGGGCGTCATCGGCGAAATTGCGGTCGATTCCATTTACACACCTGTCCTCAAGGTCAATTTTAATGTGGAAAGCACCCGCGTAGGCCAGAGCATCGACTATGACAAGCTGACCCTGGAGGTTTGGACCAACGGGGTGATCAGCGCCCAAGAAGCCGTTTCCTTGGCGGCCAAGGTCCTGACGGACCACCTGAACCTGTTCGTAGACCTGTCCGACAAGGGCAAGTCCACGGAGATTCTGGTGGAAAAGGACGAGGGCGGCAAGGAAAAGGTGCTGGAGATGACCATCGAAGAGCTGGATCTTTCCGTCCGCTCCTTCAACTGCCTCAAGCGCGCCGGAATCAACACGGTGGAAGACCTGATCAACAAGTCGGAGGACGACATGATGAAGGTGCGCAACCTGGGGCGCAAGTCGCTGGAGGAGGTCGTGTGGAAGCTGGCTTCCCTGGGCTTCAGCCTGCGCAAAGACGACGAATAAGCACAGAGAGATAGGAGGGAATACTCATGCCGGGAACCAGAAAACTGGGCCGTAACACCGCTCACCGGACCGCCATGCTGCGGGGAATGGTCACCTTCTTCTTTGAAAATGGGAAGATTGAGACCACCGCCACCCGGGCGAAGGAAGTACAGGCCCTGGCTGAGAAGATGATAACCATCGCGAAGGAGAACAACCTTCACAACAAGCGCCTGGTGATGAGCTTTGTCACCAAGGAGAGCGCCGCAGCCAAGCTGTTCAACACCATCGCCCCCAGCTACGCGGACCGCAACGGCGGCTACACCCGCGTGACCAAGCTGGGCCCCCGCCGCGGCGACGCGGCCGAGATGGCCGTCCTGGAGCTGGTCTGAGCCCAGGGGAACGTGGAAAAAGCGCGCGCCAGCAAGGAATCGCGCTGAATATTAGACATACGGCAAAGGCCGGCCAGCGCAATGCTGTGCCGGCCTTGCTTTTTGCGGGCAAAGCGCCTGCATGGCCTCCTAATTTTACCTGCCGCCCTTAATTTCTCCCCCCATTCTGCCGACTCTAGTAATAAGAAGGAGGGGATTGTCATGAATCTACAGTTTGACCCCCGCGCCATCGCGAAAAAAGCGCCTGCCTATGGCGCGCCTACGCCCTCCGCGGCGCCGGCGGAGCCGCAGCCCTTGGGCGAGAACCGCGGGCCGGTTCGGGAGGACCGGGTGGAGCTTTCGCAAGAGGCGCTGGAATATGTGCGGGACCAGGAGCAGGCCGCCCAGCCTGAGCAGGACCAGCCGCCCGAGCCGCTGAGTCCGGAGGAGCAGCGCAGGCTGGCCCAGCAGGAAAAGCTGAAAATGGCCCGGCAGATGCTGGAGGCGGCGCGCCAGCAGAGCGTCCAAATGCAGGAGCAGAGCAAAAAGCAGACGGACGCGCTGAAGGAACAGATGGACAAAATGAAGAAGTGCGCCAAAATCGCCCGAAGCATCAGCAAGGGCCACAAGGTGCCCCCAAAGGATGAGAAGTACCTTTTGGAAAACGACCTAAAGGCCTACATGATGGCTATGGCGCTGCGCATGATGTCGGAGCAGGACAACAAGAAGGTCAAGTCCGTTTTGGACAAGGAGGACGGCCGGCAGGAGGAGAGCGCCAGCGAGGCCGGCGCGCCGGAAGCCATTAGCCCAGAGGCCGCTCCGGAGGCGGAGGGCGCGGCGGAATAACGCCCCTGCCCAGAGCGGAAGGAGGGCGAGAAGCCCGGGAATGGCCTTCGGGTTCGAGTCCACCGGCGGAACGCGGCTCCAGATCACTGTAACCGCGCTGCGGAGGCTGCGGGCGAGGGGTGCGCATCAAAGGGACATAGAAAAAATTTTATGGGAAGATTGGAAGCGCTCTCTTGCAAATTCGCGGGTTCTGTAGTATAATGAACGTGAAGTTGATGGTCCAAGATTCGTACCAACCCAAAAAACGAATTTATTTTCAAAGCGAAGCCCCCCAGAGACTGCCATCTCTGGGGGGCTTCGCTTGTTGGAAAAGCCTACTTGCGTTTGCCCAGGCCGTCCATCCACTTACAGATGTAATGAGCGGCCACACTCGCAACGAAAGACGTGACGAAGTTGATGATAAGTTCCAAGACTGTTACCCTCCCTTCTGTTGCCAGCGTAGGGAGGCAAGCAACCATAATATGCCATATTTCCGCTTTATTTGCAATATTTTCTCTTGACTTCTTCCTTCCTTTTCGGGAGTGTCCAAACGCGTGTTTTGTATGGAGAAAGCTCCCTAAGCGCAACATTAAAAGTTTCGTCATTCTCCGCTGCCGCTTCGGTCGGCGACGGGAAATCGCCACTGGCGATTGTCGCCCTTTTCAAAGGTTGCGGGGTCCTTAGGGGGTGAGCGTCTGCCAGTGGCAGACATGCTACGAACCGACCGAGCCGACAGGCGAGACCCAGAGCCCCGCAAGTTCATCTTTGATGAACTTGGCCGCCGGAGGGGGAAGATTGCCTGTGGCAATCGTTCTGACCCGACCGAGCCGGCAGGCGAGACTCTACTCCGTACTACTCTTCAAAAACTGCGCTCTTTGGACAGTCCATCCTTTTCCCGCCTCTTGACAAGCCCTGCTTCCCAGTGTATAATGCAATCTGGACTAAATTGGTATATTTTGGAGGGACCCTTGTGGCCGGTTCGATCCTTCGATTGGAAAACATAAAGAAAGGCTTTGGCGGCGTGGACGTGCTCAACGGCGTGTCCTTGGAAGTGGCCCAAGGGGAATTCGTCACCCTGCTGGGCTCCTCCGGCTGCGGCAAGACCACCACCCTGCGCATTATCGCCGGCCTTGAGCAGCCCGACTCCGGCCGGGTCCTGCTGGGCGGCGCGGATATGGCGGGCGTACCGCCCGAGCGCCGGGACGTGAACACCGTCTTTCAGAGCTACGCCCTCTTTCCCCATATGACGGTGGAGCAGAATGTGGGATACGCCCTAAAGGTGCGCCGGGTCCCTAAGCCGGAGCTGGCCCAGAGGGTGCGGGAGGCCTTGGCCCTGGTGCAGCTGGAAGGCTTTGAAAAGCGGAAGCCCTCCCAGCTCTCCGGAGGCCAGCGCCAGCGGGTGGCCATTGCCCGGGCGGTCATCAACCGGCCCAAGCTGCTGCTGCTGGACGAGCCCCTGGGGGCCCTGGACCTGCAGCTGCGCCGCCAGATGCAGCAGGAGCTGAAGCGCCTGCAAAAAAAGCTTGGAATCAGTTTTATATACATCACCCACGACCAGGAAGAGGCCCTCAATATGTCGGACCGGGTCGCCGTGATGAAGGACGGGCTCTTCCAGCAGATAGGCCCGCCGGAGGAGGTCTACAGCCGGCCCAGAACCTCCTATGTGGCCCGGTTCGTGGGCGCGGCCAACATCCTCCACTGCAACGTGGGCCAGGTGGAGGGGGAGCTGGTACGCTTTGCCAACGCCCAGGGCAGCGGGGCCTTTTTGGCCCAGGGGCACAGCTTCCAGCCCGGGGAGCCGGCGACCCTGGCCATCCGCGGCGAACAGGCCCAGGCGGTGAAGGGCCTGGACCGCTCCGTCCCCGGACTGCTGGGCGTGGTGAAGGAGAAGAGCTTTGCGGGCGGCCTGCTGCGGGTGACGCTGGAGCTTGCCGGCGGCGGGGAGTTCGTATGCAGCCGCCAGGGCCTGGACTCGGACCTGGCCCCGGGCGACCAGGCCAAGATTGTCTGGGAGCCGGAGCACGCCTGGCCGGTGGACCTGGAGCCTGCCGGAGGGCCGGAGGGAGAGGGGGCGGAGGCCCTATGAAATCCAAGGTACGGCCCCAAAAGGGTTGGATGTGGCTGACGCTGCTGCCCCTTTATGTCTTTACCCTCCTGTTTGTTTTGGGGCCTCTGGTCTATATGGTGGTCCTGAGCTTTCTCACCCGGGAGGAAGTCTGGGGGGTCCGGCTGGACTTTACCCTGGAGAATTACGCCAACATTTTTGAGCCCGTGTACCTGCGCACCTTCTGGGAGTCCTTAAAGCTGGCCTTTCTCAGCACCGGGCTGGTGGTGGCCATCGGGTACCCCTTCGGCTACTTTATGGCCAAGCTTACCGCCCGCTGGAAAAAGCGGGTGACGCTGTTCCTGATGATCCCCTTTTGGACCAGCTCCCTGCTGCGGCTGTACGGTTGGATCATCATCTTCCGGGCCGGGGGCATTTTCGACCGCCTGCTCATGGCCCTGCACATCACCAGCGAGCCCCTTAAGCTGCTGTACACCTACCCCGCCGTGGTGGTGGGCATGGTATATGCCCTGCTGCCCTTTATGATCTTCTCGGTGTATTCCAGCGCGGAAAAGCTGGATTTCAGCCTGGTAGAGGCCGCACGGGACCTGGGGGCCTCGCCTCTCAAAGCCTTTCTCACGGTCTCCCTCAAGCTGACCCTGCCGGGGCTGTTCTCCGGGCTGGTGCTCACCTTTGTGCCCAGCATGGGACTGTTCTTCATCGCGGACATTTTGGGGGGCAACAAGGTGGTGCTGGTGGGAAGCCTCATCCAGGAGCAGCTGATGAAGGCCCGCAACTGGCCTTTCGCGGCGGCGCTGTCCATCGCCCTGCTGCTGCTGACCACAGTGTTCCTGTGGCTGTCCCGGCGGCTCTCAAAGGAGTCGTCTTAGTGGCCTCCGGCGGCTTAGGGGCTCTGGGTCTCGCCTGTCGGCTCGGTCGGTTCGTAGCATGTCTGCCACTGGCAGACGCTCACCCCCTAAGAACCCCGCCACCTTTGAAAAGGTGGACGAAACTTTAAATGTTACGTTTTGGGGGGGGGCCGCTCTATTAGACCGCGCGGTTTTGAGGATGCCTAACTGCGCTGACAAAGGGGAATGGGTTGGGCAGCGGACCAAAAAAATTCCCCCCTTTTTTGAAAATAGAGGAGGCGGCTTGGCGAAGACAGCGTGCCGCCCCCCGCCCCAAACCGAGCGCACCTAGCGGTGGGCACACGCGCGTGCTGGCGCTGAGTTACTGGCAAGCGGAGCCGCCCGCGAAATGTGCAAGCCCTAAACCGAGCGCTCAGCTTACTCCCCCCGCCCCCGTAAAACGTGTAAAAGTTCTTGAAGATTCTGCGACTTCATTTTCAATGAAGTCGGAAACTTTCTTTCAAGAAGTTCCTTAAGCCGCCGGAGGCCACCGCAGAAAGGAGCCTGGAAAGATGAAAAACCGCACGAAGCTGCCTCTGGTTTACTTGGGGGTGGTGCTGGCGTTGATGTATGTGCCCATCCTAATTGTCATTGTCTATTCCTTCAATGAAAGCAAGATCAGCTCCGTGTGGGGGGGCTTTTCCTTGCAGTGGTATGTCCGGCTGTTCCGGGACGAGGCCATGTTCGAGGCCCTGCGCAACACCTTGGTGCTGGGCGGCGTCAGCTGCGCCGCTGCGGGCGTAGTGGGCACGCTGGGGGCTTTTGGTATGACCAAGGTCCGCCTGCGGGCCAACGGCCCGGTGGAATATCTCTCCACCTTGCCCATGATGGTGCCGGAGATCATTTTGGGCATGGTATTTATGGCCTTTTTCTCCCTCATCGGCCTGCCCTTTGGCATGGGGACCTTGGTGCTGGCCCACACCGCCTTCTGCATACCCTATGTGTTCATGCTGGTCAAGGCCCGCCTGGCGGGCATGGACCCCAGCTTGGCGGAAGCGGCCCAGGATCTGGGGGCTTCCCCGGCCCGGGTGTTCTTCGATGTGACCTTCCCCCTCATCGCCCCGGCCGTTGCCTCGGGGATGCTGCTGGCCTTTGCCATGAGCATTGACGATGTGATCATCAGCATCTTCGTCACCGGCGTGGACGTGAACACCCTGCCCATCAAAATATACACCCAGCTGAAAACCGGGGTCACCCCCGAGGTAAACGCCCTGTGCACGCTGATGTTTTTGGCCACCCTGGCGGTGTGCCTGCTGGCGGCGTTCCTGGCCCGGGACCGGAAGACGGATGGCTGAGAGCCCGCGCCGATTTAATCGAATTTGTTATTAGAGCGCTTGCAAAATTGTTTTTTTGAGTATTAGAAGGCCTCCGGCAGCCAGGGTTTCGCCCTGGACTGGACCAAACTTTTTGAAAAAAGTTTGGATCAAAAACTTTTACTGTTGCGCTTAGGGAGCTTTCTCCATATAAAACACGCGGGTGGGCACTTCCCAATTTGTCTGACGTTCGGCTATTTCGCAAGAAATCTATTCTTGAAAGGACGGTTGTTCCATGAAAAAGATTCTCTCTCTGCTTTTAGCGCTGCTGCTGGCGCTCTCCCTGGCCTCCTGCGGCTCCGCCCCCGCCAAAGGGGAGCTGGTCCTCTTTACCTGGGAGGCCATGTTCCCCCAGGAGGTGCTGGACGGCTTTACCGAGGAGACCGGCATTGCCGTGAATTACGCCAACTTCGACTATGACGAGACCATGCTGGCCAAGCTGGAGGCCGCGGAGGGCGGCGATTACGACGTGGTGATTGCCGACGACTATATCATCGAGATGGTGATTGCGGAGGGCCTGGCCCAGAAGCTGGACACGGCCAAGCTGGAGCATTACGGCTCCATCAACCCCGCCTATCAGGGCCAGTTTTTCGACCCGGACGACCAGTACACCGTGCCCTATGGGGCCGGGGTGCAGACCATCGTATACGACCCGAACGCGGTGGGCATGGAGATCACCGGCTACGCGGACCTGTGGGACCCCAGCCTGAAGGACAGCGTGGGGATCATCGACAGCGGCCGGGTCATCAACGGCATGGCCTTAAAGGTGCTGGGGGAGAGCTACAACACCGGGGACCTGGAGGCCATCCGCCGGGCCGGAGAAAAGCTGGGGGAGCTGGCCCCCAACATCCGGCTGATTAAGGACGACAACCTGCAGGACGACCTGCTCTCTGGGGAGATCGGCGCGGCGGTGATGTATACCAGCCAGGTGACCATGGCCCTGCTGGCCAACCCGGAGCTGAAGGTGGTCTATCCCAAGGAGGGCGTGGGGTTTGGGGTGATGGCCAATTTCATTCCCGTCAACGCCCCCCACCCGGAGGCGGCCTACCAGTTTATCGACTACATCCTGCGGCCGGAGGTTTCCGCCCAGTGCTACGAATTTTTAGGCTATTACTGCACCAACAAGGACGCGGACGCTTTGATCGCGGAGGAGATGCGCGGCTACCTGACCATGCCGGAGAGCTTCGCGGACGACCCCGGCCGGGAAATGATCGGCAACATCCCGGCGGAGGCGCTGGAGGAGCATGAAAAGGTCTGGACCCGGTTTAAGTCCGCCTGCGGCGCGTAAGGGAGGGGCACGCGGGTTATCAAGAAGAAAGCCTGCTAAGCATAACGGCAAAAGTTTTATCGAGTCGGCAGGCGAGCCCCCGCTCCGCATTACCCTTCAAAAACAACTCCCGCTTTGGAAGCTTTTGGGCGCGGCCGTATGAAAGGGGCGGGCGCGGATTTTCGCAAAATCTTCCCATCCAGAAAAAAGAATAACCCCCAAATCCGCGCAAATACTACCCCTGTAAAAGCCAGCGCGGAGGACCGCCTGGAATGGGAGGCGGCGGGAAGCGCGGCTTCATCTTCCCCGTTGGCCGTATTTTGTGTGAAAGGGAGCTGTTTTATGAAAGCGACTGGAATAGTACGCCGGATCGACGACCTGGGCCGGGTGGTCATCCCCAAGGAGATCCGCCGGACTTTGAAGATTCGGGAGGGAATGCCCATGGAAATTTTTACCGACGTTTCCGGAGGGGTCATTTTAAAGAAGTATTCTCCCGTGGGGGAGATGCCCCAGCTGGCCCAAGCCTATGCCGAGGCCCTGGTGAACCTGACGGGCCTGGCCTCCGCTGTGTGCGACACGGAGCAGGTCATCGCGGTGGCCGGGCCCGTAAAGCGGGACCTGCTGCATAAGCCCATCTCCCCGCAGATGGACGAGCTGGTCCAGGGCCGCAGGAGCTTTGTGACCAATGGGGAGAACACGGTGCTGGCGGCCCACAACATGCCCGCGGCGGCGGTGGCGGTGTTTCCCGTGGTGTCCTCCGGGGACTCCATGGGCGCGGTGATGCTGCTCAAGGGCGAAAAGGCTCCGCCCCGGGCCACCAGCGAGACGGTGGAGAACGCCAAAGCGGCGGCCATGTTCCTCTCCCGCCAGCTGGAGGCTTGAAACCCCCTGGAGAAATTGCGAAAAAGCCTTGATTTTTCGAAAATGCGGTGCTATAATAAATAACAGAAATAGGCTGATGATGAAAGAGTGGGGCGACCCGCTCTTTCCGTTTGTAAGAGCCTGTGTTCATCCATCGGCGGAGATGCCGGATGGGCGAGGGGGTTTGTGGACCAGCAGGGCAAAGAATTGGGATGTGCCCAAAGTGAAGACGAGAACAAAAGTCCCAGAGCGCAACAGTAAAAGTTTCGTCCACCTTTTCAAAGGTGGTAGGGTTCTTAGGGACAAAGTCCCTAAGCCGCCGGAGGCCATCATATCGTCAAAAAATTCCTCTTGGACACTCTCGGAACGTGCAGGAATGCTGGCGCATTGCAAGATTTTTTAACGCCGCTGGGCCGCAAAAGGCCCGGGCATACGGCGTTCATCGCCTGTGAATACAGGCTCTAAGGAGGGCGGTAACAAAATGAGCGCGGAAAGCAAGACCGGCGTGGCCGGAAAGGTATCGCTCCTGGCAGGGCCCCTGGCCCAGGAGCTGGGGCTGAGCCTGTGGGACGTGCAGTATCAAAAAGAGGGCGCGGAGTGGATTCTGCGGGTCTACATTGACAAGGAGGGCGGCGTGGGCATCGACGACTGCGTGGCCATGTCCCACGCCCTGGACCCGGTGCTGGACCGGGAGGACCCGGTGCCCCAGGAGTACGTGCTGGAGGTCTCCTCCCCCGGCCTAAACCGAAAGCTGACCCGTCCCCAGCATTTTGAGGCCTACCGGGAGCGCCTGGTCCGGGCCCGGCTCATCCGCCCCCTGGAGGACGGGACCCGGGAGCTGGACGGGGTGCTGCTGGAGGCCGACGAGGACCGGCTGGAGCTGCTGGTGGAGGAAGAGACCAGCGTCACACTGGAAAAGAAGGAGCTGGCCTGGGTCCGCGCACTGGACGAGGCCGATTGGTAAGGAGCGGCTATGGAGTATGAGATCCGGCGGGAGCGGCTTTCCCCAGAGGAGTACGTGGCGTTTTTAAAGCGGACGGACTTGGGTTCGCAATACCCCAAGGAGCGCTTTGAGGAACGTGTGGCAAAGCTGGTGGAGAGCGTGCCCGTCTCCCTGGCCGCCAGAGACGCAAAAGGAGAGCTGCTGGGGGTGTGCTTCGGCATTACAGACTTTGCCTACTGGCTCTTCATCACGGACCTGGGCGTGGCCCGGACCCATACCGGCCAAGGCATCGGCCGGGCGCTGATGGACCGGGCTTTGGAAGCGGCGGGCGGGGAGGAGAATATCGTCATGTACACCTGCCCCAATGAAAGGGCCGTGGGCTTTTATGAAAAGATAGGGATGAAAAGGACAGACGGCGTCATGGTCTACGACCATGTGGAGTGGACGGATTTCACGGTGGAATAAACGGAGCCGCGGGAAGCGGAATTTTATGAGAAGGAGCGGTTACAAAAAATGGTACGCAAGAAGAAAAAGGAACCCGAGCAGCAGGGAAACGAAGAGCTGTTTTTGGCCCTGGCCCTTTTGGAAAAGGAGAAGGGCATTCCGGTGGACTTTATGCTGGATAAGATTAAGAAGGCCATTGCCACGGCCTGCAAGAACAACTACGGCAACGAGGAAGTGGAGATCGAGGTGGACCCGGAAAAGGGGAAGTTCGAGGTCTTTTTGCAAAAGCAGGTGGTAGAAGAGGTGGAGGCCCCCGAGAGGGAAATTCTGCTGGACGCGGCCCGGGAGATCTCCCCCATGGCGGAGGTGGGCGGCACGGTGGGCATTAAGCTGGACACCAAGCAGTTCGGCCGGGTGGCGGCCCAGACCGCCCGGAACATCATCCGCCAGGGCATCCGGGACAGCGAGCGGGGCCAGATGATGCAGGAGTTCCAGAGCAAGCACCAGGAGCTGGTCAGCGGCCTGGTGGAGCGGGTGGACCCCCGCACCGGGGCTTTGTCCCTGCGCATTGGCAAGGCAGAGGCCGTGCTGCCCAAAAACGAGCAGATCGGCGGGGAGAACGTGAAGGAGGGCGACTACATAAAGGTCTATGTAGTCGATGTGCGGGAGACCGAAAAGGGCCCCAAGGCCATTATCTCCCGGACCCACCCGGACCTGGTGAAGCGCATGTTCGAGACCGAGGTGCCGGAGATTTACGACGGCACGGTGGAGATCAAGGCCGTGTCCCGGGAGGCGGGCTCCCGCACCAAGCTGGCGGTGCTGAGCCACAACCCGGACGTGGACGCGGTGGGCGCCTGCATCGGGGCCCGGGGCGCCCGGGTCAACGAGATCGTGGAGGAGCTGGGCGGCGAGAAGATCGACATTGTGGAATACAGCGAGGACCCCCAGAAGTTCATCGCCGCGGCCCTGTCCCCTGCCACGGTGCTCTCGGTGGAGGCGGCCGAGGACGGCAGCCGGGCCTGCAAGGTCACCGTGCCGGACAGCCAGCTCTCCCTGGCCATTGGCAACAAGGGCCAGAACGCCCGGCTGGCCGCGCGGCTCACCGGGTGGAAGATCGACATCAAGCCGGAAAGCGGCTTTTACGGAGAAGAATGACCGGAATATCCCCATGAAAGGGAAGTGATGCGGGAATGCGCCAGAGGAAGATACCCATGCGGATGTGCACCGGCTGCGGGGAGATGAAGCCCAAGCGGGAGCTGGTGCGGGTGGTGAAGGCCCCACAGAGGCCGGAGTCCGGCGAGGAGGCCCCGCCGGAGATCAGCCTGGACCCCACCGGGAAAAAGCCCGGCCGGGGGGCCTACCTGTGCCGGGACCCGGAGTGCCTGAAAAAGGCCCGGAAGGCCCGGCGGCTGGAAAAGGCGTTCTCCTGCCGGATTCCGGAGGAGGTCTATGACAAGCTGGAGGGGGAATTGGCCCAAGATGAATAAACTGCTTTCCCTCTTGGGGCTGGCCCGCCGGGCGGGCCGGCTGGAGGCCGGGTTCGACGCCTGCCGGGCGGCGGCCCGGGAGGGCCGGTCCGCGCTGCTGCTGGCGGCGGCGGACGTCTCCCCCAAGACCTATAAAAACCTACAGTATGAAGCGGAGCGCGCGGGCGTTCCGGCGGCGCGGACGCGGGCCGGAATGCTGGAGCTGGGCCGGGCCTGCGGCGTGCGGGCCGGGGTGGTCTCGGTGAACGACAAGGGCTTTGCCCTGGCGCTGCAAAAGGAAATGGAACGCACGGAGCGAATGAAGGAGGATGCAGCCATATGATGATAAAATACCGCGTACGGGAAGTGGCCAAGGACCTGGAGATCCCCAACAAGGAGGTAATCGACACCCTGGCGAAGTATTTTCCGGAGCCGAAAAAATATATGACGGCCCTGGAAGAAAAGGAGCTGGACCTGGTGCTGGAGGAGTTTACCCAGCGGCGGAGCGTGGAGAGCCTTGACGCGTACTTTGCCGCACGGGAGAAAAAGCCCGAGCCGGAGCCCCAGGCCCAGCCCGCCCCCCAGACGGGGGAGCCCAAAGCCGCCGGTAAAAAGCCCCGGACGGAGGGCAGGAAGGAGAAGGCCCCCCAGAAGCCGGCCCAGGGCGGCAGGCCCGGCCAGGACAAGGCCGGAGCCAAGCCCCAGCAGCCCGCCCAGGCGGCGGCTTCCGCCCAAGAGGTGAAGGAGCCAAAGGCCCCCACCCGCCGGGTGGTGGATACCCGCACCTCCAACGTGAACATTGACAAATACAGCGAGAAATACGACCGGCTGGCGGACCAGAAGGTGGGAGCCCGCACGGACAACGTGGTCACCAAGCAGAAATTCCCGGGCCGGGGCCAGCAGAGGCGGGGCCAGCAGCGCCGGGGCAGGCGGGAGACCGAGGCCGAGCGCCTGCGCCGCATCGCCCAGGAGCGCAAGGCCAAACACATCACCATCGAGGTGCCGGAGGAGATCAGCGTGGGGGACTTCGCCCTGCGGCTGAAGGTCTCCGCCCCGGAGGTCATCAAAAAGCTCATGGGCCTGGGCGTGTTCGCGGCCATCAACGACATGATCGACTTTGACACCGCCGTGCTCATCGCCGACGAGTTCCACGCCAAGGTGGAAAAGGAAGTGGTGGTCACCATCGAGGAGCGGATCATCGACGACAGCGAGGACGACGAGGCCAACCTGGTGGGCCGGGCCCCCGTGGTGGTGGTCATGGGCCACGTGGACCACGGCAAGACCTCCATCCTGGACGTGATCCGCCACTCCAACGTGACCGAGGGCGAGGCCGGCGGCATCACCCAGCACATCGGCGCCTACCGGGTGAAGGTGGGCGGCCGGGACGTGACCTTCCTGGACACCCCCGGCCACGCGGCCTTTACCACCATGCGGGCCCGGGGCGCGCAGGTGACGGACATCGCCGTGCTGGTGGTGGCCGCGGACGACGGCATCATGCCCCAGACGGTGGAGGCCATCAACCACGCCAAGGCGGCGGGGGTCTCCATCATCGTGGCCATCAACAAGATGGATAAGGTGGGCGCGAACCCGGACCGGGTGCTGCAGCAGCTGACCGAATATGAGCTGGTGCCCGAGGACTGGGGCGGCGACACCCCCTGCATCCCGGTTTCCGCCCACACCAAGCAGGGCATCAACGACCTGCTGGAGATGATCATCCTTACCGCCGACATGATGGAGCTCAAGGCCAACCCGGACCGGGCCGCCAAGGGCACGGTGATCGAGGCGCGGCTGGATAAGGGCATGGGCCCCATCGCCACGGTGCTGGTGCAGAACGGCACCTTGAAGGCCGGGGACATCATCGTGGCCGGCGCCACGGTGGGCCGAGTGCGCTCCATGATGGACGACAAGGGCCGCCGGGTGCAGGAGGCCGGACCCTCTGTGCCGGTGGAGATTACGGGCTTGGGCGACGTGCCGGTGGGCGGCGACATCTTCAACGCCGTGTCCGACGAGCGCTTGGCCCGGGAGCTGGTGGAGCAGCGCCTGACGGAGCAGAAGGAGGAGGCCTTCCGGGCTCAGACCAAGGTCACCCTTGACAACCTGTTTGAGCAGATGAAGGAAGGGGACATGAAGGAGCTGAAAATCATCGTCAAGGCGGACGTGCAGGGCTCGGTGGAGGCGGTGCGCCAGTCCTTGGAGAAGCTTTCCAACGAAGAGGTGCGGGTGCACATCATCCACGGGGCCGTGGGCGCGGTGAACGAGAGCGACGTGATGCTGGCCAACGCCTCCAACGCCATCATTGTGGGCTTCAACGTGCGGCCGGACGCGGTGGCCGAGGAGAGCGCCAAGCGGGACGGGGTGGATATGCGGCTGTACCGCATTATCTACGACTGCATCGAGGAGATTGAGAGCGCCATGAAGGGCATGCTGGCCCCCAAGTTCCGGGAGGTGGCCCTGGGCCGGGCCGAGTGCCGGGAGACCTACAAGATCAGCAATGTGGGCGTCGTCATCGGCGGCCATGTGACCAGCGGCAAAATTACCCGCAGCGCCCAGGTGCGGGTGGTGCGGGACGGCATCATCGTGGCGGACGACAAGATCGCCTCCCTGCGGCGCTTTAAGGACGACGTGAAGGAAGTGGCCGACGGCTACGACTGCGGCATCACCCTGGAGAAATTCTCCGACATTAAGCAGGGCGATATTCTCGAGGCCTATGAGATGGAGGAGTATCGGGATTGATCATCTGGCGCCTGATAAAGAAAATTGTGTTGATGTGGGACCCTGACTTTACAAAGGTCACGTTATTTGAGCGAATATCACTCTGGAAAGCGCAACGGGCATATGCCCGGGGCGAATACTATACGGATGCGGACATCAACTGGGGAGACGACTGAAAAGGAGGCACAGCCATGCCAGGACACAAACTAGGACGCGTCACCGAGGACGTGAGCCGGGAGCTCTCCGCCATTCTCCGGGAGCTGAAGGACCCCCGGGTGACCGGGTGCCTTTTAAGCGTGGTGCGGGTGGAGGTCACCAACGACCTCTCCTACTGCACCGCCTATATCAGCACCGTGGAGGGCATGGAGCGCTCCAAAGAGGCGGCGGCGGGGCTCAAGTCGGCGGCGGGGTACATCCGCCGGGAGCTGGGCCACAGGCTCAAGCTGCGCCATGTGCCGGAGCTCATCTTCAAGCCCACGGATTCCATCGAGTACGGGGCCAGCATCTCCAAGATGCTCCACGACCTGGACATTCCCGAGGCCCCAAAGGAGGACGAAGAATGATTCCTTTTGACCAAGACCGCGATTGTATGGAGGCGGCTAAGCTTATAGAAAGCTGGGACGATGTTTTAGTCGTCTGCCACGCGAACCCGGACGGGGACGCGTTGGGCTCCATGCTGGGCCTGGTGCGGGGCCTGCGCTCTATGGGCAAGCGGGCGGGCTGGTACTGCGCGGACCCTGTGCCGGGGAAGTTTGCTTACCTTGTGGAAAATCTGCCCGAACTGGATTTTACTCCCGCCCATGTTCTTACGGTGGACGTGGCGGACCAGAAGCTGCTGGGGGACGCCTGGGAGAAATTCGGGGATAAAATCGAGCTGGCCATTGACCACCACGGCACCCACAAGCCCTTTGCCCCCGCCCGCTGGGTGTGTGGGGAGTATGCGGCCACGGCGGAGATGATCTGGTGCCTGCTGGATATGATGGGCTATAACCCCCAGAAAGCGCACCCCAGCCAGGAGGATTTGAAGACGGCTCAATGCATTTACACGGGCGTCGCCACGGACACGGGCTGCTTCCTCTTCCAGAATACCACATGGTTCTCCCATATGGTTGCCGCCTCCATTCAGAGGATAGGTGTGGACGTGAGCGAAATAAACCGCGGCCTGTTTGAGACCAAGAGCCTGGCCTATTTTCAGGCCGAGCGGCGTATGCTGGAGGGCATGGAGCTGTTCGGCGGGGGCAAGGCGGCTATGGCGCTGCTGCCCCAGTCCCTCTATGCCGAGACCGGGGCCCGGGAGGACGAGGTGGATGCCGCCGTGGGCCAGCTCCGGCAGATTGAGGGTGTGCTGGTGGGAGTCTCCATCAAGGAGAAGCCCAGCGGCGAAATCAAGGCCTCCCTGCGCACCAACCCCCCGGCCAACGCTTCGGCCATTGCCCAGCGCTTTGGGGGCGGCGGCCACGCGGGGGCGGCGGGCTGCACTCTGGACGGTATGGACATGGCACAGGCCCGCCTGGCCATGATGAGAGCCTGCGAGGATTATTTGGCGGAATTGGAGGAAGCGAATGGATAAACAGTGGGAACAGGAGGCCATCCGGCGGGGCCGGGAGTTTATGATGTCCGTCTGCGGCTCGCCGGAGGAACAGAGCTATGAGTCCGACCAGGACAAAAAGCTGCCCCAGCCGCCCCTGTGCAAGGCCCCCATGGCAGAGGCTTCTTTGGAGCTGCCCCGGGACTTCGACCGGCTGGAACGAGAGGGGGACGTTTTTCAGGTGATGATGTCCCGGGAGAGCAGCCGGAACTACACCCAGGAGGCCATGAGCCTGCGGGAGCTCTCCTTTCTTCTGTACATGAGCCAGGGAATCAAAACCATCGCTGGCAACGGGTATGC
Source organism: uncultured Oscillospiraceae bacterium (assembly GCA_948471095.1). GTDB lineage: Bacteria > Bacillota > Clostridia > Oscillospirales > Acutalibacteraceae > Acutalibacter. The sequence goes on from CAOKRG010000012.1 coordinate 28,199, forward strand.
CACCAAGCGCCCGGTCCCCTGCGGCGGGGCCCGGCATCCCTTTGAGACCTACCTGCTGGTCCAGAACGTGGAGGGCCTGGAAGCCGGAACCTACCACTACCTGCCCCTGACCCACAGCCTGGAACGGCTGGACGCCGTACCCCGAGAGGAGATTCCGTCCCTGATGGTCCGCACCATGTCCGGCCAGGGCTGGACCAGCCGCTCCAATGTGATCTTTTATTGGTCCTTCACCGGCTACCGGGCCGAGTGGCGCTATGGGCCCTTCGCCCACAAGATCAATCTCATCGACATGGGCCATGTGGGCGAAAACCTCTACTTGGCCTGCGCCGCCCTGGGGCTGGGGACCTGTGGCGTCGGCTACTATGACCAAAAGCTGTGCGATGAAATTTTCCGGCTGGACGGAGAGGACGAGTTCACCGTTTACACCCAGACCGTGGGGCGGGTGAAGCCCAAGGACGGCGAAAAACCGGACTATATGCGGCTGATAAAGGAACTGGATCTATCATGAACGGCGTGATTGTTTTGGACAAACCCTCCGGCTTCACCTCTTTCGACGCGGTGGCCGTGGCGCGGGGATTGACAAAAGAGAAGAAAACCGGCCACACCGGCACCCTGGACCCCATGGCCACCGGCGTGCTGCCCCTGCTGCTGGGCCGGGCGGCCAAGGCCTCCAGCCTGCTGCCGGACACGGAAAAGGAATATGTGGCCGGGTTCCGGCTGGGCCAGCGCTTTGACACCGGAGACATAACCGGTTCTCTGGTGGAGGAGGACCACAAGACGGTTTCCCCCCAGGCTCTGGAGCAGGCGCTGGCGGGCTTTCGGGGAGCCATTGAACAGGTGCCGCCCATGTACTCGGCGGTGTCGGTGCAGGGCCAGAGGCTCTACCAGCTGGCCCGCAAGGGCATAGAGGTGGACCGGCCCGCCCGGGCGGTGTTCATCCACAGCCTGACTTTGGAACACTACGACCCAGCCTCCCGAGAGGGGGTGCTGCGGGCGGCCTGTTCCAAGGGGACCTACATCCGCACCCTGATTGAGGATGTGGCCCGGGCGGCTGGGTCCTGCGGAACCATGACCTCCCTGCGCCGGACCCGGGCCTGCGGCTTCGGCCTGGAAGAGGCGGTGAGCCTGGACCATCTGCGGGAGCTGGCGGCAAAGGGCGCTCTCGGCACCGTGCTGCTGCCTGTGGAGACGCTCTTCTGCGAGTACCCCCAGGCGCAGGTCAGCAGGCCCCAGGCGGTGCGCTTTGCCAACGGCGGGGCGCTGGACATGAAGCGGCTGCGCCTGCCCCGCATCACCCTGCCAGAGGGCCAGCCCCTCCGGCTCTATGGGCCGGAGGGGGTCTTTCTAGGCCTAGCCGCTGTGGATGGGGAGGCTGGCCAGCTGAAATTTTTGAAGCGGTTCGCGGAGGACCAGCCCAAGGAAGGAGACTGCTGATGGAGAGTTTTGAGAACCTGCGCTTTGCCCCCCAGGCCCCCTGCTCCCTGGCCTTGGGGGCTTTTGACGGGCTGCACCCAGGACATTTGGCTGTAATCAAAGCCGCTTTGCAAGGCGGGCTTCCGGCGGCGGTGTTCACCTTCCCCAGCGCCCCTTCCGGGGAGCCTGCCGTGGTCACCGGGGAGGACAAGGCCCGCCTGCTGGCTGGGCTGGGCGTGGGCCGGGTCTACTCGGTGGAGTTTGAGGCCCTGCGGAATATGGAGGCCTCGGGCTTTGTGGAACAGGTGCTCTTCCAAAAAATAAACGCCCGCCGGCTTTGCTGTGGAGAAGATTTCCGCTTTGGCCGGGGCGCGGCGGGAGATACGGCGCTGCTCCGCGCCCTGTGCGAAAGCCGGGGGGTGGAGCTCCAGGTGGTCCCGCCGGTAAAGCTGGACGGAGAGAAAATCAGCTCCACCCGCATCCGCCAAGCGGTGGAGGCGGGGGAGATTCCCCAGGCCAACCGGCTCCTGGGCCGGCCGTTTGGCTTTGCCCTGGAGGTAATCCACGGCAACCACATCGGCAGGGGCCTGGGCACACCCACCATTAACCAGGCCCTGCCCTCGGGCTTCGTCCTGCCCCGATTTGGGGTATACGCCGCCTGGTGCCAGGTGGAGGGGGCCTTTTATTACGGCGTGTGCAACATAGGGGTTAAGCCCACCGTGGGCTCGGACCGGGTGCTGGCGGAAACCTGGATGCCGGAATTCCAGGGGGATGTATATGGCCACCGGGTGCGGCTCTTCCTGCTGGACTTTATCCGGCCGGAGAAGAAATTCGCCTCCCTGGACCAGCTGAAGGAGGAGATCCGCCGCAACGCCCAAACGGCCCGGGCCATGGCCCAGGCCGCGCCCCTAGGGGACGGGGCCGGCCGGTCTGCCGGCGTTCCCGCGGATTCATAAAAAGTTTACAGTTTGTTTTCAGATGGGCCCGGCTCCGGCGGGGCCTTTTTGCTATAATGAGGGGTAAACCACAGGTCCATCTCCCGGGGCTCCGGCTCCTCAAAAAGGGCCTGCAGCTTGGCCAGCAGGCCCTCGTCCACATAATAGCTGGAGTCCTGCCCGGCCAGGACGGCGGCGTTGCGCCGGGCGATATTTTCCCGCCACCGCTCCTCCGGCACGTTGATATAGTGCCACTCCACGGGGATGGACCGGGCTTCAAAAAACGCCGTGGCCTCCCGGCGGGAGGCCCGGGTCCAGAAGCCCCAGTCCAAGATCACGTCGGCCCCGGCCCGGACAGCCTCCACGGCCTTGTCCAGCAGATAGGCTTGGATTTTGGCGCAGGCTTCATCGTGGCGGCTGCCCAGAGCTTTGTCAAAAATCCGGTCCGTGACCTCGTCCACGGAGAGAAGCAGGGCGGGGTTTTTCTCCATCAGGCCGCGGCAGTACCAGCTTTTTCCGCTGGCGATCTTCCCGCAGACCAGCATGACCCGGGCCATCTACGCACCCTCCTTTTCCAGGTATTCCGCAACGCGCCGGTGAAAGTCCGGCAGGGCTTTTTTCAGGGAGACGGGCCGGCCCGCCTGGTTGATGAAGCAGTGGGTGGTCCGGCCGTCGCAGCGGGGCGCTCCGGTTGCCTGGTCCCGGACCTCGTAATGAAAGGCGATGCGGGTGCGGGAGTAGCTTTCGATCTCGATGAGAATCTCCACTGTGTCGCCAAAGCGGCACATGGCGTGGTAATTGGCCCCGGCGCTGAGCACGGGGCTGACGATCCCCGCGGCCTCCAGCTCCTCGTAAGAGAAGCCGTTTTCCCGCATAAAGTGGCACCGGGCCTCCTCGAACCAGCGGATGTAGTTGGAGTGGTGCACGCAGTCCATGCGGTCCGTTTCGTAATAGTGGACGGGACGGGTGTAGACGGTCATAAGAGCACCTGCTTTCCGGTAAAATAAGTGAGTAAACGCAAAGGAGCTGTTACTATGGCGCAAAGCGTCATTTTGATCTCCGGGCCCTGCGGCTGCGGCAAAACCAGCCTTTCCCGGCTGCTGGCGGCGGCCGCGCGGGCGCCGTTGGCAGTGCAAATGCACACGGACGATTTTTATGAATCCATCAAAAAGGGCTATATCCCTCCCTGGCGGGAGGAGGCCGGGGACCAAAACCAGGTGGCCGTCCATGCCGCGGCCGCCTGCGCGGAGCAATACGCCCTGGGGGGCTACGAGGTCTATGTGGACGGGGTCATCGGCCCCTGGTTTCTCGAGCCCTGGCAGAGGCTGGCCCAAAAGGGCCTGGACCTGCGCTATGTGGTGCTGCGGCCGGGGGAGGAGACCGCCGTGGCCCGGGCCGCGGCAAGAGACCGGCGGGCTCAGTTCCCGCTGGCGGAGGAAACCGTGCGGGCCATGTGGCGGATGTTCGCGGACCTGGGGGGAGTACGAGTCCCATGCCCTGGACACCGGCGGGCAGGCCTTGGAGGAGAGCGCCGCCCTGGTCCAGGAGGCGCTGCGCCAGGGGCGGTTCCGCCTTTAACCGGACGCGGAGCCGGCCCGTGGATTCCGCATACAGTAGATTGCCCAAAAGGACCGGCAAAGCCGGTTTTTCCCTCCGGCGGCTCTGCCGTCAAGCGCGAGGGATTCTTTTGAACGCAATTAACTATAACACAGGCGGCGGAAAAAATCCACCCTCCCTATTGGGCGGAACAAGTGGGCGCATACGTATAAATAGTGTTATTTGAACATAAAATGCGTAAAAAGCACCAGATATTGTTATCGACTGGCAGGTTGATTTTTCGACGGAAAAATGCTATTATTTCTTATAAAGGGATTGGAGTTTATTTGAAGCGGCTGCCAATGAGCAGCAAAAGAAAGGATGATGGCACCAGCCATGAGAATAGGTTTGGACGTGGGCTCGACCACCTTGAAGTGCGTGGTCTATGAAGGGGAGTCCCTGGTCTTTCAGGAATATGAGCGGCATCTTTCCCAAATCGCGGAAAAGGCCTCGGAGATGCTTGGCCGGGTGATGGAGCGCTTTCCCGGAGAAAAGCGGGCCAGCCTGTGCGTTTCCGGTTCGGCGGGCATGGGGCTTTCCGAGGATTTGGGCATTCCCTTTGTCCAGGAGGTGTACGCCACCCGCGCCGCCGTGAAAAAATACCTGCCCCAGGCGGACGTGGTGGTGGAGCTGGGAGGCGAGGACGCGAAGATCCTGTTCCTCTCCGGCTCCATGGAGGTGCGGATGAACGGCTCCTGCGCCGGGGGCACCGGGGCTTTCATCGACCAGATGGCCACCCTGCTGGACATGACCCCCAAAGAGCTAAACGACACCGCGGCCCAAAGCCAGCGGACCTACAGCATCGCCTCCCGCTGCGGGGTGTTCGCCAAGTCGGACATCCAGGCCCTGCTGAACCAGGGGGCCCAGAAGGACGACGTGGCCGCCAGCATCTTGCTGGCCGTGGTGAACCAGACCATCGCCGGGCTGGCCCAGGGCCGGGAGATTGCCGGAAACGTGGTCTACCTGGGCGGGCCCCTGACTTTCCTGCCCCAGTTGCGAAAGGCCTTTGACAGCGTGCTGGGGCTTTCCGGCGTGTGCCCGGAAAACTCCCTGTACTATGTGGCGGCGGGCGCGGCCCTTTCGGAGGACGGCCGGGAGTTTCAGCTGGACGAGATTACGGAGAAGATCAAAAACTACAGCTCCAGCCACCGTTACCAGAGCGGCCAGCCCCTGTTTGCCAGCCCGGAGGAATACCAGGCCTTTGCCGCCCGCCACCAGCGGGACGGCGTGCCCACAGGGGCCCGGCTGAAAGGGGACCGGGCCGCCTATGTGGGCGTGGACGCGGGTTCCACCACCTTGAAGGCCGTGGCCATCAACAGCGAGGAGGAGATCGTCTGCTCCCGCTACCTGCCCAACAACGGCAACCCCATCCCCCTGGTGCTGGAGTTTTTAAAGGACCTTTACCGGGACTACCCCGGCATACAAATTATCGGCGCGGCCTCCACGGGCTATGGGGAGGAGATTGTCAAGAGCGCCTTTGGGCTGGACTTCGGCATTGTGGAGACCATGGCCCACTTTACCGCCGCCCGGAAGTTCCAGCCGGACGTGGACTTCATCATCGACATCGGCGGCCAGGACATCAAGTGCTTTAAGATCAAGGATGGGGCCATTGACAATATTTTCTTAAACGAGGCCTGTTCCTCGGGCTGCGGGTCCTTTTTGCAGACCTTTGCCGGGGCCCTGGGCTATGACATGCACGACTTTGCCCAGCAGGGCCTGTTCGCCCGGGACCCGGTGGACCTGGGCTCCCGGTGCACGGTGTTTATGAATTCCTCCGTAAAGCAGGCCCAGAAGGACGGCGCATCGTTGGGCAGCATCTCCGCCGGGCTCTCCATGAGCGTGGTGAAGAACGCCCTTTACAAGGTCATCCGGGTCACGGACGCCAAGAGCCTTGGCCGGCACATCGTGGTCCAGGGGGGCACCTTCCTCAACGACGCGGTGCTGCGGGCCTTTGAAAAGGAGATCGGCCAGAACGTCACCCGGCCCTCCGTGGCGGGGCTGATGGGCGCGTTCGGCGCGGCCCTTTACGCCAAGGAGCGCCAGGCCAAGGCGGGCGGAACCCGGAGCCGCATTCTGGGGCCGGAGGAGCTGGAGGGCTTCCAGCACCAGGTGCAGTCTGTGAACTGCGGCGGCTGCCAGAACCACTGCCGCCTGACGGTGAATACCTTCGCGGGCGGGGCCAAGTACATCGCGGGCAACCGCTGCGACAAGCCCCTGCAAAAGCACAGCCCCACCGCAAAATATAATCTTTACGACTATAAAAAATCCCTGCTGGCCTCTTACAAGCCCTGCGAAGGGAGGCGCGGCCTCATCGGCATACCCATGGGCCTGAACCTGTTCGAGCTCTATCCTTTCTGGCATACCTTTTTCACCCGTCTGGGCTTTGGGGTCGCGGTTTCGCCGGAGTCGGACCGGCAGCTTTACCTCAAGGGCCAGCACACCATTCCCTCGGACACGGTGTGCTACCCGGCCAAGCTCATGCATGGCCACATCGAGGCCCTGCTGGAGCAAAAGCCGGACGCCATTTTCTACCCTTGCATGAGCTACAACTTCGACGAGGGCCTGGGCGACAACCACTACAACTGCCCGGTGGTGGCCTATTACCCCGAGGTGCTGGACGCCAACGTGGCGGCGCTGTCGGAGACCAAGTTCATCTACGACTATGTGGGCCCCCACCGGCCCAAGGACTTTCCCAAAAAGATGCGGGCCGTTTTGGCCAAGTACTTCCCGGAGATCCCCCTGCGGGAGGTGAAGGCCGCCGCCCAGGCCGCCTATGAGGAATACGCCGCCCACATGAGGCGCATCCGCCAAAAGGGCGAGGAGTATCTGGCCTATGCCAAAGAGAACAGCCTGCCCGCCGTCGTCCTCTCCGGCCGGCCCTACCACCTGGACCCGGAGATCAACCACGGCATCGACAAGCTGATCTGCGAGTGCGGCGCGGTGGTGGTCAGCGAGGACTCGGTGAGCCATCTGGTGGAACACTTTCCCACCACGGTGCTGAACCAGTGGACCTACCACGCCCGGCTGTACGCCGCGGCCCGGTTCGTGGCCCAAAGCGGGGACCCCCGCTTGAACCTGGTGCAGCTGGTCAGCTTCGGCTGCGGGGTGGACGCCATCACCGGGGACGAGGTCCGGTCCATTTTGGAGGCCGGGGACAAGATATATACCCAGATCAAAATTGACGAGATCACCAACCTGGGCGCGGTGCGCATCCGCCTGCGGAGCCTGTTCGCGGCCCTGGGGCTGGGGGAGTAAGACCTTGGGACGTTGTCCCAAACCCTACAAACTTTTACCCACTCCTCGCTTTGCTCGTCGTGAACATTTTAATTGTTTTAGCAAGCTAATATTACCAACGCAAAAAGTTTCGTCAACCTTTTCAAAGGTTGCGGGGTGTGGGGCAGAGCCCCACGGTCTTGCCCTTGACCTTAACACCTGAGAAAACAGTGCAGGAAGGGTGAATGAAAGTCTCCAGTGGAGACTTTCAGAGGGAATTCTCAGCTGCTGCTTCGGTCGATGCTGGTCCCCACTGGGGACCAGCATCCCTCGCCGGGGGTTTCCCTGGGCGCAGCCGTACCAGTCGGGATGCGCGCCGGACACAGGGCCTGCCAGCCCAGAATCCCCCATATACTAAAACAAAGAAAGGAGCCTCTATGGCCGACAACGGAAACCGGGTGGAATTTACCCGCGAAATGAAGAAAGACTATACCATATTGACGCCCAACATGGCGCCCATCCACTTTGAGCTGATTAAAAACGTGCTCAACAGTTTTGGCTACCACCTGGACCTGCTGCACAGCACCGGCCGGGAGATTGTGGACGAGGGCTTAAAATACGTGCACAACGACACCTGCTACCCGGCGCTGTTGTCCATCGGCCAGCTGATGCACGCCCTGCACAGCGGCAGGTACGACCTAAACAAGGTGGCCCTCATTATGACCCAGACCGGCGGCGGGTGCCGGGCCAGCAACTACATCCACCTGCTGCGCAAGGCCCTGAAGAAGGACGGGCTGGACTACATACCGGTCATCTCCCTCAACCTCTCCGGTATGGAGGCGAACAGCGGCTTCAAGATGACTTTGCCCATGCTGCGGCGGGCCATCGCCGCCCTGACCTATGGGGACCTGCTGATGCTGCTGCACAACCAGACCCGCCCTTACGAAAACGTCCCCGGCCAGAGTGAAAGGCTGGTTCAGGAGTGGACCCAGAAGCTCACCGGCCTGTTCGAGGCGGGCAAGGCCTTTACCCAGCGGGAGGTACGGGCCTATTTTGACCAGATTGCCCAGTCCTTTGCGGATATTCCGGCGGACCGCTCTACCCGTCGGACCAAGGTGGGCGTGGTGGGGGAAATCTATGTAAAGTACTCGGCACTGGCCAACAACGGGCTGGAGGAGTTCCTCTTCGGCCAGGGCTGCGAGGTGATGGTGCCCGGCATCATGGGCTTTATGATCTTCAAGGTGGACAACCGGCTGGAGGACATCGCCCTCTATGGCGGAAGCCCGGCCAAAAAGCAGTTTTGCGCCATGCTTAAGTGGTACTTCACCAAGTTCGAGGCCGACCTGATCGAGGCGGTGAAGAAGTTCCCCCAGTTCACCGCGCCGGCCCCTTATACCCATTTAAAAGAGCTGGCCGGGCAGGTGATTGGCTATGGCTGCAAAATGGGCGAGGGCTGGCTGCTCACCGCTGAGATGATGGAGCTGATTGAGAGCGGCTATGAAAACGTGGTGTGCACCCAGCCCTTCGGCTGCCTGCCCAACCACATCGTAGGCAAGGGCATGATCCGCAAGGTGAGGAACGTGTACCCCCAGGCCAATATCGTGCCCATCGACTACGACCCCAGCGCCACCCGGGTAAACCAGGAGAACCGCATTAAGCTGATGCTCTCCGTGGCAGGGGCTGTATCGTAAATTAACGATAAATGGATAAATCCGGGTCTGTCCTAAGGAAGTTATTTTTGAAGAGTTTTACGGAGTTGCCGCCGGCGGCCAGGGTTTCACCCTGGACTGGACCAAACTTTTTGAAAAGAAGTTTAAGACGTTACCTTCGGTAAGTCTCAAAAACTTTTAAACGCTTTTTGTGGGTGTGAGGCGCAGGCTTTCCGCTCGGTTTGAGGCTTGCACGTTTCGCGGGCGGCTGCGCTCGCCGGTAACCCAGCGCCAGCACGCGCGTGTGCCCACCGCTAGGTGCGCTCGGTTTGGGGCGGGAAGCGACACACTGACTTCGCCAAGCCGCCCCCTCCACCTTTTTCGAAAAGTGGACAAAACTTTTACTGTTGTGCTCAAGAAACTTCCGATTTCCCTTTTCCCTAAAATGAGCACCCAGCTCACTCCTTCGTCCCAACATAACATTATAAAAGTCTTTGAAGATTGTGCGACTTCATTTTTAATGAAGTCGGAAACTTCTCTACAGAAAGTTCCTTAACCCGCCGGAGGCCATTGCACTTAGAACCTATCACAAGGAGGCCCCTATGCACAAAAAGCTGGTCCTTTTGCTCTCCCTGTTTTTGCTGATGACGGAGATCCCCAGCTGCTCCTTTACCGGCCTTTCGGCCCAAAACCTGATGACCGCCCCCAAGGCCAACGCGGACCAGCAGGCCATCTACCGCCAGCTGCAGGGAACCCAGACCGATGTGGACTTCGTCTACCCCCGCAACGGCGAGTACCGCTCCGCCATTATTATGGAGGACTTTACCGGCAACGGCGTGGAGGACGCCATTGGCTTTCACTCGGTGGAAAACAGCACGGGCGTGGGGGTGCAGTTTTTGATGAAGGAGGAGGGCCGCTGGGTGGTGGCCGCCGCCTTTCAAAACGTGGCAACCCAGGTGGACCGGGTGTGCTTCGCCCATCTGGCGGACGGCAGGAAGGCCGTGCTCATCGGCTGGGGCAGCACCGCCGGGGCCACGGGGCGCACGGCCGAGCTGAAGGCCTACCTGTGCGACGGCCGGGACGTGAAGGAGCACAGCCTGGGCAACTATGGCGAGATGGTCCTGACGGACTTTAACGGGGACGGCGTGGACGAGGTGTTTACCATCGACAAGTATATCCCCGCCGAGGACGAGGATTCCGCGTCCTCCCCGGCCCTTGCCAAGCTTTTCCTCTTCCGCCAGGACGAGCCCTTTCAGCTGGCCTACTGCCAGGCGGACAACGACATCTCGAACTATTCCTCCGTGGGCTTTGGCCGGCTCAACGCCCAAAGCCCGGCCGTGGTGGTGGACGGCTCCACGGCCGGCGGGACGACCACCACTCAGATCTTCATCTTGGAGGGCCTGATGATGAAGAGCCTGCCGGGCAATGTGAACCAAGAGGACTACGTGAACCCCTATGCCCGGCCCTCCGGCACATCTTTTGGCGTGCGGGACATTAACGGGGACGGCTTTTTGGAGTTTCCCGCCGTCACCTTGCTGCCGGGCCTTTCCGGCGAGGCGGAGCTGGACTCCACCAGCTATATGGTGGAGTGGCAGGCCGTCACCAAAACCATGGGCTCCCAGACCGTGCTGCGGGCCCTGATGAACCCCCGGGAAAACTACTGGTTCCGCCTGCCCTTCCGGCTGCAGGGGCGGGTCTGCGCGGTAAACGACCCCAAGCTGCGCACCGTGACCTATACGGAGGTGATCCCCGGCGAGGACGGCGGCGGGCTGCTGGGCGGCACCCTGTTTTCCATCCGGGTTTTTACCCAGTCCTCCTGGGAGAGCCGGGGGGAGACCAGCGGCTATGTCCGGCTGGCGGAGCAGAACGACTCGGTCTACGGCATCCAGATTCTGACCAAGGACGAGGAACTGCGGCAGTATGTGGAGGACATCGCCGGGGGCTTTCAGCTCATGGCGGAATAGGCGGCGTTTCCGCCGGACGGCAGAACGGGCAAGAATCTTGGGAGGCGCTTATGAAACGAGTATTGGTGGCCGAAGACGAACAGAATATCCGGGAATTCGTGGTGATCAACCTGGAACGGGCCGGGTACCAGATTACGGAGGCGGAAACCGGCGACCAGGCCCTGGAGCTCTATGACCTGGGCGGCGGGCAGTTCGACGTGGTGGTTTTGGACATTATGATGCCCGGGGAAAACGACGGCCTGGCCGTGTGCCGGGAGCTGCGAAGCCGGAACCCCTCTCTGGGCATCATCCTCCTAACGGCCAAAACCCAGGAGATGGACAAGGTAAGCGGCCTGATGATGGGCGCGGACGACTATGTGACCAAGCCTTTCTCCCCCTCGGAGCTGGTGGCCCGGGTGGACGCGGTGCACCGGCGGGTGGCCCTGGCCGCCGAGCAGAAGCAGGTGGCCCGCCGCAGCGAGGTGACCTCCGGGGAGTTCACCCTGAACCTGCGCAACCGGTCCTTTAGCAAAAACGGGGAGTTCATCGAGCTGACCCAGGTGGAGTTTCAAATCATGGAATACTTTTTCGACAATCCGGGCCTGGCCCTGTCCCGGGGGGACATTCTGCGGCGGGTGTGGGGCCCGGGCTATGTGGGCGAGGAGAAGATCGTGGACGTGAACATCCGCCGCCTGCGCATGAAGGTGGAGGACGAGCCCAGCAACCCCCGGCACATTGTGACCGTGTGGGGCCTGGGCTACCGCTGGAAGGCCTAGCGGGGTGGCGCGCATGTTTCAGCGAAGCATCTCCCGGCGCTGGTTCGTGAACACGGTGGGGGCCATGTTCGTGGTGCTGGTGATTTTCATCATCGTGCTCTCCTCCATGGTGCAGAGCTCCACCTATAACGGCATCGAGCAGGCCCTTACCGGACGCATGGACGAGCTGCTCACCTGGCTTTCCAATACCTATGAGACGTACGAGACCGGAGACTTCGCCCCCATCAGCCGGGACTATGTGGAAAACTTCCAGGACAAGTCCAAGATGGAGATTATGGTGCTCAACCGGGCGGGCCAGGTTTTTGCCACCTCCACGGGCTTTGAGCCGGACCGGGACCAGCCCATGCCCGACTATGAGCTGGCCCTGCACAGCCCGGACAGCTCGGGCAAGTGGGTGGGGGAGCTGAACACCGGGGAAAAGGTCATGGCCGTGACCCGGGCGGTCCGGGACGAGGAGGGGCGGCTGATTGGCTCGGTGCGGTACATGGTGTCGCTGGAGCGGGCGGACCAGCAGACCTTTTTCGTCATTGTGCTGCTGGTGGTGGCGGGGCTGTTCATTATGCTGCTGCTCACCCTCTCGGGCATCTACTTCATCCAGTCCATTCTGGTGCCGGTGCGCCAGGTAAGCCAGACCGCCCGGCAGATCGCCCAGGGGGACTTCGAGGTGCGCATCGAAAAGGCCAAGGACGACGAGATCGGCCAGCTCTGCGATGCGGTGAACGACATGGCCGGAGAGCTGGGCGCGGCGGAGCGCATGAAGAACGAGTTCATCTCCTCCGTCTCCCACGAGCTGCGCACGCCGCTTACGGCCATCAAGGGCTGGGCCGAGACCCTGCGCCTGGGCGCGGACCCGGCCACGGAGGCCAAGGGCATGGACGTGATCATCCGGGAGTCGGAGCGGCTTTCCGGCCTGGTGGAGGAGCTGCTGGACTTCTCCCGGCTGCAAAACGGCCGGATGCAGCTGATCAGCGAAAAGATGGACATTCTGGCAGAGCTGGACGAGGCGGTGTACCTCTTCACGGAACGGGCCCGCAACGAGGGCAAGGAGCTACGCTATGAGGAGACCACAGCTCTGGCCCCCGTGTATGGGGACCGGGACCGGCTGAAGCAGGTATTTATAAACATCATCGACAACGCCCTCAAGTACACCGGCGAGGGCGGCGCGGTGGAGGTGCGCCTGGCGCTGGACAAGGAGCGGGTGCGTGTGATTATTGAGGACACGGGCTGCGGCATTCCGGCGGAGCACCTGCCCAATGTGAAGAAAAAGTTCTACAAGGCCAACCAGCTGGTCCGGGGCTCCGGCATCGGCCTGGCGATGGCGGACGAGATTGTCGCCATGCATAACGGGACCCTGGAGATTGAGAGCACAGAGGGCAAGGGCACCAAGGTGACCATCTCGCTGCCCCTGTGCAAGGCTTAGGGCCGTCGGCGGCTCAAGGCCTCCGGCGGTTCAGGGGCTCTGGGTCTCGCCTGTCGGCTCGGTCGGTTCGCGGCATGTCTGCCACTGGCAGACGCTCACCCCCTGAAAACCCCGCCACCTTTGAAAAGGTGGACGAAACTTTTACACGTTTTTGGGGGCCGGAAACAGAAGGCTGGCCGCTCGGTTCACAGCGTATTGGTAGACGCTCACCCTCCACTTTTGAAAAAGTAGACAAATTTTTTCTGTTGCGCTCAGAAAACTCCCGCTTTCCCTTTTCCCCAAAATGAGCACCCAGCTCACTCCTTCGTCCCAACATAACGTTATAAAAGTCTTTGAAGATTGTTAAGGAACTTTCTACAGAAAGTTCCTTAACCCGCCGGAGGCAAAACTCTATGTCCCAAAATGAGCACCCAGCTCACTCCTTCGTCCCAACATAACGTTACAAAAGCTTTTGAAGATTCTTAAGGAACTTTTCTCGAAAAGTTCCTTAAGCCGCCGGAGGCAAAATTAGGAGGTAAGTATGGCAAAGAAGATCACCACCATTGGTGGGCAGGCCCTGATGGAGGGCATCATGATGGTTGGGCCCACCCGGACCACCGCCGCTTTTTGCAGCGAGAGCGGGGTCATTTCCACGGAGGACCTTTCGGTCTCCCGCATCACCAAGAAATATCCCATTCTGGGCAAGCCTTTCATCCGGGGTATTTTCTCCATGATCGACACCTTCCGGCTGGGCTACAAGGCGCTTTCCCTTTCCGCCGACAAGGTGACCGAGGACCTGGGAGAGGAGGGGCTGACCGGCCTGGACAAGTGGCTGGACGAGCACCTGGGCGACAAGCTGACCGGCGTCATCATGACCATCGGCACGGTGCTGGGCCTGGGGCTGGCCATCGTGCTGTTCTTCATGCTGCCCACCTTTCTCTTTAACCTGCTGCAAGGGGCCGTGCCGGGCGATATCTCCGGCTGGCGCTCGGTGTTCGAGGGCGTGCTGCGCATCGGCATCTTCGTGGGCTACGTGCTCATCGTCTCCCAGATGAAGGAGATCAAGCGGACCTTCCAGTACCACGGGGCGGAGCACAAGACCATTTTCTGCTATGAGGCGGACCTGCCCCTGACGGTGGAAAACGTGCGCAGGCAGGGCCGCTTCCACCCCCGCTGCGGCACCAGCTTTATGATTTTGATGCTGCTTTTAGGCATTATCGTGGGCTTCTTCATTCCCTTTTCCAACCCGGTGCTGCGCACGGCGGTGAAGCTGCTGTGCATCCCGGTCATTGTCAACCTGGGCTACGAGGTGCAGAAGGCCTGCGCCCGCCACGACAACGCTTTCTGCCGGATCATCACCGCCCCCGGCCTGTGGATGCAGCGCATCACCGTAAAGGAGCCGGACGACAAGATGATCGAGGCCGCCATTGCCGCCATGGAGGCCGTGATTCCGGAGAACGGCGAGGACCTGATCCGTTGACCTACCGGGAGCTGTACTTACAGGCCCGGCGGCTTTTGGGGGAGGCCGGGGTGGACTCCCCCAGCTTTGACGCGGCGGCGCTGGCGGAAAAATTTTTGGGCCTGGACCGGCCCGCCTTGGCGGTACGTGGCGGGGAGACGCCGGTCCCGGAGGCGGAGGCGGCGTTTTTAGAGGCCCTGGCCCAGCGGGCGGAACGGCGGCCATTGCAGTACATTCTGGGCGAGTGGCCCTTTTTGGACCTGTGCCTGCGGGTGGGCGAGGGGGTCCTGGCCCCCCGGGAGGACACCGCCGTGCTGGTGGAGGCCCTTGCTAAGGTTCTGGCAGATACCCCCAGTCCCCGGGGCCTGGACCTGTGCGCGGGCAGCGGCGCGGTGGGGCTGGGGCTCTGTTCGCTGGTCCCCGAGGCGCGGGTGGCCTGCGTGGAGCTGGACCCAAGCGCCATGGGCTACCTGCGGGAGAATATAGCCCGCTACCCCCAATATCATGCGTCGGCGGTAGAGGCCAACGTGCTGGAGCCGCCCCGGGGCTTTGCGGGCGGGCTGGACTTTCTGGCCGCGAACCCCCCCTATGTGCCCTCGCCTGAGATACCGGCCCTGCAGCCGGAGGTGCTGCGGGAGCCCCGGCTGGCCGTGGACGGCGGTGGGGACGGGCTTGTCTTTTACCGGGCCATCGTGGAGCATTGGCTGGAGCTGGTGCGGCCGGGAGGAATGGTAGGGGTGGAGACCGGCGAGTCCCAGGGCCGGGCCGTGGCGGGGCTTTTCCAAGCGGCGGGGCTGGAAGCGGTCCGGGTGCTGCCGGACCTGGCCGGGCTGGACCGGGTGGTGCTGGGACGGCTTCCAAAAGCGTGAGAACCGGCGGAAGCCGGAGAATGCTGTGGGATAAAATTCCTTCTGCTATAAAGAACCCCCACGGAACAGAGCGCTCTGTCCCGTGGGGGTTCTTTTATTTTTGTCCGCGCCGCCTCAGCCAGAGGCAGCTTGCCGCGCCCAGCGCCGCGTATAGCAGCGCGAACACCGCCAGCTGGCGGAGCTCCGTTGGATAAGGCGCGGGATCGTTGGGAAAGGCGGAGGGCCCGCCCCGGAAAAAGGCCCCGGCCAGCATGGAGGCCGGCATAAACGCCGCGGCCATGACGTTCAGCCATTTTACGGCAAAGGGCGGCCTTTCGCCGGATAGGGCCCTGCCAATAAAGTACCCCGCCGCCCCCAAAGCCTGGGCGCAGGCCCCGCCCAGAATGCTGGCCAGGCTTTGGTCTTCGTACCAGCTGGCGCACCCGGCGAAGAGGCCGATGAAGATAAACGCCGTAGAGGCGATGTAGAGCACCCGGCTGGCGAAGCAATTGCCCTTGTCTCTCTTCTCCGGCTCCACGCCTTTGAGCAGGTAGTCGGTGGAGGTCTCAAAAAGCTGGCTGAGCTCCACCACCTTGTCCAGCTCCGGCAGGCTCTGCCCGCTCTCCCATTTGCTCACCGCCTGGCGGGAGACCCCCACCTGGTTTGCCAGATCCTCTTGCGACATCCCCCCGGCCTTTCTCAACGCCTGGATTCGGTCCGCTAGATTCATACCGCAACACTCCTTCGGGTTTTATTCTGAGGAAGTGTCCAAAGGGCGCACTTTTTGAAGTCATACGGAGTGGCCTCCGGCGGTTTAGGGGCGCTGCCCCTAAAAACCCCGCCACTTTTGAAAAAGTGGACAAAACTTTTACTGTTGCGCTTAAGAAGCCTTCTCCATATAGAACACGCATTTGGACACATCTTCATTCTGACCCTATTTTACAGTATGAGCCGGTTGCGGCGCAAGCAAGCGGGGCGGGAAATGTGTCAACCACGGGTTGCGGGGGGCCATTCCTCCGCGAAATCCTCCCCGTCCCAGGGGGTGCACCAGCGGGGGATGCTCCCATCGCGGGCAAGAAGCACATCGTTCAAAAAGTCTGTGATGGTGCCGGTGCACGCAAAGGGGCCTGTGCTGCAGGTTGGGCCCACATACAGGTATTCCTTTGTATGGCTTTTCTCCAGGTCAATTACCAGGGCTAAGTCATGAAACGTGCCGGTATCCAGAATGCCCGGGCGAAGGCCGCCTAATTTAGCAATGTACAGTATTTCAGGTATGCTGTTAAAATGATAGTCTCCCATAAAAAGAGAGAATCCGTTTGCCAGAGAAAGCATGGTCATGAAATCCTCAGGGGGGGAGAATTTTTTTTTGAATGATTCATAGAGTCCAGCATCCATGGGGGCAACGGTTTTAAACTGCCAGAAAGGGTCGGAGGAAAAGGTTTGGATGATCTCCTTGATCTGCATTGTGATACCTCGAATGAATACGAAAATTCTAATAGTTTCGCCACCACGAAGTGAACGTGAGGTGGGTAGCTTTGGGCAGTGGAATAAGATTGGCGTTGTCATTATTTCCACCGAAATTCCGTGGACGTATATGATGAATCTCATAGTCGCCCCAGTCCCAAGGGTCTTTGCCATTGTTGTATGTCTTGTTGAACCAGTTTATGTATGTTTTCCTTCCATTCCAATCTATTGGAGTAGTCTTCGGGTGATTAGCGTAATATGGGGCAACACATAGTTTGCCTGAAACAGGACAAATATATTTTGGGTATAGCTTCGCCTTTTTGTTCATAAGGAAATTCTTTTGCTGCCCATAGACGTCATCCCCACAGCATACTCCTTCTATCACAAGCCTAAAATATTTGGTAGTACTAATTGTAACACTTCTGGTTACGGTGGTGAGCCCCAGAGAAGTTACCTTCCACCTCTCTTTTAAGTTGTCTGCGTTTATATCTCTGCACGTGCCATAGTACAAACTCACATCCAGGTCAGTTCCCCACGTTAATGGCGTTGCAGCTAATTGCCATCACCACATGAATACTATACACCAACCAATCCGGAAGACAGGCATAGGCCTCGCTTGGCTGCCGCGCATTGACCGGAACGGCGGAGACAATGGCTGTCGATCCATCCGCATACGTAAGAAGAATTGTATCGGATTGACCATCAGCCTCAAATGCCGCCGCTTCCTCGCCGGTACACAGGTAAGGCTCTTGGGATACAATAGGATTATCAGGTGTAGAGAAGGCTTCATAATACAGCTGCTCTAGATACGTAGAATTTTCAGGAACCGCTTCTGACTCTGCTTGTGCGGGTATTGCAGCAGCTGAAAATACCAATACAAGGGCGAACAAGAGCGAGAGCAATTTCGGAATCTTCACTTCTTATCACCTCAATTGTTAAGCGTTGGAATTATTATATGGTGATTCTTTGGGTTTGTCAATACAAGAATACAATCTTATATCATTCTAATCCTCCACCTGGGCGGTATACAGATGGTAATATTTACCGCGCTTTGCCAGCAGCTCCTGGTGGGAGCCCATCTCCGCGATGCCCTTGTCAGATATGTACAGAATGCGGTCGCAGTTTTTAATGGTGGAGAGCCGGTGGGCGATGATGAAGGAGGTGCGTCCCTTCAGCAGGGCTTGCAGTCCCTGCTGAACCAGTTTCTCGGTTTTTGCGTCAATGGAGGAGGTGGCCTCGTCCAGCACCAAGATTTTCGGGTCGGAGAGCAGTGTGCGGGCAAAGGCCACCAGCTGCCGCTGGCCCTGGGAGAGCCGGGAGCCCCGCTCGTTCACCTGGGTGTCGTAGCCCCGCTCCATCTGGCTGATGAACTCATGGGCGCACACGGTTTTGGCGGCGGCAATCACTTCCTCGTCCGTGGCGTCCAGGCGGCCGTAGCGGATGTTGTCCATAATGCTGCCGGAGAAAATGAAGCTGTCCTGGAGCATAATGCCCATCTGGCTGCGCAGAGAGTGCAGGGTCACCCCGGCAATGTCCGTGCCGTCCAGCAGCACTTGGCCGCCGGTCAGGTTATAGAACCGGGACAGGAGGTTTACCACCGTGGTCTTGCCAGCGCCCGTGGGGCCCACCAGGGCGATGGACTCGCCGGGGTTCACGCTCAGGTTGAAGTGCTCCAGCACGTTTACCGTGCCATCGTAGGAGAAGGTCACGTCCCGGAACTCCACCCCGCCCCGGATGGGCGGCAGCTCCGTAGCGCCAGGGGCGTCGTCCACGGTGACGGGTTCGTCCATCATCTCAAAGATACGCTCCAAGTAGGCTACGGCGTTGATGAAGGTGTTGTACAGGTTCGAGAGGCTCAGCATAGGCTGCCAGAACCGCCAGGCGTAGGAGGAGAGGGCGATGATGGTGCCGATCTGCATAGAGGGCCCCAAAAAGGCCAGGCCCACCAGGTACATGGCCCCCACCACCCAGGTGGAGATGTTGTCCACCGAAACCCAGATGAGCTGGGAGGTGTACTGGGCCCGCATCCAGGCCTTGTAGCTGTTGCGGTTCAGCCGGTCGTAGATGCCGGCGTTTTCCTCCTCCCGGGTAAAGGCCTGGGTGATCTTCATGCCGTCCAGGCTCTCGTGGAGGTAGGCGTTCAGGTTGGAGCTCTTGTTGGAGACGTTCTGCCAGGCCCGGCGCTGGGCGGGCTTTACCAAAAAGATGACCACCAACAGCAGGGGCACGCCGGCCATGACCACCAGGGACAGCCGCACGTCGCAGATGAGCATAAACACGGCGATGAGCACCAGATTGAAGATCTCCAGCACAAAGTTGATGATGCCGTTGGAGAGGGCGTCCGAGACGCTGTTCACATAGTTGATCACCCGGGTGAGGATCTTCCCGTGGGGCCGGTCGTCGTAAAACTGGAAGGGCAGCTTTTGCAGATGGGCGAACAGATCCTTGCGGATGTCGTAGATGATCTCCTGCCCCACGGAGATCATGTATTTGCTGCGGGTGCGGGCAAAGAGGATGGAGACCACAATGGCCGCCAGCATGCACACCGAGAGCAGCGCCAGCTCCCCATAGTCCTTGTTGGGCACGGAGACGTTGATGCCCCGCTGGACCAGCAGGGGCCCCACCAGGGCCGCGGCGGCGGAGAGGGCGGAATAGAGCAGGGAGAGAACCATCTTTTTCTTGTGCCGCCCAATGTAGGTCCCGGCCCGAAGCAGATGCTTGATGCTAAATGGGGTTTCCAGGTTTTCGTCAACGTCGAAGCGGTTGCGCGCCATTTATATCGCCTCTCTTTCTGTTTCGTCCCCGCCGTTTTGCAGCAGGAAGACCTCCCGGTAGTAGCCGGGCTTTTGGGAGAGCTCCGCGTGGGTGCCCATGGCGGTGATGGTTCCGTTTTCAATGACGACCACCTTGTCCGCCCGCTTGGTGGTGGAGATGCGCTGGGCCACGATGATCTTGGTGCAGGGGAAGTCCAAGTGGGCCAGCTGCTCTTGAATGTACTTCTCCGTCTCCAGGTCCACGGCGCTGGTGGTGTCGTCCAGAATGAGCACCGAAGGCTTCACGGCCAGGGCCCGGGCCAGGGCGATGCGCTGCTTCTGTCCGCCGGAAAGGCCGGTGCCCCGCTCGCCGATCACGGTGTCAAAGCCCTCGGGCAGCTTCCCGGCGAAGTCCGTCACGTCCGCCATGGTGGCAAAGCGCTTGACCTCATCCTCGGACATGGCGCTGTCCCCATAGGCAATGTTCCCGTCCACGGTGTCGGAGAAGAGGAACACGTCCTGGGTGGCCAGGCCGATGGAGGACCGCAGGGCCTTTAGGTCATACCTGCGCACAGGGGTTCCGTCCAGGTCCACCTGGCCGCTGGTGGGGTCCGCGAACCGGGGGATCAGGTTGACCAGCGAGGTCTTGCCCGAGCCGGTGGGGCCCATAATGGCCACGGTCTCTCCGGGCTGAATGTCCAGGTCGATGTGGGAGAGCACCTGGGTCCCGTGGAGCTTGAGGCCCACGTCCCGGAACCGCACCCGGCCCTCCACCCGGCCCTGGGGCTTCACCGCGTCCGGCCGGGAGACAATGGTGGACTTGGCGTAATACAGCTCGATGATCTTGCTGGCGCTGGCAAAGAAGCGCTGTAAGTCGTTTAAGTGCATACCCAAGGAGCGCATGGGCTCCGAGAGGGTCCAGGTCAGGCCGTTGAACATGGTGAAGGTGCCAATGGTGATGCGGCCGTTGATGAGGAAAATGCCGCCCACCAGCAGCACGGCGATGGAAAGGGACTGGGAAAGGGTGTCAATGTAGGGGCTGAACTTGAGCCACAGCAAAGAGGCGGTTTTGTTGGCCTCCTTATAGGCCTGGTTCTTCTGGTCAAACTGCTCCTTCTCGTACTCCTCCCGGGCAAAGGCCTTCACCACCCGGTTGCCGGAGATATTCTCCTGGGCGGCGGTGTTCAGGCGGGAGAGCTTCTCCCGCAGCTCCACATAGAGGGGGTGGACCCGCCGGGAGAAGAGGAAGGTGAACAGGAAGATCAGCGGGGTGACGGCCAGCATACACAGGGCGAAGAGCCAGTCCGTGGCCAAAAAGGTGATGGCCGTGGTGCTGAACAGCACGATGCAGTGGATGAGCTGCCGCAGCACAAAGCATACCGCGTGGCGGATCATGTCCATGTCGCCGGTCAGGCGGGTCATCAGGTCGCCGGTGCGGTAGGCGCTGTAGAACGCCTGGTCCTGCTCCTGCATGTTCTGGTACAGGTCGCGGCGCAGCTCGTAGATGAGCTTTTGGGAGATGTGCTCGTAGGTCATGTTGGAAAGATAGCCGAAGCCGGTGCGGAACAGGGTGAAGCCCACCAGCACCGCCACCATGATCCCCAGGTGCCGGGCGGCCTGGGGGTCCACCGCGCCGGACTCCTGCATGGGGCGGAACACGGTGTCCATAATGTTGGCGGTGATCAGGGAGTTGCCCAGGGCCAGCACGGCCAGCAGGGCGGTGGAGAAGAGGGCGAAGATATAGCGCTTGTGGCTGCCCTTCAGCCGCGCCCACACCCATCTAAGCTGGAACATAGAGAAATCCTCCTTGCCGCGGAAAGCGGCGGTCCCCGGTGGAGGGGGATTGATTGGCTTTTCGAAAAGCTTCCCCTATTATAGCGCCCAGGCAGAAAAATGAAAGATGTTTTCTCAAAAAATTCAAAAATCAGCGTTCTGACGGAAGAAGTCGGGGAAGTCCATGGAAATGTGGTCAATCTGGCCCGGACGCTTTGCAGCTTTGCGGAGACGGAAAAAGCCCACCCAGCGCAACCGTAAAAGTTTCGTCCTTCTCGCCTCCCGGCTTTCACGCCAAAGAAAGGCGGCCCTCTGCTCCATAAAGCAGAGAGGCCGCTTGCTCAAAATAGACGGCTATATCAGCCCCGCCAGCCAGCAGCGGGCCAGGTGGAGCTTGGGCAGCTGCTTTCGCAGGGTCTGCCGCAGGGCTTCCGCCGCGTCCAGCAGCTCGTCCAGCTCCTCTTGGGGCAGGGGGCCGGGCCCGAAGCGGGCTTTCTCCGCCAGCTCCTTCCACCGGGCGGGGGGGTCCTCCCGCTGGCCGCACAGGGCCTGCCAGCCGTACCGCTTCATGATGAGGGCGTAGGCTTTCAGCGCGGCCCGGTTCCGGTCCGGCTGGCCCAGGGCCTTCCGCCAGCTCCGGCGGCGCAGCCAGCGGTTCAGCAGCAGGGCCCACGCCACAGCCAGCAGGGACAGGGCCGCGGGCAGCGCCCAGGAGGGGCCCGCCTCTTCTCTAGCGGCGTTTGCGCCTGGCGCGGGGGTGGCCAAAGGCTCCCGGGTAGCCCGGGGCGCGGCGGAGGCTTCCGCCTGCCGGGGGCTTTCCGTGGCCCGGGGCGGCAGGGTGGGCATGGGCCCATCCGGCCGGGGGGCGGGCGTCTGGGCGTCGGAGAACTCCGGCACCCGGGCGTTGGCGTACACGGCGGGCGCGTCCGGGGAGGGGGGCGTTACCTCCACCGGCGTCCAGCCGGTTCCGGCGCAGTAGACCTCCAGCCAGGCGTGGGCGTTGTAGTCCGGCACCTCCACCCAGCCCGCCTCGCCGGAGGGCGCCACATAGCCCTCCGCGTACCGGGCCGGGTAGCCCGCGGAGCGCAGCAGCATCACCGCCGCCGTGGCAAAGTGGACGCAGTAGCCCTGGCGGGAGCTGTCCAGGAAAAATTCCACAAAGTCCTGCCCCCGTCCGGGCTGGGGCGGGTCCAGGGTGTAGGTGTAGTACTGCTGGAAGACCATGGCAACCCGCCCGGCAAAGGACAAGGGATGCTCCCGCAGGCTCAGCTCGCCAAGCGGCTCCCCCTGGCCCAGAATTTTCACATCCAGGGAGTCGGAGGTGCGCAGGTCTGGCCGCAGGGAAAAAGCCTCCCGGTACCGGTCCAGAAACTCCGCCAGCTCTTCGGGCACCTGGGTGTAGTATTCATAGGCAAAGTCTGTGTAGTCCTCCACCGCGGCCATTAGCGCGGCGGGCTCCGGGTCGAAAAGCTCCCGGAACCAGTCCGGGGCTTTCCACAGGTCCCGCTCCCCCTTTCTGTTCCAATTTCGCTCTTGATTTTCCATATCCTCGGCCAGCCACTGAACGCACTGGACTTTGGCAAGATCCACCGCATAGGATTCCCCCAGGTAGCTGGTCAGGTGTTCCCTCTGGTCTGGTTCCAGCAGCTGCTCCGTAAACCGGCGGCGGCGCTCCGTCCATCGGGCGGCGCTTCCGCTGGTTCCGGCGGGCTGCCCCTCTTCTTCGGAATTCGTTGTAGAAATGCCCATGCCCTCCAAGGCGCCCTCAAAAAAAATGCTTATGCTGGCGGGCATCTGAAGGCTCCCGCCCAGAAAGCGGGTGGCCCGGTCAAAGTAGCGCCAGCCCCAGGGCATGGTTATGCCCTCCAACTGGTACTCCTTGGTTCCCGCGAAGAAATTACCGGACTTGGCAAAGCCGTCTCCCACCAGCTCCGCCCCGTAAGGGGAAAGGTCCGTGTCCGCCGCCAGGCCATAGGGGATGTACACGCACCGGGGGTTGGCCCCCAGGTTTTCCACGGCCAGCCGGTAGCTGCCGGGCTCGTCGATGCTTTCCGTGTACATGTCCCGGCGGTAGCGGGCGGGCAGGGTTTGGGCCTGCAGGCCGATGTCATCTAGGGCCGCGTCCGCCGCCGCGCTGGGGCGCTCCCAGCTGGAACCGGTGTACACGCTGCCCACAAAGCTTTTCAGATACTCCTTCTGGGTGAGGGCTTCCTCCTCCCAGTCGAACTTTACCCGCAGCATGGTTTTGCCGGAGTAATGCCGCCCGCCCATGCGGCTTAGCTCCACCCGGTTGTTGCCGCTGCCCTGGCCTCCTCCCTGCAGGGAGGAAAGGCCGAAGCCCTCCGTCACGCCCTGGCGCAGCTGGTTGACCAGGTCGGGCCGGGAATAGGTCTCCGGCGGCGAGGCCCAATAGACCGCCAGCAGGCTTGCCAGGACCGCCAGGGGAACCAGAAGCATGGCCCCGCCAGCCGAGCCGCTGGCCTGGAAGCGGCCCCGCCGCAGCACGGCGGACTTCCGGCCGGTCAGGGGCAGGGCGGTGAGCAGCAGGCTGCACCAAAAAAGCAGAATGCCCCCATAGGCCCAGCCGGCGGGCAGAATGGAAAAGCCCATGGGCAGCAGCAAAAACACCGCCGTCAGGCAGAAAGCCCCCAGGGGGCTTTTGCGCTTGACCAGCATCCGGCTCAGCCACCAGAAAAAGGGGAAGAGCAGAATGCCCAGAAAGGCCGTGCACTCCTCCTCGCTGTGGTAGGTGCGGGGCAGGCCCGGCAAAGTCAACACGGGGAGCTCGTAGTTCAGCCGTTGGCCATAGGCGTTCAGCATTAGGTTCAGGGTCCGCAGGGCCCCTTGAAGGACCTCCTCGAAAAGGAAGATCAAAAACACCAGCCACACGGCCCAGCCCAGCAGAGAGGCCAGCCGCCAGCGGCGGGTTTGGTCCATATGCCGCCAGAGCCAGAACCCGGCGCAGGCCAGGCCGGTCAGGATGAGCCGGGGAGCCAGCACGGGCAGCTGAAAGGCTGTGGCCACGCAGCCAAAGGCGCTGAGCCCGCCCAGCAAAAGCATAAAAAGATAGAAAGCCCGACGGCCGGGGGCCTGCTCCTGGTTTTGGAGCAGGCGCGGGCGGTCCAGGCGGAGAGGTTGGTTTTGCATAAGGGGACTGGCCTCCTTTGTCGGGGCGAAGGATTATGACTATATAAATTATAACCCAAACCGGCAGAATGCGCAAGAGGTTTTCTGAGGAGGGAATGACTAAAGCGAGAAGGTAATAAGGGAAACCCCCGGCGAGGGATGCTGGTCCCCAGTGGGGACCGTCCAGCATCGACCGAGGCGGCAGCTGAGAATTCCCTCTGCAAGTCTCCACTGGAGACTTGCATTCACCATTCCTGCGCCATTTTCTCAGGAAAAGGGACAAGACCGTGGGGCTTTGCCCCACACCCTACCAGGGGCCGCGACTTCGCGCAGCGAAGGTCGACGCCCCTGGACCGCGCACAAACTCCTCTGTTTGGACATGAGGGCATCCAACAAGCCAAATCAGCGAGCCAGTAATAGTTTCGTCCACCTTTTCAAAGGTGGCAGGGTGTGGGGCAGAGCCCCACGGTCTTGCCGTAAGGCGCGCCCTCTGCGCCTGGAGGCCACTCCGTAACACAAACCGCCCGAAGGGCGAATGGGCATTTTCAAAGAAAATGCCGATAATGTGCTTGACGCACGGGAAGGCCTCCGGCGGCCAGGGTTTCACCCTGGACTGGACCAAACTTTTTGAAAAAAGTTTGGATCAAAAACTTTTACTGTTGCGCTCAGTGGGCTTTCCTTTTAATGAAACCGCGTGTTTCAGACACACCTCCT
>CAOKRG010000013.1 GCA_948471095.1 uncultured Oscillospiraceae bacterium
CCCCATATCACAAACAAAGACCTCCCGGAAAAGGGACAGCGCAAGCGGGAGTATAAGAAAGTACGGGAGAAACGGCCTCCAAGGGACCGGAGTATCGAGGAGCGCCCGCCGGAGATAGAGACCCGCGAGGAGGTCGGACATTGGGAGGGCGATACCGTCGTCGGAAAGAAAGGCTCAAGGGCAAGGCTCCTCGTATTCTCCGAGAGGGCTACCCGGAACGAGATTATTATAAAAATCCCGGACGGCACTACAAAGAGCGTCGTCCGGGCGCTGGATAGACTCGAGAGGCGTTTCGGCGCAGACTTCCCGAGGATATTCAAGTCGATTACTTTCGACAACGGCTCCGAGTTCGCAGATTGCGACGGCCTCGAGCGGAGCCGCCGGAGGAAAGGGAAAAAGCGGACGACCGTTTACTATTGTCACCCGTACACAGCTTGCGAGCGGGGGACAAATGAGAATATTAACCGCATGATACGCCGCAAGTTCCCGAAAGGTACGGATTTCGACAAGGTAAAGACTGCCGAGGTCAAAGCCGCCGAGACATGGCTCAATAATTATCCTCGCGGGATTTTGGGCTATCGGAGCGCCGCGAGCGTGTTCTCCGAGGCCGTCGGCCTTGCCGCGTAAAATATTTTATAGTTTTTTCGCATAAATTACTTGACATTTGCCCCCGGCCCGCCGCCAAATCCGGCGTCTCAGCCCGCCTCTTCCGTCAGGGGAGGCTGCGCGGCTTCCAGGGCCCCAGCGCCGGGCTCTTCCCCTTCCGGGGCCTCGGGCAGCGCCTCTTCCTCGGGGAGCTCCTCCTCCGGGGCCTCCTTGCACTCAATCTCCACTTCGTTGTAGATTTTCAGGCCCGTGCCAGCGGGCACCAGCTTGCCGATGATGACGTTCTCCTTCAGGCCCACCAGGGAATCCACCTTGCCCTTGATGGCCGCGTCGGTGAGGACGCGGGTAGTCTCCTGGAAGGAGGCCGCCGACATAAAGCTGTCCGTGGCCAGAGAGGCCTTGGTGATGCCCAGCAGCACCGGGGTGTAGGCTGCCTCCCGCAGTTCGGTCTCGCCCAGGGCGATGCGGCGGCGGATGTCCTCGTTGGCGAAGAGCACTTCGTTCTTGTCCGCCATGGAGCCCACCATCAGGCCGGTGTCACCCGCGTCGTCCACCCGGACCTTGCGCAGCATCTGCCGGACGATGATCTCGATGTGCTTGTCGTTGATGTCCACGCCCTGCATCCGGTAGGTGCGCTGCACCTCTTGGATCAGGTAGTTCTGCACCTCCTGGGTGCCGCTGATGGCCAGCACGTCGTGGGGGCTGACGGAGCCTTCCGTGATCCGCCTGCCCCGCTTGATGTACTCGCCCTCCTGCACGGTGACCCGGGACCCGAAGGGGATCAGGTAGGACTTGCTCTCGCCGGTCTCCTCGTTGGTGACCACCACATGGCGGTTGCGCTTGATCTCCTCAAAGCTCACCTTGCCGTCCAGCTCGTTGATAATGGCCACATGCTTGGGCTTGCGGCCCTCGAAGAGCTCGTCGATGCGGGGAAGGCCCTGGGTGATGTCCTCGGCGCTGGCCACGCCGCCGGTGTGGAAGGTGCGCATGGTCAGCTGGGTGCCCGGCTCGCCGATGGACTGGGCCGCGATGATGCCCACGGCCTCGCCCACCTGCACGGGCTTGCCCGTGGCCAGGGACGCGCCGTAGCACCGCTTGCACACGCCGCTGCGGGCCCGGCAGGTCAGCACGGAGCGGATGGCGATGCGCTCCACGCCCCGGCGGATGAGCAGGTCCGCGTCCTCGTCGCTGAGCAGCTGGTTGCGGGAGATGAGGATCTTCCCGTTCTCGTCCCGGTAGTCCTCGGTCAGGTACCGGCCCACCAGGCGCTCCTTCAGGGGCTCGATGGACTCGGGGCCGGACTTGATCTCAAAGACCTCGATGCCCTCGTGGGTGCCGCAGTCCTCCTCCCGGATGACCACCTCCTGGGAGACGTCCACCAGGCGGCGGGTCAGGTAGCCCGAGTCCGCGGTACGCAGGGCGGTGTCCGTGGTGCCCTTGCGGGCGCCCCGGGAGGAAATGAAGTATTCCAGAACGTTGAGGCCCTCGCGGTAGTTGGACTTAATGGGAATCTCAATGGTTTTGCCGGAGGTGTTGGAGATGTTGCCCCGCATGCCCGCCAGCTGGTTCAGGTTGGAGATGGTGCCTCGGGCGCCGGAGTCCGCCATCATAAAGATGGGGTTGTACCGGTCCAAGCCCTTTTGCAGGGCGTTGGCCACGTCCCGGGTGCATTTGTCCCACACCTTGATAACCGCCTCATAGCGCTCCCGCTCGGAGAGGTAGCCCTCGCTGTACTCCCCGGCGATCTCGTTGATCTCCTTTTCCGCGGCGCTGACCAGGGCCCGCTTGTCGGCGGGAATGGTGGCGTCGCACACGGCCACGGTAATGCCGCTGATGGTGGAGTATTTGTAGCCCTGGGCCTTAATCTCGTCCAGCACCTCCGCCGAGCGGGCGGTGCCGTGGACCTTGATGCAGCGCTCGATGATCTGCCCCAGCTGCTTTTTGCCCACCAAAAAGTCGATTTCAAACCGCAGCGCGTCCTCGGGGGTGCTGCGCTTCACATAGCCCAGGTCCTGGGGAATGGGCCGGTTGAAGATCATCCGCCCCATGGTGGTCTCCACCAGGCCGGAGACGGTCTTGCCCCGCCAGCGCGCCTGGCGGCGCACCTTGATCTTGGCGTGCAGGCTGATGGCCTTGGCGTCGTAGGCCATCATGGCCTCGTCCATGTCCCGGAAGACCTTCCCCTCCCCCGGCTCGCCGTCCTTGTCCAGGGTCAGGTAATAGGACCCCAGCACCATGTCCTGGGTGGGCACGGTGACGGGCCGCCCGTCGGAGGGCTTCAACAGGTTGTTGGCTGCCAGCATCAAAAAGCGGGCCTCGGCCTGGGCCTCGGCGGAAAGGGGCACGTGCACGGCCATCTGGTCGCCGTCGAAGTCCGCGTTGTAGGCGGTGCACACCAGGGGATGCAGCTTCAGGGCCTTGCCCTCCACCAGCACGGGCTCAAAGGCCTGGATGCCCAGCCGGTGCAGGGTGGGGGCCCGGTTGAGCAGCACCGGGTGGTTCTTAATGACCACTTCCAGGGCGTCCCAAACCTCGGACTTGGCCCGCTCCACCGCCTTGCGGGCGGCCTTGATGTTGCCCACGGCGCTGGTCTCCACCAGGCGCTTCATCACAAAGGGCTTGAACAGCTCCAGGGCCATCTCCTTGGGCAGGCCGCACTGGTACATTTTCAGCTCCGGCCCCACTACGATCACGGAACGGCCGGAGTAGTCCACCCGCTTGCCCAAAAGGTTCTGGCGGAAGCGTCCCTGCTTGCCCTTGAGCATGTCGGAGAGGGACTTTAAGGGCCGGTTGTTGGGGCCGGTGACGGGCCTGCCCCGCCGGCCGTTGTCGATCAAAGCGTCCACCGCCTCCTGCAGCATCCGCTTCTCGTTGCGCACGATGATGTCCGGCGCGCCCAGCTCCAAAAGGCGCTTTAGCCGGTTGTTCCGGTTGATAACCCGGCGGTACAGGTCGTTCAGGTCGCTGGTGGCAAAGCGTCCGCCGTCCAGCTGGACCATGGGCCGGATGTCCGGGGGGATCACCGGCACCACGTTGAGGATCATCCACTCGGGCCGGTTGCCGGAGACCCGGAAGGACTCCACCACTTCCAGCCGCTTTAGGATGCGCATGCGCTTCTGGCCGCTGGCTGCCTCCAGCTCCTCCCGCAGCTCCACGGCCAGCTTCTCCGGGTCGATGTCCGCCAGGAGCTCCTGAATGGCCTCCGCGCCCATCTCCGCCTTAAAGCCGTCCTCATACTTCTCCCGCAGGTCCCGGTACTCCTTTTCGGTGAGGGTTTGCATCTTGGAGAGCTCCCGCACCTCGCCCGGGTCGGTGACGATATACAGGGCGAAGTACAGCACCTTTTCCAGCACCCGGGGGGAGATGTCCAGAATCAGCCCCATGCGGCTGGGAATGCCCTTAAAATACCAGATATGGGACACCGGGGCCGCCAGCTCGATGTGGCCCATGCGCTCCCGGCGGACCTTGGCCCGGGTGACCTCCACGCCGCAGCGGTCGCAGATTTTTCCCTTGTAGCGGATGCGCCGGTATTTGCCGCAGTGGCATTCCCAGTCCTTGGTAGGCCCAAAAATGCGTTCGCAGAAGAGTCCGTCCCGCTCGGGCTTTAAGGTGCGGTAGTTGATGGTTTCGGGCTTCTTTACCTCGCCATGGGACCATTCCCGAATCTGCTCCGGCGAAGCCAGGCCGATTTTGATCGACTCAAATGTGTTGAATTCCATTCGTTTGACCACTTACCTTTCTCGCAAATTCAAACTGAAGATGTGTCAAGGCCTAAAAGTCCTCGTCGTCCAGCCCAAAATCTTCGTCTTCCATCTCGTCGCCGAAGCCATCGTCCTCCTCTTCTTCCTCGTCCAGAATGGCCTCCCCATCCTCGTCCTCCAGGGAGTAGCCGTCCAGATCGTCGGCCACGTTCCGCTCGTCCAGGGCGCCGCCCTCTTCCAGGCCCATGTCGTCGTCAAAGGTCTGCTTCAGGTCGATCTCCTCGTTGTTCTCGTCCAGCACCTTCACGTCCAGGCCCAGGGCCTGCAGCTCCTTGATGAGCACCTTGAAGCTCTCCGGAATGCCCGGGGTGGGGATGTTCTGGCCCTTGACGATGGCCTCGTAGGTCTTCACCCGGCCCACCGTGTCGTCGGACTTCACCGTCAGAATCTCCTGCAGCGTGTAGGCCGCGCCATAGGCCTCCAGGGCCCAGACCTCCATCTCGCCGAAGCGCTGGCCGCCGAACTGGGCCTTGCCGCCCAGGGGCTGCTGGGTCACCAGGGAGTAGGGGCCGGTGGAGCGGGCGTGGATCTTATCGTCCACCAGATGGTGGAGCTTCAAATAATACATATAGCCCACAGTGACCGGATTGTCGAAGTATTCGCCCGTGCGGCCGTCCCGCAGGTAGAACTTGCCGTCCTCGTGCAGGCCCTTCATCCGGAAGCACTCCCGGATATCCGCCTCGTGGGCCCCGTCGAACACCGGGGTCATGATCTTCCAGCCCAGGGCCTTGGCGGCCATGCCCAGGTGCACCTCCAGCACCTGGCCGATGTTCATGCGGCTGGGCACGCCCAGGGGGTTGAGCACAATGTCCAGGGGGGTGCCGTCCGGCAGGAAGGGCATCTCCTCCTCCGGCAGGATGCGGGACACCACGCCCTTGTTGCCGTGGCGGCCGGCCATCTTGTCGCCCACGCTGATCTTCCGCTTCTGGGCGATGTAGCAGCGCACCACCTTGTTGACGCCCGGGGAGAGCTCGTCGTGGCTGTTCTCCCGGGTGAAGACCTTCACGTCCACCACCACGCCGTATTCGCCGTGGGGCACCCGCAGGGAGGTGTCCCGCACCTCCCTGGCCTTCTCGCCGAAGATGGCCCGCAGCAGCCGCTCCTCGGCGGTGAGCTCGGTCTCGCCCTTGGGGGTCACCTTGCCCACCAGCAGGTCCCCGGCCCGCACGTCCGCGCCGGGGCGGATGATGCCCCGGTCGTCCAGGTCCCGCAGCAGCTCCTCGTTTACGTTGGGAATATCCCGGGTAATCTCCTCGGGCCCCAGCTTGGTGTCCCGGGCCTCCAGCTCATATTCCTCGATGTGGATGGAGGTGTACACATCGTTGCGCACAATCTTCTCATTGAGAAGGACCGCGTCCTCGTAGTTGTAGCCCTCCCAGGTCATAAAGCCGATGAGGGCGTTTTTGCCCAGGGCCACCTCGCCGTTCTTAATGCCCGGGCCATCGGCGATGACGCCGCCCTCTTCCACCCGTTCGCCTACGTCCACCACAGGCACCTGGTTGATGCAGGTGCTCTGGTTGGAGCGCATGAACTTGATGATCTCATAGCGGTCCACATCCCCGTTGTCCGCCGTGACCAGCACCTGCCGGGCGCTGACGGACTTGACCACGCCGGCCCGCTTGGCCAGCACGCACACGCCGGAGTCCACTCCGGCCTTATACTCCATGCCCGTGCCCACAATGGGGCTCTCGGTCTTGATCAGGGGCACGGCCTGGCGCTGCATGTTGGAGCCCATCAGGGCCCGGTTGGCGTCGTCGTTTTCCAAGAAGGGGATGCAGGCCGTGGCCACGGAGACCATCATCCGGGGGGTGATGTCCATATAGTCCGCCCGGGAGGCCTCCACCTCCACAAACTCGTCCCGGTAGCGGCCCACCACCCGCTCGTGGACGAAATGCCCCTCTTCGTCCAGGGGCTCGTTGGCCTGGGCCACGATGTAGGCGTCCTCCACGTCGGCGGTCATATAGGTGACTTCGTCCGTCACCCGGCCCGTGGCCTTGTCCACCCGCCGGAAGGGTGCCTCCAAAAAGCCGTACTCGTTGATCCGGGCAAAGGTGGCCAGGTACGAGATCAGGCCGATGTTGGGGCCTTCCGGGGTCTCAATGGGGCACATGCGGCCATAGTGGGTGTAGTGCACGTCCCGCACCTCAAAGCTGGCCCGGTCCCGGGAAAGCCCGCCGGGGCCCAGGGCGGAAAGCCGGCGCTTGTGGGTCAGCTCCGCCAGGGGGTTGGTCTGGTCCATGAACTGGGACAGGGGCGAGGACCCGAAGAACTCCCGGATGGCGGCCACCACGGGCCGGATGTTGATGAGGGAATGGGGCGTCAGCTGCTCCAGGTCCGCGGCCTGCAGGGTCATGCGCTCCCGGATGACCCGCTCCAGGCGGGAGAAGCCGATGCGGAACTGGTTCTGCAAAAGCTCGCCCACGGAGCGGATGCGCCGGTTGCCCAGGTGGTCGATGTCATCGGTCAGGCCCAGGCCCACGGCCAGGCAGTTCATATAGTTGATGGACGCGAAAATGTCCTCGATGGTAATGTGGTTGGGGATCAGGTCCGCCCGGCGGTTCCGAAGGGCGGCCTTCAGCTTGGCCTGGTCCTCCCCGCACTGGTCCAGAATCTCCCGCAGCACCGGGAAGCTCACCCGCTCGTTGATGCCGCACTCCGCCTTGGCGTCAAAGTCCACGTACTTCTGGACGTCCACCATGCCGTTGGAGAGGATGCGGACCTCCTTCTCCTCCACCCACACGGTGGCCTGGGTCACGCCCGCGTCGTCCAGGCGCGCGGCCAGTTCGGCGCTGACGGTCTCCCCGGCTTCGACCAGAATCTCCCCGGTAGAGGGGTCGGCCACGGGCTGGGAGAGGGTCTGGCCGGTCAGGCGGCCCTCCAGGCGGAGCTTCTTGTTATATTTATAGCGGCCCACCCGGGAGAGGTCGTAGCGCCGGGGGTCGAAAAACAGGCCGTTGATGTGGCTCTGGGCGCTCTCAATGGTGGGCGGCTCGCTGGGGCGCAGCTTCCGGTAGACCTCGAACAGGCCGTCTTCCACAGATTTACAGGTATCTTTTTCAATGGTGGCGCGAATCCTGTCATCGTCCCCAAAAAGCTCGAAAATCTCGGTATCCGTGCCCAGCCCCAGGCTGCGGACGAACACCGTGATGGGGATTTTCCGGTTTTTGTCAATGCGCACGTAGAACACGTCGTTGATGTCGTTTTCATACTCCAGCCAGGCGCCCCGGTTGGGGATGATGGTGGAGCTGAAGAGCTCCTTGCCGGAGCGGTCGTAGTCCATTTTATAATAGACGCCGGGAGAGCGCACCAGCTGAGAGACGATGACCCGCTCCGCGCCGTTTATGACAAAGGTGCCGCTGTCGGTCATCAGGGGGAAGTCCCCCATAAAGACCTCGCTCTCCTTAATCTCCCCGGTTTCCTTGTTGAGGAGCCTGGCCGTCACCCGCAGGGCGGCGGCATAGGTGGCGTCCCGCTCCTTGCACTCGGTGACGCTGTAGTTCGGCTTGTCGTCCAGCTTATAGTCCACGAAATCCAGGACCAGGTTGTTGTTGAAGTCGGTAATGCCGGACACATCGTGGAAAACCTCCTTGAGGCCTTCCTTCAGGAACCACTCATACGAGTTTTTCTGGACCTCGATGAGGTTGGGCATTTTTAGGACTTCCTCGATTTTGGCAAAGCTCATCCTTGTGGTTTTTCCCAACTGGACCGGTTTCACATTCACCATGCAGCGCAGCCACTCCTATCCTTGAATTTCTTCCGGGGCTCCCCCCTGGCTCTCATCCATAAATTTACACAAAAAAACAGTTTTTTTGCGCCAGCCTCTTGACTCCTTTTTTCTCCTGTGCTATACTGATTTCCATAAGGCAAGGGGCCGCTTTTTATCGATGACGATACAGTATATTATTGTAAACCAAGGATACTGTATTGTCAAGGCTTTCCTGCAATTTTTTTGCCCTTTTGTATAGAAATTTCTCCTTCCCGCGCCTTGCGCCACCGGCAGGCTGTGGGAGGGGTTTTTGTATGCCCTGGCCCCGCCATGGTTCTATTTCTTCTTTTGGGAGGCGCTTTTTATGAATTTCACCATCCGCCTCGCCGGGCCCGCCGACTTGGACGCCGTGGCCCAGCTGTACGGCGCGGTCTGCGACGGACTCCGGGACAAGCCCTATAATCCCGGCTGGCGGCGGGAGGGTTTTCCCACCGCCGCCAACGCCCGGAAATACCTGGAAGAGGGCGCTTTGCTTCTGGCCTGGGCTGGGGAGCGTCTGGCCGGCTCGGTGGGCTTTACCCCCAACCCCAGCGCTGAGGCGGAAGAGGACGGCGAGGCCTTCCACAACGTCTTCGCGCCTGCGGGCGCGTGGTATATCCACGTCTTGGCGGTCCACCCGGACTTTCTTCGCCAGGGCCTGGCCTCCCGGCTGCTGGCCCAGGCGCAGGAAGCGGTCCGGACCCGAGGCGGAACCGCCCTGCGCCTCTATGTCTGGGAGAACAACGCGCCCGCCGTCTCCGCCTATGAGAAAAACGGATACGCCCGCCTGGAAACCGGCGTGGACATCGGCTTGAGCGAATTCGGCCTAGAGCGCTTCTCCCTGTACGAAAAGGCCCTGATCTAACGGCTGCGGCGCAGGCGGACAGACAATTAAGAAACGCGTTTGGGAATCGATCCCCAAACGCGTTTTCGATTATCTCATTCATTTAAAAGAAGCTCATCTGCCTGTCCGCCTCCGCTTTCTGGGCCGAACGGGCCTGTTCCCGCTCCGCCAGCTCCGGGGGGAGCTCCCGCAAAAAGCCGGACGGCTCCGGGGACGAGGTGAGGATCAGCGCCTCTTTCGCCCTGGTGAGGCCCACGTAAAACAGGCGGCGCTCCTCCTCTTCCTCCAGGGCGCCTCCCTCCCCAAAGGGGATCAGCCCCTTGCGGACCCCGTAAAGCATCACCACCGGGAATTCCAGTCCCTTGGCCCCGTGCAGCGTGGCCAGCGTGACCGCCCCGGCCGTGTACGTCTTTCC
Source organism: uncultured Oscillospiraceae bacterium (assembly GCA_948471095.1). Classification (GTDB taxonomy): domain Bacteria; phylum Bacillota; class Clostridia; order Oscillospirales; family Acutalibacteraceae; genus Acutalibacter. The sequence goes on from CAOKRG010000013.1 coordinate 9,372, forward strand.
GCCGCAGCGCTTCAGGTCGCTCTCCACCCCGGTTTCCAGGGCCTCCAGAAATTCCGGCATTTTCTGGTAGAATACCGCCGTCTGGCAGAGCTTCTCCAGCTCCTTCTTCCCCTCCAGCTTCTGGTCCCTCTGCCATTCTTCCAGAAGCTTTTGGGGCTTTCCCCGGTTCAGCCGGGGGCCGTACTTTTCCGCCATCTGGCAATACGCCGCCATGGCCCGGTCTTCCGGCTCCCCGTCCCAGAGCAGCCGCCTTGCCGTCTGAGCGGCCAGCCGGTCCCCAGGCTGCAGCAGAGACTTAAAAAAGCAGACGGTCCCCCGCACGGCCTCCTCCTGCAAAAAGGAATCCCTTCCCGCCGCCACATAGGGAATGCCCTCCCTTTTCAGGCAGTCCTCCAACATGCCCGCCTGCCGGTGGGTCCGGTACAGCACGGCGATGTCCTCAAAGGCCCAGAACTCCCCCTTTCTCGCGGGCTGCAGCGCATGGGCCTCCAGCATCCCGATTCCCCCGGTCAGGCGGTTGATCTCCTTGGCCACGAAAATGGCCTCCTCCCGCGGGCTGTCCGCCTCCACCAGGCGGACCGGGGCCCCTTTTGGCCGGTTGGGGCGCAGAATCCTCTCCCCGCCCGGGTTTTGGGAGATCACCCGGGAGGCCGCTGTCAAAATCTGGGGCGTGGAGCGGTAATTCTCCTCCAGGGTAATCTGGCGCGCCCCTGGAAAATCCTCCGCCAGCCTTTGGAAGCACCCGGCGTCCGCCCCACGGAAGCCGTAAACGGCCTGGTCCAGGTCCCCGATGGCGAACAGCTCCCGGCCCCCCTGGTTCCACGCCTTAAGCAGCCGGTACTGCAGGGGGTTCACGTCCTGGAACTCGTCCACCAGCAGGTAGGAGAACGCGTCCGCGTCCCCCCTGCCCCGGCCGGGACCCTCCTCCTGGGCGGTCCGCAGGGCCTCCAGCAGGACGTCGTCAAAGTCCAGGGCCCCCCACTGCCGCAGGCTGTTCTGGTATGCCTCCAAAACCTCCCGCCCCAGGGGGAACTCCCCCTCCTTCATCCCCGTCTTCCAGTTGGAGATCTCCGTAAGCAGCCGGGAGGCGGAGCATTCCAGGCCGAATTCCCGCTTCAGCCGGCCCGCCAGCTCCCTGGCCTCCATTTCCCCGGCCAGGGTGAAATCCGCGCCCCTGTCCTTCAGCCGCTTCCAGGCAATGGCGTGGAAGGTTCCGGCTTGCAGCTTCCTGGCCGGGGCCTTTCCCAGCTGCCTCTCGATCCGCTCCCGCAGCTCCTTGGCCGCTTGGTTGGTAAAGGTCACCGCCGTGACGCGGGAGGGGCTCACCCGCCTGGTTTCCAGCAGGTGGAGGATGTGCGCGGCCAGGGTGCCGGTCTTCCCCGTGCCGGGTCCGGCCTTTACCACCGTGACCCGCTCCATGGACTCGATGGCCTGCCGCTGCCGCTCGTTCCAGGCGGGCTCGGGCCGGACGGCCGGGGCCCCTTGTACCGGCGGGACGGGCGGCTTCGGGCCGTGGGTCCCGTGTTTCTCCGGGCTACGGACGGCCCCCGCCTCCGCTTCGGGCTCCGGCCCCGCTCCAAACAGGCTGGTCTGGCCGCTCAATCCTTCCAGCTCGCCCCGGGTGAACAGGCAGAGCCTGCCGTATTCCCCGTCAAAGCCCGGCTTCCAGCTGAGCTGGCCCCTCCGCAGCCGGCCCACGCCCTCGGCGATCAGGCCTCCCGCCGCGCCGCGGATCTCTTCTAAGGGAATCTCCCGCAAAATGGGGAACTCCGGCCCCAGCTTCCGCAGCATGCCCCGATAAACCTTCTCCGCCTTGGCGCTGGCCGGGGAGCACCCCAAAGCCGCACCCACCACCTCCGGCAGGGGGACCAGGCTTTCAAATTTTGCCGCCTGGGCCCGCCGGTACCCCTCCGGCCGGTCCGCCAGCTGGGCCACGCGGTGGGACACGCCCACGGTCAGCTTTCCTCCGCAGACCGGGCAGATTCCCCCCAGCCGCTCCGTCTCCCCCGGCGTTAGGCAGAGGCCGCATTTCCGGTGGCCGTCATAGTGGTATTTCCCCTCCTCCGGGAAAAACTCGATGGTACCGGCCAAGCCCTCCCCGGTCTGGACCGCCCTGCGCAGGGCCTCATAGCTCAGGTCCGCGTCGAGAAGATTGGCCTCCCGGCCCAGCTTGGCCGGGGAGTGGGCGTCCGAATTGGAGAGGAGCTGGTAGCGGTCCAGGGCGGACACCCGCCAGATCATGGGCGGGTCCGAGGAGAGCCCGGTTTCCATGGCGTGGATGTGCCCGGACAAATCCCCAAAGCACTCCTCCACGGAGTCGAAGCCGGAAAAGGCCCCGAACAGGGAGAAATGGGGCGTCCAGATGTGGGCCGGAACATAGACCGCCTCCGGGCACAGCTCCAGGAGGATTTCCAGCAGGTCATGGCAGTCCAGCCCCAAAATGGGCCTGCCGTCGGAGTGGATGTTCCCAATGGCCTCCAGCTTGCGGGAGACCAGCTCCGCGGCCTCCAGGCCGGGCAGCAGGATCAGGCTGTGCACCTTCCGGACCCGGCCGTCCTTTTTATAGATGGAGCTGATCTCCCCCGTTATGACAAAACGGGGCGGTTCCCCGGCGGAAGAGCCCTCCAGGCGGAACTCCTTTTTCAGAGTATAGAACCCGTTTCCGGCGGGCTCCAGCTTCTCCTCCAGCTCCCGCCGCCAGGCCGGGTGGGTAAAGTCCCCGCTGCCCACCAGGCCGATGCCCTTCCGCCGCGCCCACAGGTCCAGATGCTCCGGCGTACAGTCCTTGCTGGTGGCCCGGGAATAGTGGGAATGAATGTGCAGGTCCGCAAGATACATAATAACCCTCTCCCTTCCGTCAGACCGGCCGCCCCGCGCCTCTCGGGCGGAGGGCGGCAAGCCTCCGCCCAAAGCGCTTGCCGCGCCAATCTTCTACCGCTGAAACTCCGTCATATTCTTCCAATACCGCATGGGCATCATGCCCCGGCGGAGCTTGGGGTTTACCCGGCCCTCCACCGCGATGGTGTCGTAAAACTTCCGCCACAGGGCCTGGTAGCGGGCCTCCTCCTCGCTGGGCTCGGGCAGGTCCACCGCGTCCGCGTGGAAAAATTCCCCCTCCCGCGCCCCAGGCCGGTACACAAAGCCCATGCCGTGGGTCTTGTCAAAGATCATGAACCGCTCCGTATTCAGCCGGGCCGTGAAATGCCCCACAATCAAGGGCAGCACCCGGTTGTTGGGGGTGATCATGCCCGCCAGAAAGCCCCCGCAGTCCGCGAAGCGCAGGAACTCCACATGGAAATGGGCCTCGTTCTTTAGGTACAGCAGGGCCTTGTTTATGGCGTGCACGTCCGGGTGGACGCTCATGGCCAGGGCCCGGGCCCCGTGGCGGTAGCCCAGCAGAATAAAGCGGATCAGCCGCAGCTCCTTTTCCTCCATGCAGGTGAGAAAACCCTGCTGGACCATGCCCAGCGCGTCCGGGCACACCTTCTCCCGAATGGAGTCCTCCACCCGCCGGGCCAGGGCCGGGTCCGCCTCCACCGCCCGCACGCCGAACAGGGTGGCCTGGGGCTCGTCCAGCAGCTGCACGCCCTGGGGGAGCCTTTTATCGAAAAAGCACTGGGCCACGCAGCAGAGAAAGCCCTGGTAGCTGCCGTCGTAGCGGTAGACTAGATTTGACCGGTCAGACATTTCACACCGTCCTCCTTTTGGGGCGCGAACAGGCTCAGCTGCTCCGGCGCGTCGATCTTCTGCCGCTGAACCGGGGAGCGCTCGCAGATGGCCCCGGCGATGACCGCCGGGTCGTCGGTGGGCAGGGGCGAGGCGGACTTGCCCATGCACACGATGAAAAACCGGGCCCGCTTGAGCACCACGCCCAGCTTTTTCAGGGCGTCGAAGTCCAGCCGGGCGGTGCGCCGGGCGGCCCGGATGCGCTGGGCGCTCTTGACCCCGATGCCCGGCACCCGCAGGAGCATCTCATAGGGGGCCCGATTCACCTCCACGGGGAAGAGCTCCATGTGGTTCACGGCCCAGTTGCACTTGGGGTCCAGGAAGGGGTTGAAGTCCGGGTTGGCGTCGTCCAGAATCTCCCCGGCGGTGAAGCCGTAAAACCGCAGCAGCCAGTCCGCCTGGTAGAGCCGGTGCTCCCGCAGCAGGGGCGGGGGCGAGTTCAGGGCGGGCAGGGCCCGGTCCTCCACCACGGGCATGTAGGCGGAGAAGAACACCCGCTTGAGGGCGTACTTTTTATACAGCCCCTCGGTCAGCCGGAGGATCTGCACGTCGTGCTCCGGGGTGGCCCCGATGATCATCTGGGTGGACTGCCCCGCCGGGACGAACCGGGGCGCGGCCCGGTATTTTACCAGCTCCTTGGCGTTTTGGGCGATGCCGTCCCGGATCTGCCCCATGGGGGCCAGAATCTTCTCCTTGGACTTCTGGGGGGCCAGGCGCTTCAGGCTCTCCCCGCTGGGCAGCTCGATGTTCACGCTCATCCGGTCGGCGTAAAGGCCCAGCTCCTCGGTCAGCCGGGGGCTGGCCCCGGGGATGGCCTTGACGTGCACATAGCCCCAAAAACCGCAGTCCTCCCGGAGCATCTTCACCGCGGAAAGCATGAGCTCGCAGGTATAGTCCGGGTTTTTCACCACCGCCGAGGACAGGAACAGCCCCTCGATGTAGTTGCGGCGGTAAAACTCCATGGTGAGGGTGCACAGCTCCCGGGGGGTGAAGCTGGCCCGCCGGCAGTCCGTGGTGCGGCGGTTCACGCAGTAGGCGCAGTCAAAGGCGCAGTCGTTGCTCATGAGCACCTTTAACAGGGAGATGCACCGGCCGTCGGCGGCAAAGCTGTGGCAGATGCCCGCCTTGACCGCGCTGCCCAGCTTGCCCTTCTGGGCGGGCCGGTCCACCCCGGAGGAGGTGCAGGCCACGTCGTACTTGGCCGCGTCGGTGAGAATTTCCAGTTTTTCCATCAGGTCCATGTTGGCGGCTCCTTTCCAGGGAGGACTACCACCCAGTTAAAGGTGGACAACGTACGCGGTCAAGGGGCGGGGAAGATTGCCAGTGGCAATCGTTCTGACCCGGTCTACGCTGCCGCTCCGGTCGGTGCTGAACGTGTGCTGTACTTGGCGCAGCCAAGTACCCGGCACACAGCACCCGAGTCGGCAGACGAGACAGGCCCCTTGCAGGGTTCTTAGGGTGACTTGGCGAAGCCAATGTCATGAGCCCCTAAGCCGCCGGCGGCGGCCTTGCCCTTAAAAGGCGGCGCAGTGAAAATGGATAGTGCACAATACCCAAACATTCCTCCGAGTCCCCTAGCGCATTTATGCTGCGCCGCCGTCCTTTGTAACGCATTAGAGCGAAGCGAATAACAGTGGACTGCTTCCCCCCGGTTAGCTTTTGAGGGATGAGCCACCTGTTCCGCAAGGGGGGCGGCAGCAAGGGAGTTAGCCGCATCGAGGAGTCCGCTATTCATCGCTTCGCTCGAAGACGCTATAGGGGGCGGCGGCGCAGCAGGGGGGCGCTATTTTCCTTTTGTGTGATGATTTGGCTCGCCGCTCTACCCTGTTTTACTGCGCCGCCTTTTTAGGGGCAAGGTCGCGAGACTCTGTCTCGCGCTCTGCCACTTTTGAAAAAGTGGACAAAACTTTTACTGTTGCGCTGAGTTGGCGGTTTCTTTACTTCCCATGCTTGGACGCTTCCCCGGCCTCTTCCCCCTTGACCAAAAAGGCCCGCCGCAGGCTCTCACCCCCATAGCGCTCCCGCACCCGGTCCACCGCATCTTCCAGGCGCTCCCGGCGCTTGCGGCCTTCCCCGTCCTCAAACAGGCTGATCTGCTCCTCGTCCTCCCGCACCAGACGGCCCGCCCGAATCCCCAGCAGGCGCACCGCCCAGCTTTTGCTTTCCTTTTTATAGAGCTCCCAGGCGGCCCGGTACAGGGCGTCCGAATCCCGGGCCGCGCAGGGCAGGCGCTTCTGGCGCTGAATCTCCTGGAAGTCGCTGGACCGGATGGTGATTTGCACCTCCTGGGCCCGCATTTTGTGGCGGCGCAGGCGGGCGGCTACCGTCTCGGCCAGGCCGTACAGGGTCTCCCGCACCTCCCGGTCCGTGGTCAGGTCCCGGGGCAGGGTGGTGCTGTTGCCAATGGTCTTGGGGTCCTCCTGGGCGTCCACGTTCTGCACCGGGCTGTCGTCCAGGCCGTTGGCATAGACCCACAGGGTCTCCCCCATGCGGCCCAGCAGAGAGCGCATCACCCCGGGCTCCATATGGGCAATGTCCCCAATGGTGTGCAGGCCGTAGCGCCGGAGGGTCTTATTCGTGCTGGGGCCCACCAGCAGCAGGTCCGAGCAGGGCATTTTCCAGATGATCTCCTCCATCTCCCGGCGGCCGAACTCCGTGACCGCGTCGGGCTTTTTGTAGTCGCTGCCCAGCTTGGCGAAAATCTTATTAAAGGACACGCCGATGGAAACCGTCAGGCCCAGCTCCTCCTTCACCCGCCGGCGGATGGTCTCGGCAATGGTCCGCCCGTCGCCGAAGAGCAGGCCGCTGCCGTACACGTCCAGCCAGCACTCGTCCAGGCTGAAGGCCTCCACCCGGTCGGTGTAGTCCTGGTATATCTTCTTGGCCAGCTCTGAAAAATGGGCGTAGCGCTCGTGGTGGGGCGGCAGCAGCCGCAAGTCCGGGCACTTGCGCATGGCCTGCCAGATGGGCTCGGCGGTCTGCACTCCCTTGGCCTTGGCCAGCATGTTTTTGGCCAAAATGATGCCGTGCCGGCTCTCCTTGTCCCCGGCCACGGCCATGGGCACGTCCCGGTATTCCGGGGCATACAGGGTCTCCACGGAGGCGTAGAAGTTGTTCATGTCCACATGCAGAATCCCATTTTCCACCGGCGCCGCCTCCCTCTTGAATGCCGTCCTTATTATAGAACACTTGTTCGCATTTGTCAAGAGGGAATTTCTGCCGGAAAGCGCTCCCGCCCACGAAGAAGGCCCCGGCGCAGCCGGGGCCTTCTTTATGGTTTTCCGGTTTATCCTTTCGCCAGTTCGTAGCCCTTCCCTTTGAAAAAGCCCCGGTCCCCGGCGTATTGCCGGACCAGCTCCTGGTCGTTGTCCAGAAATCCCTCGTACTGCCCCGCGGGGAGCTTTTCCGGGGAAATCCGCTCAAACAGGGGGACGTTCCAGGTGCGGCCGCACCGCTGGCAGCGGTAGATCAGCCAGACGTCCAGCCGCCTGCCGTTGGCGTTCACGCGGAACTTTCCCGCGCATTCAAAAACCATTTTCTTTCCGCATCCGCCGCAGCGGCGGATGATCTTACATTCCTTCGCATAGCCCATGGCGTCATATCGAGAAAAACTTGGGCGGCTTCTCCGCCGGACGCGACGGCTATTGCATTATGTTCTGATTTTTTCTCTTTCCTCGCTTGTGGATTTGCAATAGCCCTCGCTATGCAAACCGCTGGGGTTGTCTTCCTTTGAAGGCGAACGCACTTCCTTTCATTTCAGCAAATAATATTTTTCGTCTACGCTGGCAATGGTCTTCTCCCGCAGCATCATGGCAAGCAGGCCCGGGTAGTTCCGGTCCCCCTTGGCTACGCCCGCCGCCTCCAGGTCCAGCGCCGTCTGGGGCGAAACCGCCCCAGCCCTTTTCAGTTTCTCCACGATCCGATTCCGCTTAATCAGCACCAATGGTACCATCGCCGCCGTCTCCTTCCCTTTGGCATAGGTCCGCCGGTTTTTCGGGCGCTTCTCCGCAGATGGCGTCAAAGGTATAGGCGTCCAGCTCACGGCGCACCGTGGCGCTCACCTTTTCATATATGTTATGCAGGCGGCAGTGCTCCCGGCCGCAGCTGTACTCGTCCTTTTGGCAGCGGCTGAGCATATAGGGCCCCTCTACGCTCTCGATCACCTGCAGAAGGGTGATCTCCTCCGGCGGCTTCGCCAGGCTGTAGCCGCCCTTGGCCCCCTTGAAGGAGCACACCAGCTCCCGCTGCACCAGGCCCCGCAGAATCTTTAGGCAGAAGCGCAGGGGCACCTGCATTTTTTCCGAGATGGTCCTGGCGTCCCAGCGCCCCGGATGCTTGGTCAGATATTCCACAATCCGCACGGCGTAGTCCGCCTCTAATGTCATTACCATGCTAAGTCTCCGTTTCCTCCCGGGGGTCCGGTCTATGACCCCCTATGGCCCGCTTCACCCAAGGGGGGAGATCCTCCCGTCCGCATGTTCCTGTTCTGATTCCGCTTTTCCTCCATGGCAATCTCATTCAGCACCTTGTCCTGATGCGCCTCAACGGCCAATAAGATCAGCAAGGCCGCAAGCACGGCCCCAGCCAAGAGCAGCAGGATGACAGAAAGCCGCCGCCAGCCCGCCGCCCAAAACAGTACGCCGGCCAAAAAGAACGCTCCGACGATTTTCACCATCACAAGTCCCGGTTCAAGCATATTCAGCTTGTGTTTGTAGCGGCTCTCATAGCTTGCATGCCTGCGCCTCATCCCCCGCCCGTCCCCCGTCAATCCAGGAAGTCCTTGAGCTTTTTGGAGCGGCTGGGGTGGCGCAGCTTGCGAAGGGCCTTGGCCTCAATCTGCCGGATGCGCTCCCGGGTCACGTTGAACTCCTTGCCCACCTCTTCCAGGGTCCGGCTCCGGCCGTCCTCCAGGCCGAAGCGCAGCCGCAGCACCTTTTCCTCCCGAGGGGTCAGGGAGTCCAGCACATTGCCCAGGGTCTCCTTTAAGAGGGTGTGGCTGGCCGCCTCCTGGGGGGCGGGGGCCTCGTGGTCCTCGATGAAGTCGCCCAGATGGCTGTCCTCCTCCTCGCCGATGGGGGTCTCCATGGAGACCGGCTCCTGGGCGACCCGCATAATCTCCCGCACCTTGTCGATGGGCATTTCCAGCTCCTCGGCGATCTCGTCGGCGCTGGGCTCCCGGCCGTTTACGTGCAGCAGCTGGCTGGAGGCCTTCTTCACCTTGTTGATGGTCTCCACCATGTGGACGGGAATGCGGATGGTCCTGGCCTGGTCCGCGATGGCCCGGGTGATGGCCTGGCGGATCCACCAGGTGGCGTAAGTGGAGAACTTAAACCCCTTGGTGTAGTCGAACTTCTCCACCGCCTTGATCAGCCCCAAGTTGCCCTCCTGGATCAGGTCCAAAAACTGCATGCCCCGGCCCAGGTAGCGCTTGGCGATGCTGACCACCAGGCGCAGGTTGGCCTCGGAAAGGCGCTTTTTCGCGGCCTCGTCCCCGTTGATGATGCGCACGGCCAAGTCCACCTCTTCCTCGGGGGTCAAAAGCGGCACCCGGCCGATCTCCTTTAGGTAGACCTTTACCGGGTCGTCGATGGCCACGCCCTCGCCGCCGGCTTCCAGCTCCGCCACCTCGCTGGTCTTCACCAGGTCCGCGTCGTCCAGCTGCATCTCGTCGAAATCCTCCACGATCTCCACGCCCTGGCTTTCCAGGGTGTCGTAGAATTTCTCGATCTGCTCCGGGTCAAAGTCGAGCTCCCCCAGAGCGTCTAAAATTTCCTTTGTGCTCAGCTGGCCCTTGGCCTTGCCCACCTCTACTAAATCTTTGATCACGCTTTTTTTGTCCGGCTGTGCGCTCATAGCTTCCATCCTTCCTTTTCATTTCCCAGAAAATGAATTTCAATACAACCTTTTCCCGGCCCTGCGGGGAGTGGGAGGCGTTTTTAATGGGAGTGTTACGGAGTGGAGTCTCGCCTCCCGGCTCGGTCGGTTCGCAGCTTGTCTGCCACTGGCAGACGCTCACCCTCCGGCGGCCAAGTTCATCTTTGATGAACTTGCGGGGCTTATGACATTGGCTTCGCCAAGTCACCCTAAGAACCCACGAGTTATCCTTTGGATAACTCGTCAACCTCTTGAAAAGGGCGACAATCGCCAGTGGCGATTGTCGCCGACCGAGACGGCAGTCGAGAATGACGAAACTTTTGCTGGCTCACTGACTGAGCTGTTTCCCTTTATCAGCGCGTTTGGTCACTCCCAGCCCTGCGCCGCTTCTGCTCCTGGCTCAGGCGGGCGATCTCCTGCTGGACCTCCTGGTCCGAGGCCGTCTTCATCCACTCCGCGCCGGCCCGGCCTCCCTCCCGAAGGATGAGCCGCACGTATTCCTTGGCATCCGCCCCGCTGACCGGCGGGTCCCGGTGCTGGGCCAGCATCCGGCTCAGCTCCCCCATCTCCGCGGGGCTCAGTTCCCCGCCCAAATCCGCCAGGGTGGCCGCGCCATGTATAGTTTTGCCCAATAAGGCGGCGTATACTCCACGGTTAAAGGCGGTGACGAATTTTTCAGGCGGCAGCAGCTTTTGCAGGGCCTCCGCCTTGTCCTGGTGCAAAAACAGGTAGGCGATCAGCCCCTCCTCGGCCAGCGCGGCCCGCATGTGACCCTTCTTCTCCGGGTTGGCGGCGGATTCCGCCCCCGCTATCTTCATCTCTTCCCGCCGGAGCTTTTTCTGCTCCTTTTGGACCTCCCGGCGGGAAAGCCCCCCCGCCGCCGCCAAAATGCGGTCCTTGCCCACGCCGGTCTCGCCGGAGAGCTTGCCCGCGTATATGTCCTGCTCCATAGGGTCCCGCAGCTTGCTGAGCACCTGCCCCACCGCATCGCCCAGGTAACGGGTCCGGCCCTCTTCCGTTTCCAGGTCGTACTGGTCCCGCAGCTTTGAGAGCCGGTATTCCACGTCCGTGCCGCCGCCTTCCAGCAGCTGCTTGAAGCGCAGGGGCCCGTCCTTTCCGTAGTTGCGCATAAACTCGTCCGGGTCCTTGCCCCCGGGCACCGTGACCACCTTGACCCGCAGGCCCGCGTTCTTTAAAATGGGGATGGCCCGCTGGGTGGCCTTCTGCCCCGCCTCGTCCGAGTCGTAGCAGATCACCGCCTCGTCGGCATAGCGCTTCATAATGCGGGCCTGCTCCTCGGTCAGGGACGTGCCCAGGGAGGCGATGGCGTTGGAAAAGCCCGCCCGGTGCAGGGCGATCACGTCCATGTAGCCCTCGGCCAGAATGAGCTGCCGGGAGTCGGAATTCTTGGCCAGGTTCATGGCGAACAGCCCGCTGCTCTTGTGGTACACCGGCGTGTCCGAGGTGTTGATGTACTTGGGCTTCTCGTCCGTCAGCACCCGGCCCCCGAAGGCCACCACATTGCCCCGCAGGTCGAAGATGGGGAACATCACCCGGCCCCGGTAGCGGTCGTAGGGGTTGCCCCGCTGGGAGAGCCGGGCCACGTCCGCCTGGGTCATCTCCTCCACGGTATAGCCCTTGGCCCGCAAATGGTTTGTAAGGCCAAAGCCGCTTTCCGGGGCATAGCCCAGGCCGAACTTTTTAATGGTGCCAGGGTCCAGCCCCCGGCCCCGGAAATAGTCCAGCCCGGCCCGGCCCTCCGGGGAGGCCAGGGTCTGGTAAAAGAACCGCCCGGCCTCCCGGTTCACCTCCAAAATCCGCATCCGCAGCTTGGAGAGGCTGTCGTCCCAGCTCTGCTCCGGCAGGGCCATGCCCGCCCGCTGGGCCAGCCATTTCACAGCCTCCACAAAGTCCAGCCGCTCCGCGTCCATCACGAAGTTGATCACCCCGCCGCCCTTGCCGCACCCGAAGCAGTAGTAGGAGTTATTCCCCGGGTAGATGTTGAACGAGGGGGTCTTCTCGCTGTGGAAGGGGCACAGGCCCGTCAGGTTTTTGCCCCGCCGCTTTAAGTTTACATACCGCCCCGCGATCTCCTCGATCCGGCTGCGGTCTTCCAATTCCCGCAGGAATTCCGGGGGAAATGCCATGGCGCGCCTCCTTCCGAATGAATATTACTTTTGCCCCAAACGATTAGGAAAAGCACAGTCGAAACTAGGTCCCGAAAGGGCCTACGGCCCAGGAGGTACTATTAAGGCCTCCGGCGGCTTAGGGGCTTTGAGTCTCGCCTACCGGCTCGGTCGGCGACGGGAAATCGCCACCGGCGATTGTCGCCCCCTAAGAGCCCCACCAGGGCCTAACGCCCCTGGACCGCGCCTTATTTCCTACAGTTTAGAGCATGGAGTAATAACCCTAGGGGTTCCAGGACTTGGGGATGAACAGCTCCTGATAAGCCGCCACGGCAAAGTGGTCGCTCATGCCCGCCACATAGTCCCGGGCGGCCATGTCCGCGCCCTCTTCGGCGGCGATCTTCCCCATGTAGTCCGGCAGGCGGGCCGGGTCCCGGTAGTGCCGCCACAGGCTCTCGATGATGTGGGGGACCTTCTTCTCCTCGCTTTTGGCGTACTCGTTGCGGTACACCTTGTCATACATAAAGGCGTGCAGGGCCTGGTAGGCCTCGAAGGAGGCCGGGTCCATGCCAATGCGCCCCTCCCGGCTGTTCTCCACCAGGGAGAGGATCAGGGACGTGATGCGCTGGGTCTTGCTGCCGCCCAGCTGGGCCACAATGTCCCGGGGAATGTCCGCCTCGGTGAGCACCCCGGCCCGGATGGCGTCGTCGATGTCGTGGTTTATGTAGGCGATCTTGTCCGCCCAGCGGACGATGCGGCCCTCCACGGTAGCGGCCTCGGCCCCTTCGGTGTGGCAGGCCACGCCGTTGAGCACCTCCCAGCAGAGGTTCAGCCCCCGGCCCTCCTTTTCCAGCCGGTCCACCACCCGGACGCTTTGCAGGTAGTGGTGGAAGTCCCCCGGGGGCAGGGCGTTCAGGGCCCGCTCCCCCGCGTGGCCGAAGGGTGTGTGGCCCAGGTCGTGGGCCAGGGCGATGGCCTCGGTCAGGTCCTCGTTGACCCGCAGGGCCCGGGCAATGGTCCGAGCGATCTGGCTCACCTCCAGGGTGTGGGTCAGGCGGGTGCGGTAGTGGTCCCCCTCGGGCGCCAGAAACACCTGGGTCTTGTGCTTCAGCCGCCGGAAGGACTTGCAGTGGATGATCCGGTCCCGGTCCCGCTGAAAGGCCGTGCGCAGGGGGCATTCCGGCTCCTCCCGGGCACGGCCCCGGCTCTGGGCCGACTGGGCCGCCCAGGGAGCCAGGGTCTGGCTTTCAATCAGCTGATACCGTTCTCTTACGGTCATGGTTCCCGCCTCCCTTGGTCCATATTCGCGCGGGGACCGCCAACAGCGGCTCCCGCGCGGCGCTTCATCTTGTTATACGTGGAAAGGAGCTGAAAATACTTCTTTTTTCCAATGATTTTATTCGCCGCTATTTCTAATGGAAATACCCGGCGCTTACATCGCGCCCTTTGCCCAGCCAAGGGCCAAAACCGGCCCCGCCTCAGCCCACCGGCTTGCCTAGTCTGCCTCCCCCAGCGGGAAGGGGTACCACCCGCGCCCGGCCTCTTGCAGGGCGGCCCGCCCGGCCGTGGCGTCGGCCAGACGCCGGGCCAGGGCCTCCCGGGCCTCCGGCTCCAGCCGGAAGCGCACCGTGACCTGCTCCAAAAAGGCCGTGTCCTCCACAATGCCCCCGCACTCCGGCACCAGGGCCTGGACCCGCCCATATTGGTCGTACCCGCAGGAGGCCTCCAGCAGCAGGCACTCCTTCATGCGCACCTTTTCCGCCGCCGCCAGGGCGATGCTGGCCGTGTGGGAGTAGGCGCGGATCAGCCCCCCGCCGCCCAGCAGAATGCCCCCAAAGTACCGGGTGGCCACCACCACCGCGTCCACCACCCCGGACTTTTTCAGGGTCTCGATGACCGGGATGCCCGCCGTGCCCTGGGGCTCCCCGTCGTCGGAAAAGCGCTGGATTCCGCCCTCCCGCAGCACATAGGCGTACACATTGTGGGAGGCGTCCCAATACTGGGACTTCTTCGCGGCGATAAAGGCCAGGGCCTCCTCTTCGGTCTTCACCGGCCGGCAGGAGCCGATGAACCGGGACTTGCGCTCGATGAACTCGTCCGCGCCCTCTTGGCGGACGGTAATGTATTCCATATTTCCACCCCGCTGTGTAAAAACCTGTTATTCATAGCTGGAAATTCCTGGACGAGGGGCCCCGCCGTGTAAGGCCGCTGGGGCGGCAACCCTGCGGGCTAAAGCGGAAGCGCCGCACACAAAAAAGACGGCGCGATCGTCACGCCGTCCTCTTGTCTATCTTGGTACCGCCGCAGGCCCCTGCTGGGCTGGGCCGCAAGCTTCGCCGGACCGCCGGTAAGACCGGCCATAGGGGTCCCGGTCCAGAAAACGGCCGTCATACAGGGCGCGGCGCAGAGTGGCGGGGTCGCCAAAGGTATGCCAGCGGTTCAAAAGCTCGTTGACCTCCCGCTCGCCATACTCCCTCTCCGGCTGGAATTTCTCCGCCAGATAAGCCAGCGCCTCCTGCTGCATGGCCCGCCGGGCGGGAAATTTCACCAGGCGGCCCTCCTGGTCGAGAAAGTTCGCCAGCTGCTTCATAGGCTTACTTCAAGCCATAGCGCTTCTTGAACATATCCACGCGGCCGCTGGTGTCCACCAGCTTCTGCTTGCCCGTAAAGAACGGGTGGCATTTGGAACATATTTCGACTTTGATATCCTTCTTGGTGGACCGGGTGTGGATCACGTTGCCGCAGGCGCACGTGATGGTGGTCTCGTGGTAGTCGGGATGTATATTCTCCTTCATCGCTCTGATTCACCTCTTTACGGTCAAAAATGGGGGCGCAAACCGGCCCCGGCGGAGTACGCAAACCGCACCCCGCCCGAAGAGCCCATCGCGCTTTGAGTATTATAGCACGAAGTTCCCAAAAAGGCAAGATAAAGTTTTTTGGGAGGACTTTGCAAACGCGTGTTTTAACTGAGAAGCAAGCTTACTAAGCGAAACCGTAAAAGTTTCGTCCTTCTCGACTGCCGTCCCGGTCGAGTTGAGGAAGTCAACTCGTGCGCTGAACGGTCGCTCTACTTGGCTTTGCCAAGTAACCGGCGACCAGCGCCCTTTTCAAGATGTGGACGAGTTATCCAAGGGATAACTCGTGGGTTCTTAGGGGGTGAGCGTCTGCCGTACGCTGTGAACCGAGCGGAAAGCCTGCGCCTCACACCCATAATAAACGTGTAAAAGTTTTTGAAGGTTCTGCGACTTCATTTTCAATGAAGTCGGAAACTTCTTTTCAAAAAGTTCCCTAAGCCGCCGGAGGCCATCCCACCGTCATTAAATACCTATTCTGGCCACTCCCTTTTAGGAGCGCTCCGCGGCCCCGCCTAACGCGCCGCCTGGCGCACAGCCTCTTTCAAAATGTCCAGGCCCCGGCGCAGGGTGGGCTCGTCAATAAGCAGCTCGGGCATCACCTTCACCACCGCGTTGCCCCGGCCTACCCGCTCCACGATCAGCCCGTTGCGGAAGCTCTCGTCCAGCACCCGCTTGCTGGCCGCGCCAGGGGTATCGGGCCCGTCGCAGCCCGCCAGGTCCACGCCCCACACAAAGCCGACGCCCCGGGTCTCGATCTTCTCCGGCGCGATGGCGCGGATCTCGTCCATATACTGGGCGATGATGGTTTCCTTCTCCCGGACCCCCGCTTCCACATGCTGGTCCAGCATGATCTCCAGGCCCGCCTTGGCCGCCACCATGCTGAGCTGGTAGCCCCGGAAGGTGCCGTTGTGCTCGCCGGGCTCCCAAAGGTCCAGCTCCGGCTTAAAGAGCACCAAGGCAAAGGGCATGCCGTAGCCGCCGATGGACTTGGACTGGGTGACGATGTCCGGCACAATGCCCGCCCGCTCAAAGGAGAAGAACCAGCCGGTCCGGGCGCAGCCCACCTGCACATCGTCCACAATCATCAAGATGTCGTGCCGGTCGCACAGGGCCCGCAGGCCCCGCAGCCACTCTACCGGGAAGGGGTAGATGCCGCCGTCCGCCTGCACGGTTTCCAGAATGATGGCGGCGGGCTTCTCCACGCCGGAGTGGTCGTCGGTGAGAAGGGTCTCGATATAGTTCAAGGTGTCCAGCCCGGGGAACATATAGGGGGCCGGCACATGGGTCACGTTGCAAAGGGGGACCCCCGCCCCGGCCCGGCTGGCCGCGTCGGTGGTCAGGGCGATGGAGCCCAAAGTCATGCCGTGGAAGCCGCCCATCATGGCGAAAATATTGGTCCGTTTTTTCACCTTGCGGGCCAGCTTCAGCGCGGCCTCCACCGCGTTGGTGCCCGTGGGGCCGGGGAACTGGATTTTATAATTGAGCCCCCGGGGCTTCAAAATCTTTTCCTCGTAAAATTCAAGAAACTCCCGCTTGGGCCGGGTGTACATGTCCAAAGCGTGCATCACGCCGTCTGTTTGCAGGTACTCCACCAGCCGGTCCCGGATCAAATCCGGGTTGTGGCCGTAATTCAGCGCCCCGGCCCCGCAGAAGAAGTCGATATACTCCCGGCCCTCCTCGTCATAGAGGAAGGGGCCCTTGGCGGTGGTGAACACCGCCGGGAAGTTGCGGCAGTAGGAGCGCACCTCAGATTCGTAATTCTCAAAGGCTTTGACATTGGAACTCATAGGGTTTACCATCCTTTCTACCACGGGAGCTGCCCGTGATTCAGCGATCATCGGCTGGGGCGAAGGCCGCGGGCTCTGCCCGCACCCGCAAACTTTTTGAAAAGAAGTTTAAGACGTTACCTTCGGTAAGTCTCAAAAACTTTTACACGTTTTTTCGGGGATGAGGCGGCAAGGTTAGCGCTCGGTTTGGGGATTAGCGGGAACAGGGACCTCTGATTCCGCACTTTACTTGTACCCGCTCTGGTTACCCATTCGCAAATCCGAAAAAACGTAAACATTAAAGTTTTCGTCCACCTTTTTCAAAAGGTGGTGGGGTTGTAGGGGTGAAACCCCTACGGCCTTCGCCCTGCCGGGGCTGTTCGCTTTTTCGGGTGAAAAAGCCAGCGGCAAGGGCCAATTGACATAATTTTATTTTGGCCTAAAAGCATTCTACCACAAAGCGCCAAAAAAGGGAAGCCTTTGAAAAAAATTTACAAATGGCTTCCCTTTTATTCGGTTATGTGGAGAAGAAGAACACGTCCCCCGCCGTGCCGTCCGGGTAGGCCACATCGGCGCGGCTTTCTACCCGGTAGTCGCCGTGGGTGTACTCGCCCACCGCCTTGTCCCAAAAGGCCACGGAGGGCAGGTTCTTGGGGTGGCGCTTTAGCTGCCAGGTCCCCTTAAAGCGGTCGAAAAGCTGCCAGGCCGCCCATTTGCCCAGGCCGCAGCGGCGGTATTTGTACATCACGAAAAATTCCGATATGCAAAAGTCCGTCTTGCCCGCCTCCGGGTAGTCGTTGACCATGGCCAAGCCCGCCAGCCTGCCGTCCACTTTTAGGAAGAAAGCCCAGCGGCCCTCTTCAGTCCAGTAGCCGTCCAGATAGCTGTAGCCGTAAAGGCCCAGGGGGTTCACGTCTTCCAGCTCGTATTGGGAAAATTCATATAGATATTTTTCCAGCAGATTGCGCAGGATCTCCTTTTCATCCTCGCGCACGGGGACTATCTCAAAATTCATGGCTGTTTCCTTTTCATCTTTAAGAAAAAAATTTTTTGAGCAATAAAAAGTCCTCCGGGCCAAAGGACGGCCCTGCGGCAAGACCGTGGGACTCTGTCCCACACCCTGGAAGGGGCCTAACGCCCCTTCACCGCGTCTTTTTTATAGATCGATCCAGATGCCCTCGTCCCGTATCACCGCGCCTTCCATGGACCGGTAAAAGCGCTGGGCCTCTTCGTTGCTGGCGATGAGCCCCACCAGCGTGACAGCCCCTTGTTCTTTCAGCCGGCGGCGGAGCTCCGCCATCAGCGCCTGGGCCGCGCCCTGGTGGCGGCAGCTTTTCACCACGCAGATCCAGTCCAAGTAACCGTTGAAAACGCCCTCAAAATGGGTGGCAATCAGCGCGGCGTCAATCCGGCCCACCACCTGCCCGTCCGCGTAGGCCAGCAAAGTCAGGGCGTTGGCAAAGCGGGGGTCGGAAAAGCTCTTTCGCACCCGCCTTTGGTAGGCTTCGCCGATTTCCCAACCCCAGTCCGGCTCTTCCTGGCGCAGGCGGCGTTCAAAGTCTAAAACATCCTCCAGCCGTTCTTGGGTAAACGGGCGGACGTCAAATTCCATCACTCGATGTCCTCGCCCAGCGTCCCCTGGCTCTGAGCGGTAAGATAGGCGTTGATGAAGCCGTCCAGGTCGCCGTCCATCACTCCGTTCACGTTGCCGGTTTCAAAGCCGGTGCGGTGGTCCTTCACCATAGTGTAGGGCATGAAAACATAGGAGCGGATCTGGCTGCCCCAGGTGATCTCCTTCTGCTCGCCCTTAATGTCGGAAATCTTCTCCAGGTTCTCCCGCTCTTTGATCTCCACCAGCTTGGAGATCAGCATCTTCATGGCCACTTCCCGGTTCTGGGTCTGGCTGCGCTCCACCTGGCAGGAGACCACAATGCCGGTGGGAATGTGAATCAGCCGCACGGCGGAGGAAGTCTTGTTGACCTTCTGCCCGCCCGCGCCGCTGGCCCGGTAGACCTCCATCTTGATGTCGTCCGGGTTGATCTCCACGCTGTTGTCCTCCTCGATCTCCGGCATCACTTCCAGGGAGGAGAAGGAGGTGTGCCGCCGCCCCGCCGCGTCGAAGGGGGACACCCGCACCAGCCGGTGCACCCCGGCCTCGGACTTGAGATAGCCGTAGGCGTTCTCCCCCTCCACCAGAATGGAGGCGGACTTGAGCCCGGCCTCGTCCCCGTCCAGGTAGTCCAGGGTGGTCACCTTAAAGCCCCGGCGCTCGGCCCAGCGGTTGTACATACGGAAGAGCATCTCCGCCCAGTCCTGGGCCTCGGTGCCGCCGGACCCGGCGTGGAAGGTGAGAATGGCGTTGTGGCCGTCATACTCCCCGGTGAGCAAAGTGGAAAGGCGCATGGCGTCCATCTGGGCCCCCACCGCGTCGATCTCCTCCTGTATCTCGGCTATCAGGCTCAGGTCCTCGGCCTCGTCCCCCAGCTCGATGAGGGCGGCGGCGTCCTCGCACCGGGCGCAGAGCTTCTGGAAGCTCTCGTCCTTGGCCTTTAAGGCCGCCATGCGCTGGGTGATTTTCTGGGCCTGCTGCATGTTGTCCCAAAAGCCGGGCTCCGCCGACTTGTGCTCCAGCATTTCCACTTCCTCCCGCAGGCGGGGCAGGGCCAGGGACTCGCCCAGAGCGGCCAGGCCTTCCTGGCGGGCGTCCAGCTGGCGTTTCAGTTCCTCAAATTGAATCATATCGGATTCGCTCGCTTTCTGAGTATCCGGCAAAACGCGCCGCGCCCGGGCGGAACGCGGCCGGTCTCCCTGGATTTACGGTTTTACTTTTCTTAGAAGCTGTATTCACAACCGGAGAACGATTACGCTGACAGATAAGAGTAGGGAAAATACGCAGTCCAGGGGCGTTAGGCCCCTGGCAGGGTTCTTAGGGGGTGAGCGTCTGCCAGTGGCAGACATGCTGCGAACCGACCGAGCCGACAGGCGAGACCCAGAGCCCCTAAGCCGCCGGAGGCCAAACATTGCAAAATGGGGCCGTTAGGCCCCCTTCGGGACCTAGTCCCGACCCAGACGTTCCCCCCTTATCTACTGGCGCAGCAATTTATGAATACAGCTTCTTAGTTGGCTATAACAAATATTATACCGGATTGAGCGGAAAAAGTAAAGCGCGGGCCCGCAAAAGTTTTTGGCTTCTTCGCCGCGCCTAGGGGCCCTGAGAGCCGAAAAAAGGGAACGCCCTTTACACTGGCGCCGCCAAACGAATGTTGGCTCCGCCAAGTGGGCGTTCCCTTTTCTCACCCGCAACGGGGTTCCGAACCGAACCGGCAGTAGATTGCGCCCGCCTTTCCAGCGGACAGAGCCGCGGCCCTGCCAAGCGCAGGGCTTCCGCCGCCGCAGGGCCAACGTCCCCGTTCCCTGCCGGCGGCCGGATTCTCCCGCAAAGCCAGGCGCAAACCCTACCGATCCCGGTTCTAAGCTTCTCTGTCTACCACTTTCCGGCCGTTGTAATAGCCGCAGGTGGGGCAAACCCGGTGAGGCGACTTGTAGCTGCCGCACTGGGAGCATCTGGCCAGGGCGGGGGCCTGCAGCTTCCACACATTGGAACGCCGCTTGTTCTGCCGCGCGCTCGACACCTTTCTCTTGGGTACCGCCATCCTCAGCACCTCCTTATACTAAATCAAACCATCACGAATTTAAAGCAGCTGCCGCAAAACCTCCAACCTGGGGTCCACCTCCGGCTCATAGCAGCCGCAGGGCCCCTCGTTCCAGTTTTTGCCGCATCGTGGGCACAGGCCCTTGCAGTCCTCCCTGCAAAGGAACTGGCCCGGCATGTCCAGCAGGACGTCCTCTAAAACCAGCCGCTCCAGGTCCAGCTCTTCCTCCGGAACCGGGATCAGCTCGTCCGCGTCCTCCCCGTTTTCCAGTTCCCGCACGAGAACGTGGAAAAACTCCTTTCGGTACTCCCGGACGACTTCCGCCGCGCAGCGGTCGCAGGGCATGGCCAGGGTGAACCTCGCCTCCAGCTCCAGCTCCACCGACCCCGCGAAACTTTTCAGCCGGGCCTTCGCTTCTACGGGCGCACAAAACGGCTTGACGCCGCCCAATTCCACCCCGGAAAAGTCCAGCTCTTGACAGACGGTTTCTTCGGCCCCGTCCGACTGAAACAATTTTCGCAAATCCATCGCCATAGTATACCTCATGCCGTACCGGTCCATTATACTGTACCGGCCGGGCCCTTGTCAAGGCTTTTTTTACTTGAGAGTGTCCACACGCGCGTTTTATAGAAATCAGAAAGTCCACTAAGCGCAACCATAAAAGTTTCGTCAACCTTTACAAAGGTTGCGGGGTTCTTAGGGGACTTCGCGCAGCGAATGTCGTAAGTCCCGCAAGTTCATCTTTGATGAACTTGGCCGCCGGAGGGGGAAGATTGCCAGTGGCAATCGTTCTGACCACGAATTGACTTTGTCAACTCGACCGAGCCGGCAGGCGAGACTCCACTCCGTAATACTTTTAAAAACTACTTTTGGACAATCTCTTTTACTTTTATTTGAGAACGCAGTCGGAAACCGCCTCAGGGATGTCCTCGTCAGCCGCGGAGATGGACAGCACGAAGTTGGTGTCCGCAGAGGCGCTGAGCTTCTTGAGCTCGGGCACCAGGTAGGCGCAGGCCTCGGCCCCGGTGCCGGTGATCTTCAGGGTGGAATCCACAAAGATGTCGGTCACGTCGTAGTTTCCGGCGCAGATGCCGCTGACAAAGCCCAGGAGGGCCTCCTGGCCCTTCACGTCATAGGCGTCGGAGTCCACCAGGCGGGCGGAGTAGGGGATGTTGAAGGTCATCTGCTTGCCCTTCTCAATGACCACCACGTTGCCGTTGGACTTTTCCAGGGCCGCGTTTACCATCTCGATGAGCCTCTTGGTCTTGCCGGAGCCTTTTTTGCCTGTTAAAAGAGTAACCATTTGAACTCTCCTTTGATTTTATTTATTTCCTGCGGACAGTGCCGCGTGGGTCGCGTTCTTAGGATTCAGGCGCGCGCTCAGCCGTTCAGGCGCTCTTCCAGAGCCGCCTTCTGGTCCTCGTAGCCGGGCTTGCCCAAAAGGGCGAACATGTTCTTCTTATAGCTCTCCACCCCGGGTTGGTCGAAGGGGTTCACGCCCAGCAGGTAGCCGGAAATGGCGCAGGCCTTCTCAAAGAAATAGATGATCTGGCCCAAAGTGTCCTCGGAGAAGTCCGAAGCGTGGATGAGGATGTTGGGCACGCCGCCATCGCTGTGGGCCAGAACCGTGCCCTCCATGGCCTTCTGGTTGATATAAGCCATAGTGCGGCCCTCCAGGTAGTTGAGGCCGTCCACATTGGCCGGGTCGTTGCCCAAGGTTACCTGGTGCCGGGGCTCGTCGATGAGCACCACGGTCTCGAACAGCTGCCTGCGGCCGTCCTGGATATACTGGCCCATGGAGTGCAGGTCTGTGGAGAACACCACGCTGGCCGGGAACAGGCCCTTCTGGTCCTTGCCCTCGCTCTCGCCGTAAAGCTGCTTCCACCATTCGTTCATCATGGTATAGCAGGGCTCGTAGCTGACCATAACCTCCACGGACTTTCCCTTGCGGTACAGAATGTTCCGGATGGCGGCGTATTTGTAGCAGTCATTTTCCTCCATATTTGTGCTGGTATAGGCCTTCATGGCCTTGCGGGCCCCGGCCATCAGGGCGTCGATGTCGCACCCGGCCACGGCGATGGGCAGCAGGCCCACGGCGGTAAGCACCGAATAGCGCCCGCCCACGTCATCGGGCACCACAAAGGTCTCATAGCCCTCCGCGTCCGCCAGCTGCTTCAAGGTGCCCCGGGCCCGGTCCGTGGTGCAGAAGATGCGCTCCCGCGCGCCCTCCTTGCCGTACTTCTTCTCCAAAAGCTCCCGGAATACCCGGAAGGCGATGGCGGGCTCGGTGGTGGTGCCGGACTTGGAGATCATATTGATGGACACGTCCCTGCCCTCGCAGAGCGTGACCAGCTCCTGCAAAGAGGAGGAGCTGATGGAGTTCCCGGTAAAGTAGATGTCCGGGGTATCCTTGGGCAGGGCGTTGTACCGGTCGGACTTTAAAAACTCGATGGCCGCCCGGGCTCCCAGGTAGGAGCCGCCGATGCCGATGACGATGAACACGTCCGAGTTCTCCTTCACCCGCCGGGCCGCGGCCTGGATGCGGGCGAACTCCTCCTTGTCATAGTCCTCGGGCAGGGTGACCCAGCCCAAGAAGTCGCTGCCCGGGCCCTTGCCGGAGGCCAGCAGCTCCCCGGCGGCCTTGACCTGGGGGGCGATGGCCTGGTACTCGTGCTGGGAAATAAAGCCTTTTAAATACCTGTCGTCTAGTTTTAGCGGCATTTTCAAAACTCCTTTGCTCAAAACGGTTTCATTGGGGGGGGAAGCGGCCAAGGGGCGGGCTTTGGAAAGCGCGCGGAGCCGGCCCGTTCCGGCCGCCCGGGGCTTGCCCCTGCTTCGTTTCTTATATTTTACAATAATCCCCGCCGATTTGCAAGGCAAGTTTCCAAAATGGCGGAAAAATCTTTCAGCCCCCGGCTCAGAGCCGCAGGAATCCCCCCAGCAGATACCGGAACGCCGAGGAGAAGGTCACCGCCTCCACGCTTCCGGCGGCGGTCAGGTCCACCCTTGCCGCCTCTTTGCCCCCCACGCTGTAAATGATGCGGCCGACCACGTCCCCCTCCTCCACCGGGGCGGTAAGCTTTTCCTTCCAGACAATGGACTCCTCCACCTGGCCGGCCTCGGAGGCCTTCATCAAAATCTCCGGCATGGCCCCGGCCCGGACCTCCACGGTCTCCTCCATGCCCCCCAGCACGGGCACGGGGGCAAGCTCCGGCGCTTCCGGCACCGTGACGGACCACCCGGCAAAGCCGTAGTCCAGCAGCGCCGCCGCGTCCTTAAAGCGGTCGTCCGTGCTGCCCGCGCCCAGCACCACGGCGATGAGCCGCAGGCCCCCCCGCTCCGCCGTGGCCGTGATGCAGCTGCCCGCCTGGGAGGTGGTGCCCGTCTTCAGCCCGGTAATGCCCTTGTAGCTGCGGATGAGCTTGTTGGTGTTCACCAGCTGGGTGGCCCCGTCCCGCACCGAGTCCATCCAGGTCAGGGTGTAATCTTTAATCTTCTCATACTTTATCAGCTCCCGGCTCATCAGCGCCACGTCGTAGGCGCTGGTCACGTGGCCCTCCTCGTCCAGGCCGTTGCAGTTTTTAAAGGTCGTCTCCTTCATGCCCAGGGCCGCCGCCTTCTCGTTCATCCGGGCCACGAAGGCCTCCTCGCTGCCCGCCACGTTCTCCGCCAGCACCACCGCCGCGTCGTTGGCGCTCATAATCACCGTGGCCTTAATCAGGTCGTCCACGCTCATCTGCTCCCCCTCCTTGAGCCAGATGTCCGAGCCGCCCATGGAGGCCGCGTGGGCCGAGGCGGAAAGCTGGTCTTCCAGACTGAGCTTCCCCTGCTCCATGGCCTCGAAGGTCAGGCACAGGGTCATCACCTTGGTGATGGAGGCGCAGGCCCGCACCTCGTGGCTGTTCTTCTCAAAGAGCACCCGGCCGGTCCCGGCCTCCATCAGCACCGCCGCCGGGGCGGAGACCTCCAGCTCCTCCCCGTGGACCGTGAGCCCGGGCAGGCCCAGGGCCGCGGCCAGCAAAACCAGCAGAAGCGCGACTTTCTTTTTCATATGGCTACCATCCTTCCTAGGGTTTCGTTCTTATCTTCATATGTATGTACAGGCGGGCGCGCATAAGAACCTGTATTCATACATTGTTCGGCCAATAAACGACCGGGATGCTTTGGTCGGGACAACGTCCCGAAGAGGGGCCTACGGCCCTGTAAAAGAATGTATTGGCCTCCGGCGGCTTAGGGGCTTTGCCCCTAAGAACCCTACCAGGGGCCGCGACTTCGCGCAGCGAAGGTCGACGCACCTGGACCGCGCACATTGCTCACCGTTAGCTGAGTGATAATTCTTCACAGCTTATATAGGAAACACACTTAATAATCGGTAGGCACCGATTTTTAAGCTGGGCAGCTATGCTGCCTGGTTCAAAAGAGGCATTCTACCTCTTTTGAACTGTGTTAACTATAAAACAAAAGATGGGCTCCCCGCCAAAGGCGAAGGCCCATCTCTGCGCTGTGTCTATTCTGCGGCGCTTTATTGCGCCTCTATCTCCCATTCCAGGTGGGAGGGCAGCAGCCGGTCCAGCATCCGCCGGGCCTCCTGGGCCGTTACGCCCTGGTATTCTTCCACGGCCACCAGCAGCTTCCCGCCCTCTTCCCGAACGCTCCCCTTCACGCCCGCCGCGGCCAGCAGGCCCCGCATGGCGGCCAAATTGGCGGGCCGGTTCCAGGCGGAGAAGGCCTGGCGCAGGGCCTCCCGCCGCTCTTCCAGGCTGGCCGTAGAGCCCTGGGGCCGCAGCAGCAGCTCCCAGCCCTCCAGGCGCTCCGCCGGGGCGCTGGCCAGGAAGAGCCCCGCTTCCAGCTCCGCCAGGGCGGCTTCTGCCTGGTCCAGGCCCGCCTCATAGGCGTCCGCCTCCCAGTCCACCGGCGAGCTGCCCGTCAGCCGGTAAATGCCCGTGGCCTCCAGCAGCCGCCGGATGTTTTCGCCCCCGCTCATGCGCCGTTCCCCAGGGCCACGCTGCCCAGCGTTGGGATGACTCCCGCCGCCGCGGGCACGTCCTTGGTCACCGCCGCGAAGGTCACGCCGCACACCGCCGGGTCCTCCAAAATCACCCGGCTCAGGTCCCCCAGATACACCGGGTCCCCTACCTGCCGCTGGCCGAACCACTCCGCCAGGGCCTCCTTGGCCCGGGCTTCGGCCTGGGCGTGCGCCGCGCCGGGCCGGGTTTTTAGAAAGCCGCCGACGTTCACCTTTTTGGCCGTCGCCGCTTTTACGGAAACCGTCACGCCCACTTCCCGCAAGGCTTCCATCTCCTGGCCCAGGCTGTCCAGCAGCTCCTGCCCGGGCGCGGCCCCCTGGCCCCACACATAGACGCTCACCGTGCCCGGCCCGTCCTCCCGGGGCACGGTCTGGGCCGAGGCCACCTCCGGATGGCCCAGGGCCAGTTCCTCATAGTAGGCGGCGTTGCCGCACTGGACCACCCGGCCGTAAGCCGCCAGAAGCCGGCGGCGGTAGGGCTCGTCCTCCTCCCGGTCCGCGCCGCCGGTAAAGGCCTGCTGGTTCGTCACCGTGTTCAGGCCCGTCTGGGCGGTCACCAGCGTGCCGATGCGCCCCGCCGCCGCGTTGCCCCCGCCGCCGGCCTCCACGGCCTGGGCGGGCACGTCCACGCTGGCCTGCCCCGCCGGGAGGACTGCTTCCTCTGTGGTCTCATACTCCACGGCCTCATCCCCCGCCGTGGCGCACAGGGTCCCCTTGGGAATGGCCAGGTCCCGCTCCAGCGGAATGTACCGGGAAAAGGTCAGCGTCCCCCGGGCCCGCAGCGCGCCCAGGCGCTCCACGCCCCGCTGGGCCCCGTGCAGGTCCAGCTGGTCCCCGCAGGCGGTCTGGGGAAAGGCCTGCCGTTCCAGCCAGTCCGTCCGGGCCTGCAGCCGGTACAGCTCCCCGGCCAAAATCTGCAGCCGCAGGCCCGCGTCCGAAACGTCCTCCGGCGGGCTCCCGCTTTTTTCCTCATATTTCTCCCGCATCCGCCGCAAAATCGCCTCATAGCTCTCCAAGCTCGATCTCCCCCTCTCCCAAAGGCGTGGCGATGTGAAAGGCCAGCCCGCCGTCCGTCATCCGCGCCGAGACGGCCCGCACGCCCCGCAGGCCCAAAAGGGCCTCGTTGGCCAGGGCCAGGGCCCGGTCCTCCGCCCGGTCCTCCTGGGGGCTCCACTGTCCCAGGCCGCTGCCCAGCTCCCGGTTATAGGGCAGCGACCCCCGCCGGAGGGTCAGCCGCAGCCGGGCATACTGCAAAAGCTCTTCCAGCCCCTCCACGGTTTCCGGCAGGCCGGTGGGGCCCAGCACATAGCCGCCGTTTTCCACCTTCACGTCCATCAGCCCGCCTCCTTTGGGGGGAAGCTCTGGCCGTTGACCACCACCGTGCCGTCCCGCTTGAGCAGGATCTCCGCGCCCCCCGCCGAGTAGAGCCGCACCTCGCCGGGCAGCAGGCTCTGGTCCGGGGCGCTGCATAGGCCCGCGCAGTAGCCGTCCAGCATCACCGCCCGGCCCCCGGCCTCGGCCGCGCTGGAAAACCCATAGGGCAGCAGCTGCTCCGGCCTCTCATACCGGTTCTCCCCCTGGACGGCAAAGGCCTCCCCGTCCTCCACCAGGCCGCTGCGCAGCCGCACGCCGCCCTCATCCGCCAATTTCCGGGTCAGCCACATCCGCCGCCCCTCCTTTCTCCAAAACCAGCCGGGTCCGCTCCCCGTTTTTATCCCGGTAATAGGAGGCCCGCAGCACCGGGCAGTCCTCGTACCGCCCCGCCAGGGGGACCGCCACGCTGGCCAGGCCCCGGGCGGGCCACCAGCTCCCCGCGCAGATCACGGTGAGCCGGAAGCTCTCCCGCTCCGCCTCTTCCAACAGCTGCCGGGGCCGGGCCCCGTTCTCCATGCTCAGGTACCGCCGCCGGGGGATTCCCCCCTCGCCGCCGCTGTACAGGGTATCATATCCGCCCAGGCAGCCCTGCTTCCACACGGCGCTCAGCCGCTTGCAGGGCAGCTGGGCAACCTCCGCCGAGACCACCTGCCCCAGTTCCAGCCGTTCGGACTCCCGGCCCTCCCAGCGCACCGCGCCCTCGAAGTCCACATAGGGCTCCGTGCCGAAGTAGTCCCGGCAGAAGCCCGCCAGCACCGCCCAGCAGGAGGTCCCCTTCGGGATGAAGAGCTCTCCCGCCGCCGGTTGTCCTCCTCCCGCGGCCCGCAGGCCCAGGGGCTCCAGCAGCCGCCGGCCCAGAGCCTCCCAGGAGGGGCGCTTTATGGTCCCGGGCTCCGCCTCGTTATCCAGCAGCAGGGCCTCCCGGCTCCGGCACACCAGCTCCACCGAAAGCCCCGAGGCGGCCAGCCGGGTGTTCTGCTCGTCCACAATGCCCCGAAACACGCCCGTTCCGTCCCGGTATATCAAAACCTCCAAAAGCTCCGGCCAAATCCGGTCCGCGGGGAACACCGCCTTCAGCTGGTCCGCCGGGGCGTCCCGGTCATAGGAGAGCGCCGCCTCCTCCGGATCTCCCAGCAGCATCTGGCTGCCGTCCCGCAATGTGCCCCAATAGGTCATGGGGAACGCACCTCCTCTCCCTCTCTTAGGTCCGCAATGTCCCGAATGTGCGGGTTCGCCCGGCGCAGGGCCTCCATGTCCCAGCCGTAGCGCCAGGCGTAGTCCCACAGGCTCTCTCCCGCGGCGGCCTTGTGGACGCCCTGGCCCCGGTAGGCCTCCCCGGCCTTGTGCTCGGTAAAGCCGAAGCCGTACTTCACCAGGTCCTTCCCCGGCTCGCCCAGCAGCTTCAGGCTGTCCATCACCGCCCAAAAGGGCTCCTGGCCGGGCAGCTGCAGGCTTCCCGGCCCGCCCTGGGCGAAGAGGGCCTCCAGCTCCCTCCACTGCTCCATGGCGTCCGGCCCGGTAAACCAGCCCTGCCCCGTGACCCGCCGCTTTTTTGGGCCCAGGTCCACGGTTTTGCCCGGGGCGAAGGGCAGCAGGGCCTCCTTCACGTTCCGCTGGCACTCCACGTTCAGCTGGGTGGGGTTCACCCGCCAGGTAAACCCCCGAAAGCGCATGGCCATCCAGTTCATAGCGCGCCCCCGCTCACAGCGCGCCGGGGTAGCGGCGGCTGTCCCGCTCGATCTCCCGGCTCAGTTCTTCCGCCCGTTCCATACTCTCCACGGTCATTCCTCCTCTGCTTTATAGTTAATTAAGTTCAAAAGGTTCTTTTGAACGAGGCGGCAAAGCCGCCTAACTTTAGAGCTGACTTTGTCAGTTCTAAAGTCAATTTACTATAGTTTCCGACTGAAACACCCCCGCTCCGTTTCCGGAGAGGCTCTTCCACCGGCAGTTCCGGTAGACCTCCGGCCTGCCCGCCAGCTGGGCGGAGAAGCCGTCCGCCAGGGCCTGGGCCCCGGCGCCCAGGCCTTGCAGCTCCACGGTATACACCCGGCCTCCGCTGTAGGCAAAGGGCTCCTCCTCGCCCACGGCCACCAGGGCCTTGCCGGCCTCCCCGGCGCTCAGCTTCCAGCCGGAGACTTGATACTCCCGGCCATTGAGCAGCACCGGGAAACGCCCGGCTACCGCGCCCCCTCCCTCTTGGAAGGTCACGGTCAGCCCGGCGGAAACCACGCCCAGCGCTTTGTCAACCGCCGCCGCGCCCCGCTCCACCGAGGCCTGAGGATACCGGGCCAGCGCCCGCTCCGCCAGGGTTTCCAGCAGAGGGTCCGCCCTGCCCCCGCCCCAGCCCTGGGGCAGGTACAGGGTAAAGCCCAGCTTGGCCTCCCAGCCCTCCCCGGCTGTGGACTCCTTCAAAACCCGGCCCACCGCCACTGGCCGGGCAAGCCTCCGGGAGGCGGGCTCCATGGCGTACGCCTCCCGGAAGTCCGCCTGGGGCGCGGCCTCCCGAAAGTCCGCCAGCAGCGCCGCCAGCGCCTCACTCGCCCTCATGCTCCGGCCTCCTCTCCATCACCAGCCGCAGGCCCAGCCTCATGGGGCCCAGGGCCAAGGGCTCTGCCCCCAGCACCGTATATTCCACCCCGTCCTGTTCCAGCACGTCCCCGGGCTGGGCCGAGTCCAGCCCGCCCGTAAACACATAGAGGGGCCGGCACAGCTCCCCCGTTTCATGGGGCAGGCCGCTGGCATAGTCCCCGGCCTGGGCCTTTCGACGCACCACCGCGCCCCGGCAGGGGGTTTTCGTTCCGTCCGCGCCGGTCAGCACCGCCCGGCCCAGCAGGCGGTATAGATTCTTCGAACAGTCCCTCACAGCCTCCTCCTTTCAGGCCCGGCCAAAGTAAAAGCCCTCCTGGGCCAAAAAGCGGCCGCAGGCCCTGCGCTTTTCCGCGCGGAGGGAGGCCGCGTGGCGGGCCCGGTCTCCCAGCTCCACCTTCAGCTCCGGCGAGGCCACCGCCTCCGGCCCGGCGGACTGGTCCAGCAGCGCCAGCTGGTAAAAGGCCTCCGCCGCTGCCAGGCTCTCCGCCTTTGCGGCGGCGGACGCGGGGGCGTCCGGCCTGGCCCGCTCCAGCACCCAGTCCGCGCACTCCTGGCACAGGGCCCTGCACAGGGCGTCCCGCTGGGGCTCCCCTCCGTCCAGGGCCTCGCCGCTGTAGAGCTGAAATTTCTTCATCACATTTTCCTGGCTGATCTCCACAAAAAACTCCTTCCCGCCGGTCCGTCCGGCTGTCCTGGCGTTCCCTGCGCCGGTCCGCGGGCCCCGGCTCAGGTCCCGGCGGAGCAGTCCAGCCCGGCGGCGGCGTCCTCAAAGATCCGGGCAAAGCCGCTGATCACGCTGATGGCGGCCCGCTCCAGCTGCCGGTCGATGAGCCGGTCCACATCCGTGCGCACCTCGCCGGACTGGATCATCTCCAAGGCGCAGTTCTTGTCCAGCACGATGATCTTGTCCGCCGCCATGCCCGGCACATGGATGAGCTTGGCCCCCAGCGGGGTGCACAGGCGGCCCGTGCCCTGGAAGTTCAGGCCCGCCTGGGCGTCCTTAAACTCGGCAACGTTCAGCAGCTTCTGCATGGCGGCGGTCCCGGCCAGCACCGTGTTCAGCTGGTAGGGGGCCAGCTGGGCCCACAGGGCGATAAAGTCCGCATAGTCCGGCTTGCCGCCCTTGGTAAATTCCACCCCGCCCTTGCTGCCGTCGCCGTTTACCAGCACGTCCACCGCGTCCTTGATCTGGGCCCCGGCAATGTACGCGCCGATCTGGCGCAGGGTGACGGTGAACAGGTCCAGCTTCTGGAAGCGCAGGGCCTCGTAGGAGCTGACCAGCATGCGGCCCCGCTTTTTCAGGTTCACCAGGTTCTTGTTGGTGCGGATGACCGTGCTGGGCAGCTCGGCCCCCTCCTCCACCGCCTCCAGGCCCGCGCCGCTGGAGCTGGTGGAGGAACCGCTCTCAGAGCCGGTCTCCGCAGCCGTGCTGGCGGAACTGTCGCTGGCCGTAATGGGGCGGTAGTCCAGCGCGTCGATTTTCGTCACCGTGGCCACCAGGTCCTCCACCTTGTTGGCCTCCTCCATGCCCAGCTTCACCGCCCGGGCCACATACTCGGGGAACAGCGCGGCGCTGGAGCCGCACTGGAAAAAGCTCTCCACACTGCCGGACTCCGGCCCGCCCACCTTGATGTCGAAGCGCTTAAGCTGGCGCTGGTAGGCGTCCAGCCCCTCCAAGGGGGTGCCCCGGTAGTTTTCGCTGTGGTCCAGCTCCTCCAACACCTGGGTGAAGCTTTTGCCGGGCACATGGTACATGCCCTTCTCCAAAGAAATATTCTCAAAATATGCCATAGCTCTATACTCCTTTTTTGTTTTATATGATAAACTGGCCGTTTTCCGGTTCTCCCTCCTGCCGCCTGGGAGCCAGCTGGGGGGCCAGGGGCAGGGCCTTCTGGGCCATCTGGCGGTAGGTCTTCTCCATCTCCCGCAGTTCTTCCAGCGCCAGGCCCTTTACGGCGGATTCCATCACCGCCCGGGGCATGGCCGGCTGGACGATGGCGCTGTAGCGCAGCGCCCCGGCCTCCAGCTCCCGCCGGTAGGCCTGGCCCCACAGGGCCTGCTGGCGCAGCTCCCGAAAGCGCTTTCCGATCTCCCGGGTCTGGCTCTTAGTCAACAGCACCTCCTGGGGCGGCCCTTCCAGCAGCTTGTCCAAACCGCCTGCCCCAAAGCGCTTCACCACCCCCGCGCCCCGCTGGGCCGGCACCGCCACAAAGGAGCACTCGTAGGCGTCCGTGGGTTCCAGCAGCACCCAGTGGGCCGGTTTGCCGCCGTAGAGCTTCCCCTTTTCGTGCTGGCAGCTCTCCCTGCCGCATGCGCTGCAAACCTTCCGCTTCACGCTGCAGCTGACGCTCACCTCCTTGAGAATGCCGCTCTCAATGAGCTCGATCACCTCCTGGCTGCCGCTGGTCCGGGGCAGGTAAGCCCGGGCGGTCAGCCGCACCAGCTCCTCGCCCGCCTGGGTGGTCTTCTCCGGCACGCGCTCCAGGCCGGTGCGGTAGATACGCGCCGTCTGGTTGGCGCTTTTGCGCTCGTGGTCGAAAATGCAGGTCTTGCCCAAAAACAGCTCCTTAAGCGCCTCCAGGCTCTCCACCGCGAACCTCTCGTTGTCCCGGTCCACCTCGTTGTCACAGAGCACCAGGGAGAAGGCGTAAACCTCCTCCGGCTGGTAGGTCCGGCGGGTGTACCGGTTGATCTCCTCCATCTCTTCCGGCCCCAGCCCCTCCGGGGCCTTCCGGACCAGTCCCTCTTTTGTGTTCATTCAGCTTTCTCCTTTCCATTCGCCTCGTGCCATTCCGGCCAGCCGGACCCGTGGGGGCCCAGCCAGCCCGGCCGCCGGCCCCGGCTTCGCCGGGGCGCGGGGGCTCCGCCCCCGCCTTCCGCCTGGGGCGGAAGCGGCGGCCTCCCCTCAGCCTGCGGGCCGCGCCCCGCTCTCCTCCATCTCCCGCTCCAGCTTTTTGGCCCGGGCGGTCAGGTAGCGGGCGTTGGCGTGGTCCACCTCGTCCTGCATGGTGATCTCGTCCCACACCACCCGGCACTCCGTGGAATACCCCGCCAGCGCCAGCCAGGTCCCGCAGATCTTCCGGGCCACCGGAGCCAGCACCCGCCGGTAGGCCTCCAGCTCGCTGGTCAGCACGTCCGCCTGCTGGCTGGACATCCGCTCAGTGGAGGACCAGGACAGCCCCAGCAGAAAGGGCGGCAGGCCCAGCTTGGCCACAATCTGCTCCAGCATCTGGCGCACCGGGGCCTCGCTCTCCATCACCTGGCCGTCCGCGCCAATGGCCTGAATGGCCACGTCCCCCACAGCGATAAAGTCCCGGGGCTCCCGGCTGGTCATGGCCGCCTTCCACTCCTCCGCCATCTGGCGGGCCCGCTCCTCCGCGCCACCCAGGGCCCCGTCCGCGCGGCAGGTCACCGCGAAGCGCACATTGCCCATGCGCTCCCAGTTGACCCCCAAGGTGCGGTAGATTTTCAGCAATACGTCGCTCACCCCCGGCAGCCCCCGCAGCAGCGAGACCCCCCAGGGGGACCCGGCCTCCGGGTTCAGCGCCGAAACCAGCAGCAGCTCCGGATAGGGGCAGGCCCGCCGCCCCTCCCGGTCCAGCACCGAAACCTTCACCCCCAGGGCCCCGTCCTCTTCCAGGCAGAGGTTCCGCAGCCCCGCGTTGTACAGGGCCCCCACCTGCCCGCCGGAGAGCACCATCTCCCCCACGGCGGTGCCGTAGGTGATCAGCTCCTCCAAGTAGATTCCCAGAAATTCATGGATTCCGGCCCCCGCCGCGTTCACCTGCACGCTGGCCAAAAACTCCTCCAGCCCCTTCTGCGCCGCCGGGTCCGGGCACTCCACCCGGAATTCCCCGATGAGCCGCCGCAGCTTGTAGATGGCCGCGTCAATCACCGGCACCGCCTGGCGCAGGGCCCGGTACAGCTCCCGTTCGCTGGCGCCCATGGGCAGGGCGGTCCGGGGCCCCAGTGGGCGGGTCTGCACGCTCACCGCCGCTTGGGCCCCTTTCCCCGGCTTTTTCCGAAACTCGAACAAGTCCTCTCCTCTCCTTCCCAACAAAAATGTGAAGACGCTCCGGCCCTCCGTCCGGACCTGATTTTCCCTCCCTTCTCCTTTTCTCTCAAGCTTCCCTCCCGCGAAAACCTCCTTTCATACACCCCTCAAAAAACAAAAAAATTTGCCCTCTCGAAGGCAAATTTTGGAGGAAAAAGGTAAATTTCTTTCCATTTTTTTCGAAACCCCTGCCAAAGGCCTGCAAATCCCTTTCAACACATTACGAATCCCTTACTTTTCCCTCCCCCCTCTTGCGTCCCCGCTTGGTTCATGGTAAGATAAGGGCAAGATCAAGAAAATCCCGCCTTACACACAACGCGTGAAGAAAGGAACGTGGTTCTCACATGGCAGATTACAATAACAGCGGCTACCAGCCCCAGGGCCAGCAGCCCATGTACAATCCCCCCCAATACCAGCCCCAGGCCGGCATCGATCCTCCCCCGGGCTACGTGCAGCGCAGCCGTCTGGCAGCGGGGATCCTGGCGATCCTTCTGGGCACCTACGGCGTCCACAGCTTCTACCTGGGCAACACCTCCCGGGGCCTGATGCAGCTGCTCATCTCCCTGCTCACCTGCGGCTTCGGCGCCATCTTCATCATGATTTGGGGCATTCTGGACGGCGTCAAGCTTCTGGACGGCCGCATCAACACCGACGCCAACGGAGTCTTCTTGAAAGACTGACCGGCGGACCCCGCCTCCCACACTTTTTTGAAAGGAAGGATTCCCTCTATGAGCGATCTTGAAAATAAGGACCTGAATTCCCAGCCCGCGGAAACCCCCGCGCCGGAGCAATCTGCTCCAGAGCATCCTGCTCCCGAGCAACCGGCCGCCCCCGTGCCGGAGGGCAAGCCCATGCCCCAGCTGACGCTGGAGCCGGATCCGCCCGCCCCCTCCATCCAGTTCCCGGACCCGCCCCGGGCCCCGGAGCCTCCCGCGCCCGAGCCGGAACCCGCTCCCCAGGGCCAGTACAGCTACAGCGGCAGCCAGGTCCGCCAGGACCCGCCCTACCAGCAGCCGCCCCAGCCGGAGCAAAATTACCAGCAGCCCTACGCCCAGTCCTACCAGACCAACTACCAGCCCCCCAATTACACCGCCCAAAGCTACCAGCCCGTCCAGCCCCAGCAGCCCAAATACACCACCCCGCCCGTGGGCTACCAGCAGAAGAGCCGTCTGGCGGCGGGCCTTCTGGCCATCATACTGGGCGTCTTCGGGGTGCACAACTTCTACATGGGCTTCAACACCCGGGCCACCATTCAGCTGGTGCTCAGTCTGGCGGGCGGGCTTCTCACCTGCGGCCTGGGCACCGTGGCCGCGGCCGTATGGGGCTTTATCGAGGGCGTGATGATCCTCTCCTCCAACGGCCCCCGCTTCGACGGCAACGGCGTCATCATGCGGGACTAACAGAGACCGCGCCGAAGCCAGGAAGCGTCCGAAGGAAAGAGTGGAACCCCAAAAGTTCCAGAGAGCGAACCGTAAAAGTCTTGTCCACTTTTTCAAGAAGTGGACGAGTTATCCAAAGGATAACTCGTGGGTTCTTAGGGGGTGAGCGTCTGCCAGTGGCAGACATGCTGCGAACCGACCGAGCCGGCAGGCGAGACCCAGAGCCCCGCAAGTTCATCTTTGATGAACTTGACCGCCGGAGGGGGAAGATTGCCAGTGGCAATCGTTCTGACCCGACCGAGCCGGTAGGCGAGACCCACTCCGTAAAACTTCAAACCGCTCCCTTTGGACACTCCCACAAAAAGACCCAAGCCCCGGCCTTTTGGAATAAGCCGGGGCTTTTTGCTGTTTTAAATCCTTTAGTTTTTTTAGAAAGGAGTTCCGCATGAAGCTCCACTACAGAGGAAAATATAATCTGGACCCCGCCTCCATCCCCCACGGGGAGCACCGCCCCGGGGCCGTGCCCTTCCGGGAATTCCAAAGCGCCAAAGCCCTGGCCATTGCCGCAAACCTGGCGTCTTTTGGAGTTTTGGCCCTTCTGCTGGTCCCCGCCCTCTTCCGCGCGCCCTTTCTCCAGCACCGCTTACAGATGATCCTGGGCTTCACCACCCCTCTGGCGGCGCTGGTCCCCCACGAGCTGCTCCACGCCCTATGCTTTAAAGGGGACGTGTATTTTTACACCAACCTGTCCCAGGGCATGCTCTTCGTGGCCGGTCCGGAGGATATGTCCAAAGCCCGCTTCGTGTTCATGTCCCTGCTGCCCAACCTTGTTTTTGGGTTTCTGCCCTATCTTTTGGGAATGCTTTTTGGCGTGCCCTTCCTGCTGGCCTTCGGGGCCCTGTCCGCCAGCATGGGCGCGGCGGACTATTTCAACGTCTTCAACGCCCTGACCCAGATGCCCCGGGGCGCGCGGACCTACCTCTACCAGTTCAACTCCTATTGGTACATGCCAGAGCGGTGAGGAGGCTGTTCTCCTGAATGAGCGGAATAGCAGAGAGCCAGATGAATTGCGCGGTCAAGGGGCGTTTGTTATAGAAGTATTAGAAGGCCTCCGGGGCCAAAGGGCGGGCCCACTCCGGCAAGACCGTGGGGCTCCGCCCCACACCCTGCAACCTTTGAAAAGGTTGACGAAACTTTTGCTGTTGCGCTCAGGGAGCTTTCTCCGTATGAAACACGCGTTTGGCCACTCCCCCGGCCGAACCGGCAGCTGAGGCCGCGCCCTTTGCGCCCAGAGGCCATCTATTCCTCAACAAATCTATTTTGACAAGAAATCCATTGAATTATTTTCCCATCCATCTTGCAAAATTCCTTCCGGCCGTATATAATAGGAACCGCCCAAAAGCGTTGGGGCCGGCCTGTACCTTTGGACAGGACTGGCACACAAAACGCCGGGGCAAACAACTAACGCGCCGCATCCGGCTGAAGGAGCGGCAGCAGGAGGTAATTTTTATGACAAATTCCGTCCCCAAACCCCAGAGCGCCCAAAAGCTGCAAGGCCTGGTGCTCACCGCCCTGTTCACGGCCCTGCTTCTTGTCATGGGCTTCACGCCACTGGGCCTCATCGACCTGCCCATTATCAAGGCCACCATCCTTCATGTGCCGGTGATCATCGGTTCGGTGCTGCTCGGCCCCAAGAAAGGCGCTTTCCTGGGCGGCGTGTTCGGGGCCATCAGCCTGTGGAAAAACACCATGGCCCCCAGCCTCTTGAGCTTCGCTTTCTCCCCGCTGGTCCCCCTGCCCGGCGAAAGCCGCGGCTCCCTCTGGGCGCTGGCGATCTGCTTTGTGCCGAGGATTCTGGTGGGCGTGCTGCCCTGGTTCGCGGTAAAGCTCTTTGCGCGCCTGCCCGGGAACCGGACCGCCCTGAAAGCGGCGGGCTATGCCTTTGCGGGGGCGCTGGGCTCGGCGGTCAACACCGGGCTGGTGATGGGCCTGATGGGGCTGACCCTGGGCGGCTCCTTCGCGGCGGCCCAGGGCATTGCCGGAGACGCGGTGTGGGGGGGCATCCTCGCCATCGTGTTTGCCAACGGCGTGCCCGAGGCCATCGCCGCCGCCGTGCTGGCCCCGGTGGTCTGCCTGGGGCTGGACCGGGTCTTACGGGCCGGCCGGGTTCTGCAAAAGCTGGACCAAGCCCTGCCGGAGCATCCCGCGCAAAAGGAGAAAACCGATGATACTCACCATTGACATTGGCAACACCAACACCGTGCTGGGCTGCTGGCAGGGGGAAAAGCTCATCCTCACCGTGCGGCTGCACACCAACCGGGACCAGACCGCCGACGAATACTGCCTGCTGGTAGCGGGCCTGCTGAAAAACCGGGGCATCGCCCCGGGGGAGATTTCCGGCGGCATTTTGTCCAGCGTGGTGCCGGAGCTGAGAAAGGTGATGAAGGACGCCATGGAGCTGATGACGGGCCGCGGCTTCCTCTGCGTGGGCGCGGGGCTCAAGACCGGGCTGAACATCCGCATGGACAACCCGGCCCAGCTGGGCGCGGACCTGGTGGTGGACGCGGTAGCGGCCCTGGCCAAGTATCCGCCGCCGCTGGCGATTTTCGATATGGGCACCGCCACCACCATGTCCGTCATCGATGAGACCGGGGCCTACCTGGGGGGCATGATCATCCCCGGCCTGCGCCTCTCGGTGGACGCCCTCAGCGCCCGGGCGGCCCAGCTGCCCTACATCCACCTGGGCCCGCCGGAGCGGTTCATCGGCAGCAACACCATCGACTGCATGCAGTCCGGCGCGGTGTACGGCAGCGCCCTGATGATCGACGGGCTGATCCGCCGGACCGGCGAAGAACTGGGCCGCCCGGTGACCGCCGTGGCAACCGGCGGGCTGATGGCCGTGGTGCACCCCTTCTGCCGGGAGCCCCTGCATTACGATGAAAACCTCATGCTGGAAGGCCTATATCTGCTCTACAAAAAGAACCGCACGCGGGACGCCGCGTAAAACCATGTCTACGACAGGAGGGGCCGCATCCGCGCCCCTTCTTTTTGTCCCTTCGCTTCCCCATGGGGTCTGTTTGAAAAATCGAAATCGCCGTCTTTCTGCCCATAGCCAGACGCTTTCCGCCTGGAAGCCGCCTGCCCTTGGGGAAAAGTTTGACATTCCCTCTCTTTTCAAACAAACCCTAGAGCGTGTTTTATTACCGGAGAAAAGCCGGATCATTGCCAAGCGTCAGGCGGTTTCAAGGCGAAAACCGCAGCGGAAATGTCAAGAGTAAATGCGAAAAAATTGAAATATTTTTCAGAGGGCGGCGACGGCGGCGCGGAATAGCATTTCAGACGTTTTCCAGCCTAAAATTTTACGTGGATAGTTGGCAATCCAGCTTTCCGCGCGCTTGACTTCTGCGGCGGTCACTTTCCCGAAGTCCGTTCCTTTCGGGAAGTGCCGCCGAATTATTTTGTTTTCGTTCTCATTGCTTCCCTGCTCGTAACTGCTGTATGGGTGGCAATAGTAAACCTTCGTGCGCTTGCCCTTTGTCAGCACGGAACGTTCCAGCCGTTCCACGTCCGCGAATTCCCCGCCGTTGTCAACGCACCCCCGTTCCGCATAACGTGCTTCATTTTGGTGTCCTCCTTTGATTTCCCGGCCCGGATATACAAAAAAATTAGGTTACACAGGCCGTTTGACCTTGTGTAACCTAATTGTAATGCTTGCCCATTTCAAAATCTTTTGAACAAACCCTTGACATTTGTCGCGGAAGGGATTATAATAAGGAAGTTGAGACAAGCGCCAGTAGCTCAGCTGGATAGAGTGTTTGGCTACGAACCAAAAGGTCGGGGGTTCGAATCCCTTCTGGCGTGCCAGCAAAAACCCAGGAAACAAGTCGTTTCCCGGGTTTTTTTCTTTCTTTTACAACAAAATTTAGGGGTCGGTTTGGCCCCTGAGTTCAACTATAATTCAACTTTTGGATATCCAGCGGTCAGTTCAACTCTGAGTTCAACGGAACCCCAAAGACTTACGCTTTTTTCAAGAAAATTTCTCCCAGGATATCCGCTGATTTCTGGTCGGCAGCTTCTATGACATGGGCGTAGATGTCAGCGGTGGTACTTACTTGCGCGTGACCCAAGCGGGCGGAGATACTTACGCTGTCCACACCGGCGAAGTAGAGCATACTTGCCATTGTGTGGCGGAAGGCATGGGGATTGATATGGGGCAGGCCGTGGCGCTTACTGAAACGGTCGAGCCAAGTGGTCACACTGTCGGGGTGCATGGGCTCGCCGGTGTCTTGGGCGAACACAAAGTCACGGTCCTCGTAGTAGTCTCCCAGCCGCAGGCGCTCCGTGTTCTGCCAGATGCGGTACTCCCCCAACAAGTCCATAGTCTTGCGGGACAGAGCAATCGTCCAGCGGGATTTTTCTGTTTTGGGAGTGGTTTCGTATATGCCGCGGTCAGGGCTGTAAATCACGTTGTTATTTATGCGGATGGTACAAGTGTCGAAGTCTACTTTAACCCATTTCAAGCCGAGCAATTCACCACGGCGCATACCTGTGATTAGCAGTAGGTGTGTGATCGTTTTCCACTTGAGAGGCTCGCTCTCCAAAGCTTCGCGGATAGCGGCAACCTCGTCTGGCTGGAAGAACTGCACCTCTTTCTTCACTTGGCGAGGGACGGTAGCGCGGTGAGCGGCATTGTACAGTACCAGCCCCTCCCGGACAGCCTGCTCCAGCACGGTGGAAATGAACACGTTACACTCCTTGATGGACTTGGGTGACAGCGGCCCGCCGGTGCGGGAGTTTGCTCCGGGCTGGTTCAGAGAAGCATAGAACTGATTGAGGTGCTGGGGGCGAAGCTCGGTGATTCGTATGTGCCCAATGGCTGGGTACACCCTTTTGGCTGAGGACTGATAGGCTCTGATTGTGGTGTGTTTCACACCTGTTTGCTCTTTGAGTTGCAACACATACTCAGCATACTGCTGAAAGGTTTGCCGGGTATCAGCGTGCATACCCTCCCGGCACTCTTTCTCAAAAGTCGCGGCAAAAGCCTCGGCTTTCTTTTTTGCGCTCTTTTCTGTCCAGGTTGGCTTGACCTCAAATGTAGCTGTGTAAGGCTTTAATTGCTTACCATCCGGCCCTCTGCCTCGGTGGACGCGGATGGAGTAGCTAACTGGCTTCCTGCCAATCCCCGATATGCTATGTATGGATAAACTCTGCGTTGC
>CAOKRG010000014.1 GCA_948471095.1 uncultured Oscillospiraceae bacterium
CTTTATTTCCATTCTTTGATTATATCACAATCCCACTTATGTGAACAGACCCTAAGACAACCCGTGTTGTTGGTTCAAAAGATTATATCAATTTTTTGCTGACAGGCAGGCTGGCCACAGATTATTCCTACGCCAGCGGCGCCGGGGCCTTTGATTTGGAGCGGGGCGTCATGCGGGAGGACTTTCTGCGGGCAGCCGGCCTGCCGGAGGACATGTTCCTGTCCCCTGGGCCCTCCCATCAGGAGATAGGGCGGGTCACCTCTTCCGCTGCGGCCCAGACCGGCCTGCGGGCAGGGACGCCGGTTTTCTGCGGCGGGGTGGACAACGCCTGTATGGCTATGGGCGCGGCAGGCGCGGAGGAAGGCCGTAGCTATATCTCTTTGGGCTCCTCAGCCTGGGTGCCTGTCAACTGCAAAAAGCCCGTGCTGGACTTTGACACCCGGCCCTATACCTTTGCCCACTTACAGGAGGGCATGTACACCTCCGCTTACTCCCTGTTCGCTGGCGGGAACTCCCTGCGCTGGGCCCGGGACGTACTCTTCCCTGATCTGGATAAAGAAACGGCCTATCAGGAGATGGACAGGCTTGCCGCCGCCGAGCCTTTGGGCGCGGGCGGGGTGCTGTTCCACCCGGGGCTGGCCGGGGGCACCATGCAGGATCCCAGCCCCAATCTGCGAGGGGCCTTTATGAACTTGCAGCTAGGCACCAGCCGGGCCGGCCTGCTGCGGGCCGTGATGGAGGGCGTAGCCATGAACCTGGCCCTGTCCCTAGGGTTGCTGCGGGAGAGATGCCAGGTGAAGGAGCCTGTCCTGTTCTGTGGGGGCGGCAGCAAAAGCCCAGTAAGCTGGTGCGATCTTCTCAACGATCCTTCGGATTTCAATAAGCGATTCACGTCCGGGGCCCGTCTATTCAAAGATTATCCTCTCAAGCCGGCTCTCGCCAGACCTTCCGGCCACGCGAATCACCGTCTCTGCGGCGGGCAGCAGGGACAGCGGGGCGTCCCCCGAGGACACTATGCCAAGGCTTCTGCCGTCCTAGAACACCTCCACATTTCCAACGGAACCCAGGCCGAATTCCACGGAGACGCTGCTTCCCTCCTTTGCGGCGAAGAAGGTGTACTCGGCGTACTCTCCGGGGGACAGGCTCAGTTTAATCGTATTCATCTGACCCATCTCGTGCCTAGTATTTTGCAGAACACGCATGTCAGAGATATGACCTTTGTGCTCAGCGGCGTCACGTACACGTAAAGGTCTGATTCGTGATGGTCCATATCCTCAAGCGGATATCCGGCGTCCAGCAGCCGACGCATCAAGGGAGCTTCTTCTTTTGCCAGCTGTTTCTGCATACTTTCCGGCACGGGTTTTGGGCGGTGATTCTTGACCCAGGCCCGCTCATACTCTCGGTGCATCCGGTTAATTGTCCGCAGCAAAGCTGCTGCCAGTTCGGGCCTCGAACCCTCGGCGTTGAGATGCTTCTGAATCTCTATCAGCATATCGAACTCTTTGACTTGAATCGTCATTTCAGTACTTCCAATTCGGAATACGGTTGCCGTACAGGACTATGCGTAATGCGATCATTCAACTGCCGAACAGCGGGTGCGCCCCGGCTGTGCAGCCCTTTGGGGCTGGGAAGCTTTGAACCGGGTTCACTGTAATGATAGATCAGGCCAGCCGTATCCCGGACAAAAAAACAGATCGGGCCCCGCCCGGGGGAAACCCGATCCGTGATGCAAACGGCAGTCCTTCCGCCTAATCGATCCGGAAGTTACTGATTAGCCTGTTCAGCGCCCGCGCCTGCTGGGACAGTTCCTTTGAGACGGTCGCGCTCTTTTCCGCGGCAGCGGAATTGTCCTGGACCACCGCGGAAATTTCCTTAATGCCGGATTCGACCATGGCGATCATCTCCGACTGCTGGACGCTGGCGGCGGCGATTTCATCCATCAGCGCCTTGATGGACTGGATGCAGCCGTTGATATCCCGCATGGCGGAAACGGCCAGGTCCGTGGATTCCGTCCCCGTCTTGGCGCTCTGGATCGAACGGCTGATGAGGTTGTTGGTATTCTGGGCGGCCACGGCGGATTTTCCCGCCAAACTGCGCACCTCGTCCGCCACCACGGAGAAGCCCTGGCCCGCGGTTCCGGCCCGCGCGGCCTCTACCGCGGCGTTCAGCGCCAGGATGTTGGTCTGGAACGCGATATCTTCGATCGTCTTAATGATGGTGCCGATCTGGGCGGAGGCCTCGTCGATATTCCTGGTGGCCGTGGTCAGCTGCTCCATCTTGGCGTCCGCTTCAACCGAAAAACCCGTGGCCTGGTCCACCAGCTCGCTGGCGTTGCCGCAGCGCACGGTGCTGGTCTGTATCTGGGCGGTAATGGCGGTCACGTTTGACATGAGCCCGTCGACTGAGGCCGCCTGCTCCGTGGCGCCCTGGGCCAGCGCCTGGGCGCCGGAGGACACCCGCTCCGCGCTGGCGTCCACCTGGCCGGCGACTTGGGAGATGTCGCGCATCACCTCCACCAAATTGGCGTGTATGGACCAAAGGCTGCCCGCCAGGGCCTTGAAGTCGCCGATATAGTAGGCTTCGTTTTCCGTCACGTCTACCGTGAAGTTGCCGTCCGCCATCTCGCCCAGGATGCGCCCTACATCGTCGATGGTCTTGCGCAGGCAGCCGCATACCCGGTGGGTGGTCTTGGCAATCATGCCGATCTCGTCCGAGCGGCCGTAAAAGGGCTCCAGCTCCTGGTCGGCGGAGAGGTTCAGGTCTCCCAACCGGCTGATAGACCGCTCCACTACCATAAGCTCCCTTCCCTCCCGCCGCAGGAGCAGCAAGGTAAGGAGGATAATGGCGGCCGCCATAACGGCGCAGAGAACGCCTACCAGAACGCGCACGCTGGTCACTGCGGAATAGACCTCGGTAGCGCTGTCGCGGACCATAAAGACCCAATTCCGGTCCTTTAAGTACTTGTAGACCACCAGCTGCTCCACGCCGTTCCCGTCCCGGTAGGAGAGCGTATTGGCCTGGACGCCGCCGTCCGCCTGAATGCGGCGGATGATCTCCAGATAGCCGGCGTCGGTGGTCTCGGTGTTCAGCAGATTCTCGTCCTCATGGTAGAGGTATACGCCCGTGTCCACATTTAGGAACACATACTCGCTGTCCGGCAGGCCCTTTATATCGAGGTCCAGCAGCGAGTCCATCAGGTGGCTGGCATAAACGCCCGCGCCAACATACCCGATGCAGCGCCCGTCCTCAAAAATGGGGTAGTACATGGACAGGATCATGCTGCCCGTACCGGGAGACTTCATAATGCCCAAATTCGTCAGCTCCCGCCGCGCCAGGATGGTCTCCTGAAAGCTGGCCAAAGAGTCTCCGGACCGGGTGGTCATGCCGATGGCTCCCTGGGAGGTATGGGTCAGGACATGCGTATCCGGGGTGGCTATGTAGAGGCCCTCGAAGATTCCCTTGACGGAGGCGAAATCTTCCGTATACTTCTGCGCCTTGGCCAGAAGCGCGGGGTCGTCCGGATTTAAGAGCAGGCCGCGCACCTCGCTGCCAAGGGCGAAGGCGGACATGTACTCCTCCGCGGAGAGTACGTATTCGTCAATGATCGCGGCACGGGCTTCCACGGCGTCCGTCATCTGGTTGGTGATATCGTTTTTCACTACCATGGCGGCGTTGGTGGACACGAACACCCAGAGCAGCGCCATCCCGGCCAGGGTAATCGCGGTGGTGATGATCCCGATCCGCGCGGCGAGTCTTTTGTTTTCTATGAATCGCATAGAAACGCCCCTTTTATAGAAAAGTTTAGGGTAAGTAGATCGCCTAGATATAATAACACATTTTTTACCAAATTTCAAAAGGGATGGGCGGACGAAAAACCGTAATCAGGGATGGGGCGCGCTCCGAAATGCGGGCTGGAGCATAGGCAAAAGGCGGGCGCCGCAGGCCGGAGCGTCTACGGCGCTTTGACGTCAGAAAGGCGGGGCCGCCCCTTCGGGCAAGCCCCGCACATCCTCTTTCGTCCTTCATTTGTGCGCAAAACGCGGCGCGGCCGCGAAACAGGGGGCCTACAGCCCCATCTCCCGAATCGCCTTTTCCATGCTCTCATAGGCCAAGGCCTGCTCGTCCTGGCTGTAGCCGGAGCGCTTCAAGAAGCCGTCCAGCAGTATCTTCCCAAGGCTGCGCATGGTTTTGCCCCGCTGCTCCTTGTCCTTTTGCGCCTGGGTAAAGCCAGTGACGACTTCTACGATCTGCAGCCCGGCCATACGGGCGCCTTCGGCCCCGTGGGGGTCGCACTCCGCTATGGGGGTGACCGCGACGCCCTGCTCCTTGAGATATTCGGTATAGATTGCGGCGCGGGACATAAAGCCCGTGAAATCTTTACCGGCGGTCCAGCCGTTTTCCGCCAGGGCCAGCAGCCGTGGGAACACAAGCCGTTCCACATGGCTGTTCTCTATCACCCGCTCCGTCCATAGAGGGGCCTCCAGGCCCAGCACCTGATCCTTCGGGATGGGTTTTCCCTCTATAATGTAGGGGTCATACTCATAGATGGGCCGCATCCCAATCACCGCGCAGGGGTAGTCCAGATAAAACGCGCTCATATTGGAGAACACGAATTTCCGTCCCTTGCCGGCCTCTTTATCCGAGTATTCCTTGCCGCTCTCAATCCAATACTGGGCAACGGCCTTGGGGCTGACCGTGCCCGAGGTCAGGATCTCGTTCCACCCGATCACCGTCTTGCCCCGGCTCTCTAAAAACTCGACCAGCCTGCCGGTAAACCACGCCTGCAAGTCTTCCTCGTCCTTAAGGCCCCCGTCCTTGATCCTCTGCTGGCAGCGGGGGCACTTTTCCCACTCGGACTTGGGCGCTTCATCGCCGCCGATGTGGAAATACGGTCCGGGGAACAGCTGGCAGACTTCATCCAGCAATTCGTACAAAAAGCTGTATACCTTTTCGTTCCCGGCGCAGAGTATCCGGGGATTGAGGCCCGTGCCGAACCCTACCTGATGGGGCTCGCCAGAGCAGCTCAGCTCCGGCATGGTGGCGACGATCGCCCCGGTGTGGCCGGGCAGGTCGATTTCAGGGATGATATTGATGAAGCGCTCCGACGCATAGGCGACTACCTGCCGGATCTCCTCCTGGGTATAATACCCCCCGGCTTTTTGCCCGCCCTCATCGCGCCAGGAACCGATGCGGTTGAGCTCGGGGAACTTCAGGCTCTCAATGCGGAAGCCCTGGTCGTCGCTCAGGTGCCAGTGGAAGGCGTTCAGCTTCAGCTTCGCCATGTGGTCAAGGAGCTTCTTG
This sequence comes from uncultured Oscillospiraceae bacterium, assembly GCA_948471095.1. Taxonomy (GTDB): domain Bacteria; phylum Bacillota; class Clostridia; order Oscillospirales; family Acutalibacteraceae; genus Acutalibacter. The sequence continues at coordinate 5,302 of CAOKRG010000014.1, forward strand.
ATTTCCTCCACGCCGAAGAAATGCCTGCTCACGTCCAGCATAAAGCCGCGGAACGGGAACTTCGGCGCGTCCTCATAGCGGCCGCAGGGAATGTCCCCCTCGCGGGCCAGCTGCTCGAGGGTCTGTCTGGCGTAAAAGGCCCCGGCGCCGTCCCCGGCCTCTATTTTGATTTCCTCCGGTTCCACCGTCAGCACATACCCCTCCCGCGGTATGCCGGCGCCGTTCGCCGCCGTTACGGGAGTTTGGCCGCCATAGCTGCATACGCCGCCGGTAAGAGAGACTTTTCCGTTGATTTTTGGGATAAGATTCATCCCGAACCCTCCTTTTAGGGGAAATTGGATTGAGCCTAAGCATAGCATATCTAACCAAATAATGCAAGCGAATGGGGGAAACTTTTAATGCAAATCCAGCTGATCGCAGGCCGCCCGGCCTCAAGAGCCCTGCCCCGTTTAACAAGGCGATTTTCTGTGGGGCACCCCTTGACAGGTCTGGCCCGACAGTGTATAATGCGGATTATATAAATTGTGTTATATAATTCCTGTTCTACAAGGAGGGCCCATGCCAAAACAACGCATTACCAGGGAGATGGTGGTAGACGCCGCCTTTGCCCTGGCCCGCTCCGGCGGGCTGGAGCGGGTCATGGTGAAGAACATCGCCCAGGCTCTGAACTGCTCCGTTCAGCCGCTGTACAGCTACTGCCAGAATATCCACAGCCTGCGCCAGGAGGTGGTCGGGCGGACCGACGCCTTTGTGCGGGACTTTGCCGCCCGGCGGGTGGACCCGCACAACCTGTTCCCCTCCTTGGGCCGGGCTTACTTGCAGCTGGCCCAGGAAGAGCCCCAGCTGTTCCGCATCTTCATTTTTCAGCCCCGGCTGGGCGTTTCCTCCCTGCCCGAGCTTTACGACCGCTCCGCCAGCCCCGGCACGGCCCAGTCCATCGCGGAGGCTCTGGGCGTCAGCCTGGAAAAGGCCAGGGCGCTGCACCTGCACATGCTTATCTACACCCTGGGGCTGGGCACGGTTTTCGCGGTCACCTCCCCCGGCATCCCTGCCGGAGAGGTCTTCGCCCAGCAGGACGTTGCCTATCAGGCCTTTTTAAAACAGATTGTGGGGGAGAATCCATGAATAAGACCATCATCCTATACCGCTCAAAAACCGGCTTTACCCAAAAATACGCGGAGTGGGCGGCAAAAGAGCTTGCCTGCGCCATCGCCCCATGGGGCCGGGGGGCCATGAAGGGCTACGACACGGTGGTCTTCGGCACCAGGGCCCACGCGGGCCGGGCGGAGGGCCTGCGGCAGGCCTTGTCCGCTTTCGAGAGGTCGGGGGCAAAGCGCCTGGCGCTCTTCGTCACCGGGGCCATGCCCAATACCGCCCAGGAGACGCTGGAGCAGTTTTGGGCGCAGAACCTGACAGCGGAGCAGCGGGAGGCCATCCCCCACTTTTACATGCAGGCGGGGCTGTGCTACGAGCGCATGGGCCCGCTGGACCGGCTCCTGATGAAGGGCCTCAAAAAGTATTTGGCCCGCAAGGCCTGCAAAACCCCGGAGGAAGCGCAAATGGAGGAAGCGATCCGGCGCTCGTACGACATGACCGATCCCGCGTTTTTGGGCCCCATGCTGGAACTGCTGCGAAAAGGCTGAACCCTTCCTGGCGGGCTGGAAAAAGAGCTCCCGGCCCGCACCCCCGCCTTCTGCTCCGGCCGCCTTGTAAAATGAGCGTTTCTCTCTGCCCGCCATTGACAAAAGCCTCCGGTCCAGATATAATAAACAGGAACCTGTTTCCAGGGATTGTTTATATAAAGAGGACGCGCGGAACGATTGGCCGGAAGAGGGGCCTCCCATCACTCCGCTCTGCCAATTTTAAGGAGGAAAACCGCCGCCTTTCGCCCTGCCGGCCGCTCTCAGACTTGCGATGGACAGGTTTTTCCCAGGCAGGACGCGTAGGCCCGCGTCCCCCGTTTTACAAACAAGCCCGAAACGGCCCAACGCATTATCAGTTCTAATGGAGTGTGGATTAAGATGAAGATGAACAGCATCCGAAAGAAAATCACGGTCTGCCTCATCGCGACCGTCGTGCTTGCCCTGGTAGCGGTGGGGTGCTCCAGCATCACCCTTAGCTACAACAGCACCCTTTCCACCGTGGAGCAAATGATGAGCGAGACCGCCGTGCTGGCCGCGGAGCGCATCTCCCAGGAATTGACCGCTTATAAGAACGTGGTGGTGGACACGGGCTGCGTCCCCCAGCTGGCCGACCCGGCTGTGTCCGTGGAGGAAAAGCGCGGGATTATCGACGAGCGGGTGCAGATGCACGGCTTTCAGCGGGGCAATCTGATCGGCACGGACGGCGTCAGCTTGTTTGACGGCAAGGACTATTCCGACCGGGAATACGTGCGCCAGGCCATGCAGGGCAACGTGTATGTGTCCGAGCCCCTGATCAGCAAGATCACCGGCGAGCTTTCCATTATGGTTGCCGCCCCCCTCTATGCCGAAGGCCAGCATGGCGGGGGCATTGTGGGTGTGGTCTATTTTGTGCCCCATGAGACGTTTCTGAACGATATCGTCTCCTCCATCCAGGTCAGCGAGAGCAGCCGGGCCTATATGATCAGCCGCTCCGGCGACACCATTGCCGACACCACCCTGGAGACCATCACCACCCAGAACATCGGCCGGGAGGCGGAGTCGGATTCCTCCCTGAAGGAGCTGGCGGCCATTCACCAGGCCATGTGCCAGGGCCAGACCGGCTTTGGCAGCTACCGGGCCGCCGACGGCCCGCGCTTTTCCGCCTATGCGCCCGTGGAGGGAACCGACGGCTGGAGCGTGGCGGTCACCGCCTTGAAAAAGGACTACCTCGCCGATACATATTTTGGCATCATCGTCAACCTGTCCGTCATCCTGCTCTCCATCCTGGCCTCCGTGGCGGTGGCGCTGAAGCTCTCCAGCAACGTCAGCGGGCCCATGCGGGCGTGCGCCAAACGGATGAAGCTGCTGGCCCAGGGCGACCTGGGCTCCCCGGTGCCCCAGACCCAGGGCGAGGACGAGACGGCGGAGCTGACCCGCTCCACCGCGGAGCTGGTAGCGGGCCTTAACACCATCCTGCGGGACATCAGCTATCTGCTGACCGAGATGTCCCGCAAGAACTTCGACATCCGATCCTTCCACCGGGAGGCCTATGTGGGCGAGTTCCAGAGCATTTTGGAATCCATGCGCACGCTGAAGGAGCAGCTGACCGGCACCATGCGGCAGATCGAGGGCGCCGCCAGCCAGGTGTCCGCCGCCAGCGCCCAGGTTTCCACCGGCGCGCAGACCTTGAGCCAGGGCTCCATGACCCAGGCCAGCTCCGTGGAGGAATTGGCTGCTACCATCAACGATATTTCCGCCAGCGCCAAGCGCACCTCCTCCGCCGCCGGCGAGGCGGGGCAGTATGTGGACCAGGCCGGGGCCCAGCTGGGAGCCAGCGTGGAGTATGTGGCTGAACTTAACGCCGCAATGGGCAAGATCTCCTCCTCCTCCGAGCAGATTGCCAAAATCATCGCCACCATTGAGGACATTGCTTTCCAGACCAATATTCTTGCCCTGAACGCCGCCGTGGAAGCCGCCCGCGCCGGTACCGCCGGACAGGGCTTCGCGGTTGTGGCGGAAGAGGTCCGAAACCTGGCCACCAAGTCGGATGAAGCGGCCAAAGCCACCCGCCAGCTGATCGAGGGCTCTATCGCCACCGTGGAAGAGGGCGGCCGGGCCGTGGAGCGGGTGACCCAGTCCCTGGAGCGCACCAGCGAGCTGGCCGGCCAGGTGACCGCCCAGATGGACATCGTGGTGAAGGCTGTGGAAACCCAGACCAACGCCATCGTCCAGGTCACCGAGGGCGTGGACCAGATCTCCTCCGTGGTGCAGACGAACAGCGCCACTGCCGAGGAAAGCGCGGCGGCCAGCCAGGAGCTCTCCGCCGAGGCCTCCAGCCTGAAGCAGCTGGTGGATCAGTTCACCCTGGCGCAGGAGGACTAAGCGAGACCCAGCCGCCCGGCCCGGCATTGGGAAGGGCGGGCGGAGAACAGAAGCCGCGCGGGGGCAGAAATGCCTTCCGCGCGGCTTTTTTGCGTGGAAAAAGCCCATCCCTTTGAGCCTGCTGGACGAATAAAAATCCGGTTTTGCCGGTCCATGGCGTTGGATTTTCCCCCGCCGCATTTTTACCTTGACGCTTCCATGCCGCACTGCTATAATAGTAGGTAATCATACGCAAAACCGGCCGGGGCCCGCCTCCCCGGGCAGGGCCCCGGCCGGAAGACGAAAGGAAGTAATTGTTACATTATGGCATTGAAAGAATTTCAAGCGGAAAGCAAGCGGCTGATGGACCTGATGATTAACTCCATCTACACCCACAAGGAGATCTTCCTGCGGGAGCTTATCTCCAACGCCAGCGACGCCATTGACAAGCTCTATTACCGGGGCTTTCAAGAGGGCCAGACCGGCCTTTCCCGGGAGGATTTTTTCATTCGCATCGACCTGGACAAGGAGGCCCGCACCCTCACCGTCACGGACAACGGCATTGGCATGACCCGGGAAGAGCTGGACAACAACCTGGGCGTCATCGCCAAAAGCGGCTCCTTGCAGTTCAAAAAGGAAAACGAGAAAACGGACGGCGTGGATATCATCGGCCAGTTCGGGGTAGGCTTTTATTCGGCGTTTATGGTCAGCAGCCAGGTGGTGGTGGAAAGCCGCGCCTTTGGCTCGGAGGAAGCCTGGACCTGGCGTTCCTCCGGCCTGGAAGGCTATGAGATCGTCCCCGGCTCCAAGGAGGGCCACGGCACCACGATCACCCTGACCATCAAGCCCGATGGGGACGAGGAAAATTATTCCGACTTTTTGGAGCAGCACCACGTCGGCCAGCTGGTGAAGCGCTACTCGGACTACATCCGCTACCCCATTAAGATGGAGATGAAGAAGTCCAAGCTGAAAGAGGGGACCGGCACGGACGGCAAGGACCCGGAGTATGAGACCTATTTTGAGACCGAGACCCTCAACTCCATGACCCCCATTTGGAAAAAGGCCAAGTCCGGGGTGACGGACGAGGACCTGAACCGTTTCTATCAGGAGAAGTTCTTCGACTGGCAGGATCCCCTGCGGACCATCCGCACCTCCACCGAGGGCGCGGCTACCTACAGCGCTTTGCTGTTCATCCCCAAAAACGCCCCCATGGACTATTACACCCGGGAGTTCGAAAAGGGCCTGCAGCTTTACGCCAGCGGCGTGCTGATCATGGACAAATGCGCCGACCTGCTGCCCGACTGCTTCAGCTTTGTCAAGGGCCTGGTGGACTCCCAGGACCTCTCCCTCAACATTTCCCGGGAGATGCTCCAGCACGACCGGCAGCTTAAGCTCATTGCCGGGCGCTTGGAAAAGAAAATCGCCGGCGAGCTCAAGTCCATGCTGGAAAACGACCGGGAGAAGTACGAGGAGTTCTGGAAGAGCTTCGGCCTGCAGATCAAGTACGGCATCTATGACAATTACGGCGCGAAAAAGGACGAGCTCAAGGACCTGGCGCTGTTTATGAGCTCCGAAGGGGATAAGCCCGTCACCCTGAAAGAATATGTGGACCGCATGAAGGAGGGCCAGGCCTGCATCTATTACGGCTGCGGCGAGAGCGTCCAGCGGGTGCTGTCCCTGCCCCAGGCGGAGGCTTTAAAGGAAAAAGGCTATGAGCTTTTGTGCCTGACGGACAATGTGGACGAATTCGCCCTGCGGATTTTGGAAAAATATCAGGACAAGGAGTTCAAAAACATCTCCTCCGAGGGGCTGGATTTGCAGTCCGAAGAGGAGAAGGAGCGGGCCAAGGAGCTCTCGGCGGACAACAAGGACCTGCTGGAAGCCATGGGCAAGGCCCTGGAGGGCAAGGTGAAGGAAGTGAAGCTTTCCGCCAGCCTTAAGAGCCATGCCGCCTGCATCTCCACCGAGGGCATGATCTCCACGGAAATGGAAAAGGTGCTCAATTCCATGCCCGCCCGGGAGAAGATCCAGGCCCAGCGGGTGCTGGAGCTGAACCCCGGCCATCCGGTGTTTGAAAGGCTCCGGGCCCTGGCCTCCTCCGACCCGGAGAAGCTGAAGCTCTACGCGGAAATTCTGTACGGCCAGGCCCTGCTCATCGAGGGCGTGGCCATTGAGGACCCGGCGGACTTTGCCCAGAAGGTGTGCTCCGTTTTATAAATCATCCTATTTAGGAGAACAAGCATGAATCAACCTGTCTATAACCCTGCTCCTTACCAGCCGGCCCCCTATCCCCCCCAGCCGCAGCCTCCCCAGGTCCAGCAGCCTTATCCAGCCTGCCCGGGGCAGGCCGGAGGCGCGCCCGTCCCCTTTTCCCCTGGTTACCCTCCTCAGGGGGCTGGATATCTTTCCCCGGCTCCTGCCGGCGCCGCCTTTGCCCCCTACCCGCCCGCCGTGCCAGCGGCTCCCCGATTTTCCGCCGCGCAGCAAAAGGATCCCCGCAAAACGGGAGGCCGCAGGGCGGTCAACCTGATGTCCCTGCTGATTTTGTTGCAGTCCCTGCTGATGGTGGGCCTCCAACTGGCGGTGATGGGATACTCGGCGGCGGTGGGCTCGGACCTGATCTATAGGGACAATCTGGCTCTGATCTGGCTGACCTTGGCCATGTCTCCCCTGAGCACGGCCCTGCCCTTCTTGGCGTACATGCTGGTAGGCAAAAAGGACTGGTCCAGCTATCTCCGTTTTGAAAAGACCGGCTTTTTTACCGGGCTGCTTCTGGTCTTTGCCGGCTTGAGCCTGTGCCTGCTGGCGGATTACCCGGCCTATGCGGTAGAGGCGCTGCTGGAATCCTTCGGGGCCTCCAGCCCCTCCTCCGCCGCGCCGCAGATTGCCAGCATGGAAGAGTTCTGGCTGGAGCTGGCGGGCATCGCCGTGTTGGTTCCGCTCATGGAGGAATTCGCCTTTCGGGGAGTCCTGCTCTCCGGCCTGCGGCGGTATGGCACGGGCTTTGCGGTGGTGGCGTCCGGGCTGCTGTTCGGCATGGCCCACATGTCGCCCGTCTCGGTGGTGTTCGCCTCCCTGGCCGGCCTGGTCATGGGCTTCCTTTACGCCAAAACCAACAATCTATGGCTCACCGTGGCCGTCCACGCGCTCAACAACGCCCTTTCCGTGGTGCTCAACAACGCGAACCTGTTGTTTCCTCCCCAAACCGCCGCGCTGCTGCTGGACGCGCTGCCGCTGGGCTTTGTCGGCCTGGGGGCGCTCTCCCTGGTGCTGCTGCTGATTTTCCGCCGCCGCCAGACCTTTGGCCGCAAGGGGCCCGACCCGGTGGTGGAGGCCCGGCCTCCCTTGGGCCCGGGAGAAAGCATTGGCTGCATGGTGAAAGCCCCCATGTTCTGGGGCGTGGCGGGCATGGTGCTGGTGGGCGCCGCCATACTGTTCCTGTGAGGGGGGAGCTGGCCTTTCTGCCCCAGCGCGCGCCCATGCTTCGGGCCTTGGAACTGGCCCGGGAAGCGGAACAGGCCGGGGAGGTCCCTGTGGGGGCCGTGGTGGTGCGGGAGGGCGCCGTCCTCGGCGAAGGCCGCAACCGCAGGGAGTCCGCTCAAAGCGCCCTGGCCCACGCGGAGATAGAGGCCATCCACCAGGCCTGCCAGGCCCTGGGGACCTGGCGGCTGGCCGGGTGCCAGCTCTACGTGACCCTGGAGCCCTGCCCCATGTGCGCCGGGGCGGCGGTGAACGCCCGGATCCAGCGGATCATTTACGGTGCGGACGATCCGGCGGCGGGCTGCTGCGGCACGGCGGCGGACGTGATAAGCCTGCCCGGAACCCACCAGGCGGAGCTATACCGGGGCTATATGGAGGAAGAATGCCGCACCCTGCTCTCCCGCTTCTTCCAATCCCTCCGAGCCGCCAAAACGGAAAACCCAACACCGAGCACCCTGCCCCCAAAAAGTTCCCCAGCATAACGGACTAAAAATTCTTTGGAGATTCTTAAGGGACTTTCTTATAAGAAAGTCCCTTAAGCCGCCGGAGGCGGCTTTTCGCGAAGAAACTGCCTCCGGCCTGCTGATAGAAACCGGAAAGGAGTCCCATGGACAAAAATTACAGAGCCCTGGAATTGGATAAAATACTGGAGCTGGTGGCCGCCGAGACCACCTGCGAGGACGCGGCGGACCTGGCCCGCGGCATTTTACCCGTCCACACCGCCGGCGAGGCCCGCTACCTGTTGGAGGAAACCGACGCGGCCTTCGTCCTCATGGCAAAGTTCGGCGGGCCCAGCTTCAATGGGCTGAAAAACGTGACCAACGCCCTGCGCCGGGCGCAGGCCGGGGGCGGGCTGGGCATGAAGGAGCTGCTGGACGTGGCCGGGACCCTGCGGGCCGTGCGGGCCCTGCAGAGCTGGCACGACAAGTCGGCCGGCATGAAGACCGCCCTCAGCGCCCGCTTTGAGCAGCTGGCCCCCAACAAATACTTAGAGGAAAAAATATTCACCTGCATCCTCAGCGAGGAGGAGATGGCCGACTCCGCCTCCCCCGCTTTGGCCGGCATCCGGCGGAAAATCCGCAACGCCTCCGCCCGGGCCCGGGACCAGCTGGAAAAGCTGGTGCGCTCCACCTCCCACCAGAAGCACTTGCAGGAGAGCATCATCACCCAGCGGGGCGGGCGCTATGTGGTGCCCGTAAAAGCCGAGTACCGGGGCGAGGTGCCCGGCCTGGTCCACGATACCTCCGCCAGCGGGGCCACGGTGTTCATCGAGCCCATGAGCGTGGTGGAGGCCAACAACGAGATCCGGGTCCTACAATCCCAGGAGCTGGAGGAGATCAACCGCATTCTGCGGGAGCTCTCCGCCGAAGCCGGGGAATTCGCCGGGTCCATCATCGAGAGCTACCGCTACGCCGTGGAGCTGAACTTGATTTTCGCCAAGGCCCAGGTGGCCTACCGGATGAAGGCGGTTACCCCCAAGCTCACCGAGGACGGCGTGACCGTCCTCCACGCGGCCCGGCATCCCCTGATCGACAAGGAGAAGGTAGTGCCCACGGACATCAGCCTGGGCAGGGACTTTGACTCTTTGATCATCACAGGCCCCAACACCGGCGGCAAGACCGTGGCCCTGAAAACGGTGGGCCTCTTGACCCTGATGGCCATGTGCGGCCTGATGATTCCCGCCGCCGAGGGAAGCCAGGTCTCGGTGTTCGCCCACATTCTGGCGGATATCGGCGATGAGCAGAGCATTGAGCAGAGCCTCTCCACCTTCTCGGCCCATATGACCAATATTATCAGCATCTTAAGCGTTGCCGATGGCCGGAGCCTGGTGCTTCTGGACGAGCTGGGCGCGGGCACGGACCCGGTGGAGGGCGCGGCCCTGGCCACCGCCATCATTGAGGAGCTGCGCTCCATGGGCGTGCGCCTGGCCTGCACCACCCATTACGCGGAGCTGAAAGCCTATGCCCTGCAAACCCCTGGCGTGGAGAACGGCTGCTGCGAGTTTGACGTGCAGAGCCTGCGGCCCACCTACCGGCTGCTCATCGGTGTGCCGGGCAAGTCCAACGCCTTCGCCATCTCCCGGCGGCTGGGCCTGGAAGGCCGCATTGTGGACCGGGCCGGGGAGCTGATTTCCCGGGAAAATTCCGTGTTCGAGCAGGTGGTGGGCCGCCTGGAGGAGGACCGCCGGAAGCTGGAGGACGAGCTGGCCGTGGCCCGCCGGGCCGCGGACAAGGCCCGGGAAAGCGTGCGGGAGGCCCAGGCCAAACAAGCCGAGGCCAACAGTCAGGCCCGCAGGGAGCTGGAACAGGCCCGAAAAGAGGCGGAGCTGATCGTCCAAAAGACCCGCCGCCAGGCCGACGCCCTGCTCAACGAGCTGGACGAGGCCCGGCGCTCCCAGAACAAGGCCCTCTCCGCCGAGCAGAAGGCCCGACTGCGCTCCGGTATGCGGGACCTGGAAAACGCCGCCGACCCGGTGCACAAGCAGCGGGGCCAGGAGGACTACCGGCTGCCCCGGGACCTGAAGCCCGGCGACAGCGTGCTGATCTACGACATTGACAAAAAGGCCACGGTGCTGGAAGAGGCCCGGGACGGCCAGGTCCTCGTCCAGGCGGGCATCATCAAGACCCGGGTGCCGGTGGAGAACCTGCGGCTGCTGGGGGAACAGAGGCCCGAGAAGCCCAAGGGCCGCTCCGTGACCAAAAGCGTCTCCGCTCCGGACGCCTCTTCCAGCCTGGACCTGCGGGGCATGAGCAGCGACGAGGCCCTGATGGAAGTGGACGCTTTCCTGGACCGGGCCGCGCGGATGAACCTACAGCTGGTGACCATCATCCACGGCAAGGGGACCGGCGTGCTGCGGGCCGCGGTGCAGCAGCACCTACGGCGGTGCCCCCAGGTGAAAAAGTTCCGGCTGGGGGCCTTTGGCGAAGGGGAAAGCGGCGTGACGGTGGTAGAGATGAAGTAGCGAGAAGCATGAAAAGGCGTTGTTTTACACCAAGATTTGATAGTACAAACATTCGCGGCCCCTTGCAGGGTTCTTAGGGGGTGAGCGTCTGCTAGTGGCAGACATGCCGCGAACCGACCGAGGGGGAAGGTCCCCGGTGGGGACCGTTCTGACCACGAGTTGACTTTGTCAACTCGACCGAAGCGGCAGCGGAGACACGGCAGCCGAGACCCAGAGCCCCGCAAGTTCATCGGAGATGAACTTGGCCGCCGGAGGGCGCTGGTCGCCGGCTACTTGGCAAAGCCAAGTAGAGCGACCGTTCAGCGCACGAGTTGACTCCGTCAACTCGACCGAGCCGGCAGGCGAGACGGACGAAACTTTTACTGTTGCGCTTTGGGAGCTTTCCTTTTCCACCAACGCGCGTTTGGCCCCCTCCCTGCCTGGCAACGGCTTGACATCCTTTTCCTTTTGTGCTAGAATAAACCCGATCCTATCAAAAAGGAGGCCTTTCTATGGACATGATGAGCGGCATTGCTTCCACCGGCATGGCTTACAGCCAGGCCCAGCTGGCCACCGACTACTCCATGGCCCTGACCAAAAAGGTCATGGACTCTGCCGAGGAACTGGCCCTGGGCGAGCTGGAAATGCTGCCCCCCAGCCCGTACACCTTTGACGTGTACGCCTGAGAGCGGAAACGCCAGAAAAAGCGGAAGCCGCTGAGAAACGATTCTGTTTCCCAGCGGCTTCCTTTTTGTTTCCGTCTAAACGCAGGGGCTGCCCGCTAGAGCGCTCCCGCCCTTCTTAGCTGGACCTCCGCCGGACACACCGTTACCCGCAGCTTGGCGGGCGTGTGGGGGTATTGGCGGACAAAGGCCTTGCGGATGCGCTGGCAGACCATGCGCCCGCTTTCAAAATCCGCCCGGGGCAGCAACAGCACATATTGGTCCCGGCTGCACTTTGCCATGGCGTCTCCCTGCCGCAAAAGCCCCTGGGCCAGGGGACGCAGGTTTTCCATGGCCAGCTCCAGGCTGCGCCGGGCCAGCTCCCCGTCCTGCTGGTCCGTGAGGGTAAGCACGGCCAAGCTGACCTTTTCCCCCGTGCGCGCCGCGTCCCGAATCTGCAGGCGGTACAGGGCCCGAAACACATCGTAGTCGCAGAAAAACGCCCCGGGGGCGCTCTCCTCGTTCAGCTGCTCCAACAGGGCGGCGGGCGGCACCCGCCGGTCGTTTACATTGCTGACCGCCCGCCGGTACAGGGCCTGGGCGGCTTCGCCGGGTATGCCGCCGGTCTCCGCCAGAAAAATCTGGTTCATGTCCTCAAACGCCTGGGCGGCGGCCCGGCTGTCCCCCTGCTCGATCAAGGCGTTCATGCGGCGGCAGTAGAGCTCCTCGTTCAACGGGTCCTGAACCAAGGCGGCGGCGCACAGGGAGGCCGCCTCCTTCCAGCTTCCCTGGCGCTCCAGCATGGCCAGCAGCGCATGGACCGCCTTAAGGTAGAGCTTGCGCAGGGCTCCGGCCTGCTCTCCGGCCCAGGCATTGTCCCTCAACTTCGGGATAAAGCCCCCTCCGTACAGCCGAACGGCCTCCTCCAAGGCCTGGGGCCTTCCGGGGCCTTTCACGGCGCAGAGCTGACGAAAGCGGTCCAGGTCCAATTCCAGGGGGACGGCGCCGTTCCAGGCATAGCCCTCGTTCAGCCGGAGGATCAGCTGATGGCCCGCTCCCTCCCACAGGCGGTCCAAAATGGTCCGGGCCCGGAAAAAAGTGGTCTTCATGGCGTTGCGCGGGTTGGCGGACTTGCCGCCGTCCCGCCAAAGCAGCGAGGCCAGCTCGTCCCCAGGCACGGCGCGGCCCCGGGCGCAGATGAGATAAGCCAGCAAAAGCCACACCATCTTGGAGTGGCCGTTGGCGTCGCCGACCGTGCGGCCATTCCAGGTGATGGTAAAGCTGTCCAGCATTTTCACTTGCAGCAGATCGTGATCCATATCGGGCCCTCCCCTTCTTGGAATATCATACCACAAATGGCGGGGCTTTGCAAGGGAGCGTGGACAAGAGTGCGTCCAAAGGCGCTGATTCATACGCGAGCTCTGACCGTGAGCCAGCAAAAGCTTTACGAGTTATCCTTACCATCATCGCGATCATGGAAGGGACCGCGTGCCGCCCCGCGCCACCAGCCGGGGGCGCTTATCCTACCTTTTTAACGTCTTCCATTCATCCTCTAACATTGCCATTAAGATGTCATCGGCATATTTACCTCCGTCCATAATGGCGTCCCGCAAAACGCCTTCCCGCTTAAACCCCGCGTTTCGATACACCCTTTCCGCTCTCGGGTTAAACGAATACACGTCTAATTCCAGCCGGTGCAGTTTCAGCTTCTCGAACGCAAAGTCGCGAGTCGCCTTTGTCGCCCAAGTGCCAATTCCTTTTCCCCTTTCTGCCGCCTGGTAAAGTCCGATACGAAAATTGGCGCAACGCAAGTCCCGGTCAATCTCATTAATCACAGTCTCGCCAATTATTCTACCATCTGGGGCTATAATCAAAAAGAAATATCTGTCTTCATCTTCCACGGATCTGAGGAAGAATGAGATCACTTCCTCTTCTGTAAAAACTTCCTTGCAACCGGTCAGCCGCGCAACCTCCTCGTCCAGCGGACAGTAATTTTGTTCATAATAGTCCGCCGCATCTTCCACTTTGGCCAGCCGTATTAAAAACCCGTCTTTTCTCCCAATCACATCAAGGTCCATTCGCATTCTCCCTATTCCCATAAAGAAATCTCTTAATTCCATGTACGCAATCGCGAGATTACCCTTTCAATAAAGCCTGTGTAAAGCGCATGTTTTGGCCGCTTCCCAGAGGAAAAGAAGCTGGCATTATGGAGACCCGGCGGGACGCTGCGCGCCGGCCGCGCGCCCTACGGCCCCTTTTTCCCCGCCAGCACTGGCCCGCCCTCCTTGAGGACCAGCTTTTCCGGCGGCTGGGGGCGGCCCACAAATTCCATGTGGGGGTAGATCACTTCCATCAGCTCATCGGGAAAGGCCCGGTCGAAAAAGGCCTGCGCCCGGTTTTCGGCCGGCACGCCGTTGACGCGCTCATACTGCCGGAACACCGCCCCCGCGGAGAGCGCCATGTCGAGGACCATAAACACCGTGAATCCCGCCGTCAAGATGCGCCCCAGCCGCTTGGGCGTCTGTTCCAGAGTGCGGGAGACCACTGGGTACAGGTCCTTCACCCACACCAGCCCCAGCACGCCCCAGAAGATGGAATACATCAAATTGGTGCGCCCGCCGATGTTGAAAGCGGAGTCGCTGTACTCCCAGGAGACCGAGCCGAAAGCCGCCTGCTGCACGAAGCTGCACAGGTACTCGAAGGCCGCGCCCAGCACCATGCTGGCGATGAAGATCAGCACGTCCCGCTGGTTATACATCTTCCGCAAAAACAACGTAAGGGCCACCGCGCCGAAGCCATAGACCAGGATAAAGGGGCCAAACACCACGCTGACCCGCAGCTCAAACTGGTGGGGCGGCAGAATGAGGGCGTAGACGGTCTCCAGGGCGCAGCCCACCACGTTGCCGGCCATAAAAATCCAGAAGAGCTTTTCATAGCACAGCATGTAGGCAAAGGGCTTTTCGCCGCTGGGGGGCAGATGGGGCTCGTAGGCGGCCACGGCGGCCGCGTTCCGGCGGCGGATGGCGTCCTTCACCTTGCGGCGGGAGAGGTCCAGCTCCTCGCGCAGAGCCTCCAAGGCCTCGTTATGCCGCAGGGAGCGCAGGTCCGGGAAAGCCTTGAGCAGGCGGCGGTGAATCACATTGGCCTGTAGGCTCCGCTCATACTTCTCCTTGAGCTTTGCCGCGTCCATATGCAGGAGCTCCGCCTGTTTTTGCGCGGAAAGCGCGTGCTCGAACAGCCCCTCCCCCAGCCGGTCGGAGCCCTCGTTCAGGCGGGCGGAGACAGCCTCCAGCAGCTTGAGCTTCCGGTTAAGGCCAATGATGGACGCCACCGTCACGGCCAGGTCCGCCAAAAGCAGGGCGGAGAAAACGGCCAGCAGGGCCACGCCCACCGGACGGGGGATGCGCTCCACCAGGCGGCTGGTGGCCGGGGCCACAAACCGCACGATGGCCATGCCCGCAAAGCCCCAGAGCACGGAAAATTTCAGGCAGATATAGCCGTTCAGGTTGTGGGGCTCATCGGAGTAGTCCCACCACTTCTGGCGGAAAATCTTCTCCAAGAGAAAGCCCGCCGTCCATTCCAGGGCCGAGCCCAGAACCATGGAGCCCAAAATCAGCGCGGGCAGACTGCCCCCGAAGGGCCGCATGCAAAAGGCGATGAGCACAATGCCCAGCCCGTAAATGGGGCAGACCGGGCCGTTTAGAAATCCCCGGTTGACAAAGCGCTTTTCGATGGCGGCGGCATAAAGGACCTCGCAGCACCAGCCTAGGAACGCGTAGAGGAAAAAGCACCAGAGGTAAGTATAGGCCATGAGGGTGAACCACTCCTGAGTTAAAACCCGTACTCACCGGCGGGAAGGGCCGGGGCCTTTGGGGCCCGCAAGGCAGGAACGCGCGGCAGCGGCCAAAAAGCTCCGGCTCTTCTGGCCTGTGAATACAGGTTCTTATAATATGTTTCGAAAGGATGGGCCCCGCCCGCGCCGGAGGAGGGGCCTCCCCGCGCCGGCAAGACAATAAAAAGTGTACCAGAAGCAGCCGGTAAAGTAAAGTCCTATCGCCTTTCGAAATTCTTAAATATTTCCGTCAGGGCTCCTTCCAGGTCCGTGGGCAGCATGGCCCGGGCGGAATGGCTTTCCCGGCACAGGTCCCCCGCCGCGCCGTGAAGCCAGGCCCCTGCCGCCGCCGCGTCAAACGCCGGGACCCCCTGGGCCAGCAGGGCCCCAATGACGCCGGCCAGCACGTCGCCGCTGCCGCCCTTGGCCATGCCGGGGTTGCCGGTGGGGTTCAGGGCCAAGCGCCCGTCCGGCCCGGCAATGACCGTGGCCGCGCCCTTGAGCAGCACCACGGCGGCGCTGGCCGTTGCGGCCCACTGGGCGGCCTCCACCCGTCCGGCCTGAATGGCCGGGACAGACTCCCCGGTCAGCCGGGACAGCTCCCCGGGATGGGGGGTGAGCACCAGGGGCGCCGGGAGGGAGGCCAGGGGGAAGCCCCAGTGGGCGGCATAGTTTATGGCGTCCGCGTCCAAAAGCAGGGGGACCCCGCAGGCCCGGAAAACCACGGGGCAGGCCAGAGCGGCCAGCTCCCCCAGGCCGCAGCCCATGGCGCAGGCCGAGGCGCAGGCCAGGGCCCGTTTCAGCTTGGCTTCGGCAGAGGCCGGGTCCCGGGCGTCGTACACGGTAAAGACCGCCTCCGGCACGGCTCCAGCCAGAATGGGATAGATGGAGCGCTCGGCGGCAATGTCCAAAAGCCCCACGCCGCAGCGCAGCGCCGCCCGGGCCGCCATGACGCAGGCCCCGGCCATGCCATAGCTGCCACAGATCAGCAGCAGCCTCCCCTGGGTCCCCTTGTTGGCCTGCGGGGAGATGGACGGCAGGACCCGCCGCACCCGTTCTTCCGTGGTCCGGCTGGCCTGGGTGCGGGCAGAGACCGCCAGCGCCTCTGGAATGCCCACGGAGCGGACCGCCACCTCCCCGCAGAATTCCTTGGCCGGGTAGGACCGGTGGGCCAGCTTCTCCACAGAAAAGGCCACCGTGGCCTCGGCCCGAAAGGCCCCCTGTGCGGCCCGGGCGGAGTCGCATTCCGTGCCGCTGGGCAGGTCGGCGGCCAACTTATGCCCGCCCTGGGCATTGGCAAAGCTCAAGAATGTGGCGGCGTCCCCGGAGAGCTGGCCCCGGAAGCTAAAGCCGAACACGCAGTCCACAATGACCCAGGCGGCGGAAAGCGCGGCCCGGGCGGCGGCGGGGGCGGACTGGGAATCCAGCACCGCCACCTGGGGAGGCAGCTGGGCGAAGGCGGCTTGGGCCAATGCCGTGGCAGGCCGTCCTTGGACCAAAACGACCTGGCACTGGGCCCCCCACTGGGCCAGCTGGCGGGCGCAGACGAAGCCGTCGCCGCCATTGTTGCCCTTGCCGCAGAGGACGGCTACCGGACGGGATTTCAGCGGCCCCCAGCGGGTTTGGGCCTCCCGGGCCAGGGCCTGCCCGGCGTTTTCCATCATTTGGGCCAGGGAGAGGCCCTGGGCCTCGGCGGCGGCTTCCAGAGCCTGTACTTCGGATTTGCGAAAAAGTTTCATTGAAAAGGCCTCCTCGTGGCATTTTGACAGAATATGGAAACAGACGGATGGACGCTTTCATCGTGGGGAGCGGGCGTTGATATGTAAAGTATTAGAAGGCCTCCGACGGCTTAGGGACGTTGTCCCTAAGAACCCCGCCACTTTTGAAAAAGTGGACAAAACTTTTGACGTTGCGTTCAGTTAGCTTTTTTCTTCCAAAATAAAGGACGCGCTTTGGACACTCTGCAATAATCGGAAGTGGGCAAACGTGTTGATTAACAAATAAGCAAAATAGTGAGCCATTAAAAGTTTCGTCAACCTTTACAAAGGTTGCGGGGTTCTTAGGGGCAGAGCCCCTAAGCCGCCGGAGGCCTTCTAACACTTCAACAACGCGCTTGGCCTCTCCCCTATCACCGCCGCCCTCTTGACAAGGAGGCGCTCCCGTACTATAATAATACCAGCAAAAGGTCTTCGGGGCAAGGTGCAATTCCTGGCCGGCAGTGAAAGTCTGCGAGCGGAGGGCGGCGTCAGCGCCTTTCGTTGAACTGGTGGAATTCCAGTACCGACGGTTACAGTCCGGATGAGAGAAGATCGCGGCGCGGGCCCGCCCCGCGCTGCCGTCTCTTGCCGTTTTTCCCCGTGCGCCCAGGCGCTGCGGGGATTTTTTTGACCCTTTGCGCAAATTTTTCGGAAAGGGATGCTGCTTTATGGAAAAAGCCATCGCAAGCAAAAAATTCAACACCCGAAAGCTGGCCGTCACGGCCATTCTTGGGGCCGTGGCCTCGGCGCTGATGTTCCTCGCTTTCAACGTGCCCCTGATGCCCAGCTTCATCCAGCTGGACCTGTCGGAGCTGCCCGCGCTGATCGCCGCTTTCAGCATGGGGCCCCTCAGCGGCGTGGGGGTCTGCCTAATCAAGAATCTGGTGCACCTGCTGGCCACCAGCACCGGCGGGGTAGGCGAGCTCTCCAACTTCCTCCTGGGCGCGGCCTTCGTGCTCCCAGCGGGCCTGCTCTACAAGTACCGCAAAAACCGCACGGGCGCTTTCTTGGGGGCCCTGGCCGGGGCCGTCTTTATGGCGCTGGCCAGCCTGCCGGTCAACTATTTCATTACCTACCCCTTCTACACCCTGCTTATGCCCTTAGACGCGATTCTGGGGCTCTATCAGGCCATCAACCCCAACGTGCACAGCCTGCTGGAGGCCCTGGTCTGGTTCAATATGCCCTTTACCCTGTGCAAGGGCCTTTTGAGCGTGGCCGTTACCTTTTTGATCTACAAGCGCATTTCTCCCATCCTTAAGGGAAAATAAACGCGCAGCAGCAGGCCCGGGCCTCCCCAGCGGAAGCCCGGGCCTGCTTTTTTGCTATGACTGCTTGTGGAAGCGGCATCTGCCGCGGCCCCTCTCCTTTACTTCCTGTAGGGCCTGTTCCGCCTGGGCGTAGATTTCTCCGGTATAGCCTGCCGCGGAAAAGGCCCCGCCCACGCTCAGCGACACCGGCGGCAGCCCATCCGACGGGTGGAGCAGCTCCTGATTGATGAGCCGCATTTTTTCCTCGATGCTTTCCCAGCGTCCGCCGTCCACCTCGGTCAAAATCACCGCGAACTCGTCCCCGCCTATGCGCGCGGGAAAGTCCGTGGCGCGAAAGCTTGTCTCCAGCGCCTTTGCCGCCTTTTTCAGCAGCGCGTCCCCAATCTCCCGGCCCAGGCGGCCGTTGATCTGCTTGAAATGGTCCACGTCCATAAGCAGCAGGGCAATGGGCTTCGCCTTTACCCGCAGCACCTCCTGAATCTGCTGGAAGGCTTCGCGGTTTATCAGCCCGGTCAGGGGATCATGCTCCGCCTGATGCCGCATGAGCACCTCGTTGGCGGCGTTGAGCTCATAGATGTCGTTATAGGTCAGCGCCAGATACTTAAATTCATAGGCTCCTGTAATCTCCATCAGCTTCTCTTCTTTGATGCAGCTGACATAAACCTGAAGGGGCTTTACAATGAGGAAAATGATCATAACAAAGATAAACACGTTCTGAATAAACAGCATGCTGAAAAGCACCCGCTCCATGAGCATGGTTTTATTCAGGTCCTCCAAGCCCATCTGCTGGGCGTTTTGGGTGGAGTGCATCACATCGCTGAGGAAAAAGCCGATGCTGCTGGAAATCAGCTCCTTTTTCGCCTGGTACTCCGTGCCGAAGACCAGCTCCCTGGCCTCCTCCAGCTGGGCCTCGGGGTCAAGGGCCCCGTCCGTCTTGGAAAGCCGTACCTGGGCTACCTGGGGGTCCAGCGCGGCGGGGTCCATGCCCCGGGCTTCCGCGGCCAGGCGGATGGCATAGATCTCCCGCTCCATCAGCTGATTGGAGTAGTCCAGGGCCGTTTCCAAATGGCCCAGCGCCTGGGGCCCGGCCTGTTTGTCCAGGTGCTCCAGGGCGTTTTCCCGGCGGCGGGCCACGTTGGTTTCGTGAAAATAGTTTTCCACATAGCGGCTGTCCAAGGTGACCGCGAACAGGCGCACCTGCTCGGTCAGATAGTCGGACCCGGCGGACACCTGGGCCGCGTCCTCCTGGTAGGCAATGTATTGGGACGTGGTCTGGACCATGCGGTCATAGTCCGCGGCGGCCTGGCAGGTGATAAAGAGCAGGGCCGCGTAAAGCAGGCAGGAGAGGACGATCATCGCCACATTCAAACTGCGTACTCTGATCCCCTTGACCGGGATCTTCTTTTTTTCCGGATCATTGATTTTCATTTGAGAAGCACCTCGCATTATAAGCGCGTCTTTTCCCAGAAAGCGCATAAGCGCGGGAGCGGCCGCTTTCTGGGCCGGAAATCCCCATCGGAACCGCAGGACCCCGTATGGCCCAGAGCTGCGAAGCTCCTCTTGTGGTTCTCTTCCTTGAAATTGACAGAGTTGGGTTCCCGCAGCTCTTCTTCCAGCCAAGAACCGGCGCTCCCTTCCTTTTCAGGCAAGCCCTAAATGCTGAACATCAGCTCGGCATAAGAGGGATAGGGCCATACCCCGCCGGACACGTTCTGCTCCATTTCGTCTACCGTGGCCCGCAGGCGCTCCATGGCGGGGATCACCTGGTCCCGGTAATGCCGGGCGGCGGTAAGGATGTTGGGGCTCTCCGTCTCAGGGGCCCGCAGCAGGGGGTCCAGCTCCTCCACCTGGGCGAAGGCCTGGTCCAGCAGCCCGGACAGCCGGCGGATGAGGGCCGTCTCCGCCGCGCAGGGCAGGCCCTCCACCGCCGCCCGCTTGGCGGACACGGCCTGGGCCAGGGAGGCCACATACCCGCTGACCGCGGGGATGACGTCCTGGCGCACCATGGCGCTCATGGTCAGGCTTTCGATGGCGAGGGTCTTCACGTACTCTTCCATAATGGTCTCGTACCGGGCCTCCATCTCGGCCTCGGTGTAGATTTTGTGCCGCACGAAAAGCTGGATGTTCTTCTGGTCCAGATACCGGGGCAGGGCGTCCACGGTGGTAGGCAGGTTCAAAAGGCCCCGGCGCTCCGCCTCGGCCAGCCACTCCTCCGAGTAGCCGTCCCCGTTGAAGATGATGCGCTTGTGCTCCCGGGCCACGTCCCGCACCAGGGCCCGCACAGCGGCGGCCATGTCCGCCGCGCCCGCCAGCCGCCGGCGGAACTGCCCCAGTTCCTCGGCCACAATGGTGTTGAGCATAATGTTGGGGCAGGCAATGGAGATGGCGGAGCCCAAAGAGCGGAACTCAAACTTGTTGCCCGTAAAGGCAAAGGGCGAGGTCCGGTTGCGGTCGGTGGCGTCCTTGTTCAGGTCGGGCAGCACCCGCACTCCGGTCTCCAGCTTCTTCTGATCCATGCCCCCATAGGGCAGGCCCGCCTCGATGCTGTCCAGAATGGAGGTGAGCTCATCTCCCAAAAACATGGAGATGATGGCCGGGGGAGCCTCGTGGGCGCCCAGGCGGTGGTCGTTGCCCGCCGAGGCCACGGAGATGCGCAGCAGGTCCTGGTATTCGTCCACGCCCTTGATGACCGCGGCCAGAATCAGCAAAAAGGGCAGGTTCTCCCAGGGCCGGGGGCCGGGGTCCAGCAGGTTCTTCCCCGTGTCGGTGGAGAGGGACCAGTTGTTGTGCTTGCCGCTGCCGTTGACCCCGGCAAAGGGCTTTTCATGCAGCAGGCACACCAGGCCGTGGCGGTCCGCCACGTTGCGCATGACCTCCATGGTCAGCTGGTTGTGGTCGCAGGCGATGTTGGTGGTGGTGAAGATGGGGGCCAGCTCGTGCTGGGCGGGGGCCACCTCGTTGTGCTTGGTCTTGGCCAGCACGCCCAGCTTCCACAGCTCCCGGTCCAGGTCGTTCATAAAGGCGGCCACCCGGGGCTTGATGGCCCCATAGTAGTGGTCGTCCATCTCCTGGCCCTTGGGGGCCTTGGCTCCAAAGAGGGTGCGGCCGCAGAAGATCAAGTCCCGGCGTTTTTTGTAGAGCTCCTTGTCGATGAGGAAATATTCCTGCTCGGGCCCCACGGTGGTGACCACCTGCTGGGTCTTCTCGTCCCCCAAAAGGCGGAGGATGCGCAGCGCCTGGCTGCTCAAGGCCTCCATGGAGCGCAGAAGGGGCGTCTTTTTATCCAGCACCTCGCCGCTGTAGGAGCAGAAGGCGGTGGGAATGTACAGGGAGCCCCCCTTTACAAAGGCGTAGGAGGTGGGGTCCCAGGCGGTGTAGCCCCGGGCCTCGAAGGTTGCCCGCAGGCCCCCGGAGGGGAAGGAGGAGGCGTCCGGCTCGCCCTTGATGAGCTCCTTGCCGGAAAACTGCATGATCACCCGGCCGTCGCTGGTAGGGGAGATAAAGCTGTCGTGCTTTTCGGCGGTGACGCCGTTGAGGGGCTGGAACCAGTGGGTGTAGTGGGTGGCGCCCATCTCCACGGCCCAGTCCTTCATGGCGGAGGCCACGGCGTTGGCCACGGTCAGGTCCAGCTCCTTGCCCTCGTCGATGGTTTTGCGCAGGGAGCGGTACACGTCCTTGGGCAGGCGCTCCATCATCACGTCGTCGTTGAAGACGGCGCTGCCGAAGAGCTGGGGGACGGTCTTGCGGTTTTCCGAACAGGTGCTCATCTTAACCACTCTTTCTATGTTGAAAATGAAATACCGGCGGCAGGAACAGCGGTATTTTCATAATAGCCCAAAAGCGCGGGATGGTTCCCCGCAGGGCTTCCGTGTACTCTATTTTAGCGGGAAAGGGGAAATTTGTCAACACTTCGCAAGACTTGGGAAGTGTCCAAACGCGCGTTTTGTTATTTTAAAGAAAAGCCCGCCAAGCGCAACAACAAAAGTTTCGTCCGTCTCGACTGCCGTCTCGGTCGGTTCGCGGCGTGTCTGCCACTGGCAGACGCTCACCCTTTTCAAGAGGTGGACGAGTTTTTCAAAGGATAACTCGTGGGTTCTTAGGGGACTTCGCACAGCGAATGGTCCCGCAAGTTCATCTTTGATGAACTTGGCCGCCGGAGGGGGAAGCTTCCCAGTGGGAAGCGTTCTGACCCGACCGAGCCGGCAGGCGAGACCCCTTTTAACACTCCACACAACAACTCCCTTTGGACTCTCCCCCACATCTTTATTCTTTACAACCAGGCGCAAATTTGGTATACTAGATGTTGTTAGCTCATGCCCTCTCCCCCACTTTGCTTCGGCATGATAAAAAAGGAGGCCTGTCCGTGAAACAAAAAACCGTCGTCCTGGGCGTCACCGGCGGCATTGCCTGCTATAAGTCCGCCGCCCTGGCTTCCAAGCTCGTCCAGCGGGGCTACGATGTGGAGGTGGTGCTGACCAAGAACGCCACCGAGTTCATCGGCCCCCACACCTTCGAGTCCCTCACCCACAACCGGGCCATGGTGGACACCTTTGACCGGAACTTCCAGAGCCATGTGGAGCACATAGCCCTGGCCGACAAGGCGGACCTCCTCCTTGTGGCCCCGGCCACGGCCAACCTCATCGCCAAAGCCGCCCACGGCATCGCGGACGACATGCTCTCCACCACCATTCTGGCCTGCGGCTGCCCCAAGCTCATCGCCCCGGCCATGAACACCCGCATGTATCAAAACCCCGTCACCCAGGACAATCTCGACACCCTGCGCCGCTATGGCTGGGAGGTGATCGAGCCCGCCAGCGGCCGGCTGGCCTGCGGCGCGGTGGGGGCCGGAAAAATGCCCGAGCCCGAGGACCTGCTGGAGGCGGTGGACCACGCGGTCCGCTATGAAAAAGACCTAGCGGGGCTGCGGGTGCTGGTCACCGCCGGGCCCACCCGGGAGGCCCTGGACCCGGTGCGGTTTCTCACCAACCACTCCACCGGCAAAATGGGCTATGAGGCGGCCCGGGCCGCCGCCGCCCGGGGGGCCTCCGTCACTTTGGTCAGCGGGCCCACGGCCCTGAAAAAGCCCGCCTATGTGGACTGCGTGGACGTGGCCAGCGCGGAGGAAATGTTCCAGGCCGTGACCGCGCGGGCGGAAGAGATGGACATCATCGTCAAAGCCGCCGCCGTGGCCGACTACCGGCCCGCGGCCGTATCGGAAAACAAGCTGAAAAAAACCGGGGAGGACATGGCGCTCCCCCTTACCCGGACGGAGGATATTTTGGCCTGGCTGGGGGCCCATAAAAGGCCCGGGCAGTTTCTGTGCGGATTCAGCATGGAGACGGAGAACCTGGTGGAGAACAGCCGCGCCAAGCTGGGAAAGAAAAACCTCGACCTGGTGGCCGCCAACTCCCTGCGCCAGGAGGGCGCGGGCTTTGGGGGCTCCACCAACGCGCTCACGCTCATCTCTCAGCACGGGGAAACCGCCCTGCCCCTGATGAGCAAGGAGGACGCCGCCCACCGGCTGCTGGATGAAATCGTGAAAATCAAGGGGGAAGGGGCATGAGGGAAGCGCTTCAAGACGCCGGGGAACGCAGGACACGATCCCAAAGCCCCCGAAGGCCCTGGCAGAGGGCGCTGGCCGTTCTGGCGCCCATGCTGCTGTCCGGCATACTGATAACCGCTCTGTTCTTTGTTATGAACGGGGTCCCCGTCTGGGGCGCGCCGGACCCAAAGAACGTGGCCAGCGTCACCGTCAGCTGGAAGGAGGGCGCTTCCCAGACCTACACCCAGCCGGAGAAGGTCGAGCTGGCCGTAAAGCTCATAAACTGCCTGAACTACCTGCCCTTTACCCCAGCCTCGGAGCAGTCGGCGGAGGCAGGGCCGGACGTGACCGTCACTTTCGCCTTAAAGGACGGCCGGGAACTCTCCGCCGGGGCCAACTGGATCACCGGCTGGTGGAACGGCCAGGCCCGGCACCTAAAAAAGCCGGATCTGTTCGTGAACTTGGCCGAGGGCATTTTTCCCCCGCCAGGGGAGGAGTAGGACCAATTTTATCAGGGAGGAGACGAATTGAATTATGCTGATACCGCACCTGCATTTCTGCGGCGGCTGTGAAGAAGCAATTGCCCTATATGAGAAAGCGTTTCATACAAAGGCGGAAAGCGTTGTATACAATAGAGAGTACGCCCCGGATGGAGATCCGGACGGCCGCGGGATAGCCCACGCTGCGATGAGCATCCACGGGCAAAGGGTTTTTCTGAACGATCGATTCGGCAACAGAGACAAATCCCTTCATTGCGCCGTTCATCTGATTGTCATGTTTCCGTCGGCGGAAGAGCTTCTTGCCTGCTATGAGTTTTTCAAGGAGGGGAGCACAATGATTGACTCCTTCGAAAGATTACCATATAGCGAACTTGCGGGCAATTTTATCGACCGGTTCGGCGTACAGTGGGGTTTTATGACAGAGCGTTAATCTTGCCCCCTCTCTCGGCAGCCTTGAAATTTCCCCTGCACAATCAAATAATCATACCATTCAATTTTATCTTCAGGAGGCACAGCATGTACAAGGATTTGATGGATACCATAGGCTTCGTAGGAGAAAGCGACCCGGACATTGCCGCCGCCATGGACCGGGAGCTGGCCCGCCAGCGCCGGAACCTGGAGCTCATCGCTTCGGAAAACATCGTCTCTCCGGCGGTGATGGCCGCTATGGGCACGGTGCTGACCAACAAGTACGCCGAGGGCTATCCGGCCCACCGGTACTACGGCGGCTGCGTCCATGTGGACGAGGTGGAGGACATTGCCCGGGACCGGGCCTGTAAGCTCTTTGGGGCGGACCACGCCAACGTGCAGCCCCACTCCGGGGCCCAGGCCAACCTGGCGGTGTATTTCGCCTTTTTGCAGCCCGGCGACACGGTGCTGGGCATGAACCTCTCCGAGGGCGGGCACCTGTCCCACGGGTCGCCGGTGAATATGTCCGGGGCTCTCTATAACTTTGTGGCCTACGGCGTGGAGCCTGACACGGGCCGCATCAACTATGACAAGGTGATGGACCTGGCCATGCGGGAGAAGCCCAAGCTGATCGTAGCCGGAGCCAGCGCCTATGCCCGGGCCATCGACTTTGCAAAGTTCCAGGAGATTGCCCAGGCCTGCGGGGCCAAGCTGATGGTGGACATGGCCCACATCGCAGGCCTGGTGGCCGCGGGCCAGCACCAGAACCCGGTGCCTTACGCCGATGTGGTGACCACCACCACCCACAAGACCCTGCGGGGCCCCCGGGGCGGGCTCGTCCTCTGCAAGGAGGAGTACGCCAAGCAGATTGACAAGGCCATCTTCCCCGGCACCCAGGGCGGGCCGCTGATGCATATCATCGCCGCCAAGGCCGTATGCTTAGGCGAGGCCCTGAGCCCCGCGTTCAAGGCCTACGGCGAACAAGTGGTGAAAAACGCCGCCGCCTTGGCCCAAGGGCTTCTCAGCCGGGGCGTGAAGCTGGTCTCCGGCGGCACCGACAACCACCTGATGCTGGTGGACCTCTCCGGCCTGGAGCTTACCGGCAAGGAGCTGGAGCGGCGGCTGGACGAGATCTACATCACCGCCAACAAGAACACCGTGCCCGGCGAGGCCCGCAGCCCCTTCGTCACCAGCGGCGTGCGGCTGGGCACCCCCGCTGTGACCACCCGGGGCCTCCGGGAGGCCGACATGGATGAAGTGGCCGCCTGCATCGCCCTGTGCATGGAGGACGGCTTTGAGGAGAAGATCCCGGCCCTGCGGGAGAAAGTGAACGGCGTCTGCGGCCGGTACCCCCTTTACTGCTAAATTTCCGCCCCGCCCATAGAAAGGAGCGAATTATGAAACCAATCGTTCTGGGAAACATCACATACGGCATGTACGCCATTGGGGTCAAGGGCCAGCAGGGCCCCAGCGCCTGCATCGTCAACACGGTGATGCAGGTGACCAAGACCTCCCCCTCCGCCCCGCCCCTGGTGGCCCTCTCCATGAACACGGAGAACTACAGCTGCCAGTGCATTGAGGAGAGCGGCGTGTTCACCATCTCCGTGCTCTCCGAGCAGACTCCCGCCACGGTCATCGGCGCCCTGGGCTTCACCTCGGGCCGGCACGGGGGCAAGCTGGACAACATCCGCCACAAGGTGCTGATGGAGGGCGTGCCGGTCATTAAGGAAAACACCTGCTGCTGGTTCCTCTGCCAGGTGAAGGCCAAGCTGCCCGTGGGCGGGCAGGAGCTGTTCGTGGCGGAGATCGTGGCCGGAAGCGACGTGACCGCCGAACAGGAGTCCTGCGGCAAGCACGAAAAGCTTAAGCCCATGACCTACCAGTTCTATGTGGAGCGGCTGGGCGGCGTCTCCCCCAAAAAGGCCCCCACCTACCTGCCCAGCCAGCTGGGAAGCCAGCGTATTACAGGCGAACGCTTTGTGTGCTCGGTATGCGGCTATGAGTACCGGGACCCCAACTTCGGCTTTGAGGAGCTGCCCGCCGACTGGTCCTGCCCCATCTGCAAAATGCCCAAAAAGGCGTTTTCCCGGAAGAAGTAGGAAAGGCGTTTATGGAAAGACGGATAAAAGGACTGGGGCTTCTGCTGTTCAGCCTGCTGCTGGCGGTCTGCTTTCAAGCGATGGGGTGGCGGTATTTCGACCTACTGTTTTTAGAGATCCCCTGGCCGGTGGTGTTCCTGCTAATGGGAGCCGCAGGCCTGGCGCTGGCGGTCTGGCCGGAGGGGCCCCATGAATGACATGCTTGCAAGAGAAGAGCTGCTCCTGGGCAGGGAAGCCCTGGAGCGCCTGCAAAGGGCCCGGGTGGCCGTGTTCGGCCTGGGGGGCGTGGGGGGCCATGCCGCCGAGGCCCTGGTACGCTGCGGGGTGGGCGCTCTGGAGCTCATCGACGGGGACGTGTACAGCCCCACCAACCTGAACCGGCAGCTGTTCGCTACTACTGCTACGCTGGGTCAGCCCAAGGTCCAGGCCGCCGCCCAGCGGC
The DNA here is from genome assembly GCA_948471095.1 of uncultured Oscillospiraceae bacterium. Classification (GTDB taxonomy): domain Bacteria; phylum Bacillota; class Clostridia; order Oscillospirales; family Acutalibacteraceae; genus Acutalibacter. Next base: position 32,216 of record CAOKRG010000014.1, read on the forward strand.
TGCGGGAGATCGCGCCGGGCGTTGCCATAACCCCGCGCCCCCTCTTTTACACGCCGGATACGGCGGACCAGTTTGATTTCTCTCAATACGACTACATTTTGGACTGCGTTGACATGGTGACCGCCAAGCTGGCCCTGATTGAGCGGGCTTGGCGGGAGGGCGTGCCCATCCTCAGCGCCATGGGGGCGGGCAACAAACTGGACCCCACCGCGTTCCAGGTGGCGGACCTGTACGAGACCACCGTGTGCCCCCTGGCCCGCATCCTGCGCAAGGAGCTGCGCAGGCGGGGGGTGGAGCGCCTGAAGGTGGTCTACTCCCAGGAGCCTCCCCTGCCGGTGGAGGCCGCTCCCGGCGCGGACCGGCCCGTGCCGGGCAGCGTGGCCTTTGTGCCCCCGGTGGTGGGGCTCATCATGGCCGGGGAATGCGTCAAAGACTTGATAAAGAGGGAGGAGCGCCCATGACCCCGGCGGGGCGGGCCCAGTGGAGCCTGACCAAAAAATTCCGAAAATCCATCTGGGCCCCCTTCATCGCCGGGATGAAGACCTACCAACTGCTGGAGGAGGGGGACCGGGTGGCCGTGTGCGTCTCCGGGGGCAAGGACTCCATGCTTTTGGCAGTGCTGATGGGGCTGCTGCGGCGGCATTCGGACTTTCCCTTCGGGCTGGAATTCCTGGCCATGGACCCGGGCTACAGCCCGGAAAACCGGCAGAGGCTGGAGGCGAACGCCCGGCTGCTGGAAGTCCCCCTGCACATTTTCGAGACGGACGTGTTCCGCGTGGCGGACTGGGGCGGCAGGAACCCCTGCTACCTGTGCGCCCGCATGCGCCGGGGGCATCTCTATAAGCAGGCCCAGGCCCTGGGCTGCAATAAAATTGCCCTGGGACACCACTTCAACGACGTGATCGAGACCACGGTGATGGCCATGTTTTACGGGGCCCAGCTGCAAGCCATGCCCCCCAAGCTGCACAGCGCCAACTTTCCCGGCATGGAGCTGATCCGCCCCCTGTACCGGGTCCACGAAGAGGCCATTTTGGCCTGGAAGCGGTACAATTCGCTGGAATTTTTGCAGTGCGCCTGCCGTTTCACGGAGAAGTCCGCGCCCTGCGGCAGCTCCAAGCGGCAGGAGGTCAAGGAGCTGCTGGCCCGGTTAAAGGAAATCAACCCCAATGTGGAAAAAAATGTGTTTCAAAGCCTGCACGCGGTGTGCCTGGACACCTTTCCGGGCTATAAGACCGGCGGCATGGAGCACAGCTTTTTGGAGGGGTACGATAAAAAAGGGACCCTCTAGGGGCCCCTTTTTCAGTAGGAGGATGTCTATGAAAGCGATTGTCGAACTTTTCTTAACCTTTTTTAAAATCGGACTCTTCACCTTTGGCGGAGGCTACGCCATGATCTCCGTGGTGGAGGACCAGTGCGTGGAGCGAAAAAAGTGGATTACTCAGGATGAGATGGTCCAAATGACCGTCCTGGCGGAGTCCACCCCCGGGCCTGTGGCCATCAACGCGGCCACCTATGTGGGCTACCGGCGGGCGGGGCTTCCCGGAGCCGCCGCGGCCACCTTGGGCGTGGTGCTGCCCTCCTTTGGGGTCATTTTCCTCATCTCCCAATTTTTGGAGGGCTTTTTGGAAATCCCCCTCATCGCCAGCGCCTTCCAGGGGATCAAGCTGGGCGTGGGGGTGCTCATTTTCCGCACCGGCCTGCAAATGGCCCTGAAAGCGAAAATGGGGCCTCTGGCAAAGGGGATTTTCCTGGCCAGCCTTTTGGCGATGCTGGCGGCCAGCGTCTTTTCCCTGCCGGTCTCTTCCGTGGCGCTGCTGCTTCTGGCCGGGATTCTGGGCTTTTCGGCCTACTTGGCAAGGGGGGCGGCGAAATGATCTATCTCAAGCTGTTTCTGGGCTTTCTCAAGGTGGGCTGCTTCTCCTTCGGCGGCGCGTACGCGGCCATTCCCCTGATCCGGGACGTGGTGTTAGAATACGGCTGGATGACCGAGGACCAGCTGGCCTACATGATCGCGGTCAGCGAATCTACGCCGGGGCCCATCATGGTCAATTTGGCCACCTTTACCGGTGCCTCTCAGGCCGGGCTGGGAGGCGCGGCCCTGGCCACCTTTACCGTGGTGCTCCCGGCCTTTCTGGTCATCCTGCTGGCCGCGACCGTACTGCGCCGCGTCATGGACCATCCCGGGGTCCGGGCCGTGCTGGACGGGCTGGCCCCCTGCGTCACGGGCATTATTCTGGCAACCGGCGTTTACATGGTGGCGGAACGCCTGATCCTCCCAACGGGCCTGGACCTGCGGGCTCTGGCGCTCACGGCGGCGCTGGCGGGCATCTTGCTCTTCAGCCGGAAGGTGCTGCGCAAAAAGGTCTCCCCCATCTCGCTGATCGCCATCTCAGCCGGGCTGGGAATCTTAGTCTATGGAAGTGTCCAAAGGGCGAGTTTTTGAAAAGTAATACGGAGTGGCCTCCGGCGGCTTAGGGGCTCTGGGTCTCGCCTGTCGGCTCGGTCGGTTCGCAGCATGTCTGCCACTGGCAGACGCTCACCCCCTAAGAACCCCGCCATTTTTGAAAAAGTGGACAAAACTTTTACAGTTACGCTCAGGAAGCTTTCTCCATATAAAACGCGCGTTTGGTCATTCCCTAGTCTATGGGGTGTAGAGTTTCCGCCTCGCCCTCAAGCCTCTTCCAGTGAAAACCCAAAATACCGCACCGCATTGTTATAGCAAATATCTTTCACCAATCGAACCAGCTTCTCCCTGTCATTCGGGTACTCGCCGTCCTCCACCCAGCCGCCAATCAGATCGCAGAAGACCCGGCGGAAGTATTCGTGCCGGGGATAGGACAAAAAGCTCCGGGAGTCGGTGAGCATGCCCAGGAAATTGCCCAAAAGGCCCAGGTTCGCCAGGGAGGTAAGCTGCCGGCGCATGCCCTCCTTATGGTCGTTGAACCACCAGGCGGAGCCCTGCTGAATCTTGCCCACAGCGGAGGCGTCTTGAAAGCAGCCGATCAGGGCCCCGATGACCGGGTCGTCGCCGGGGTTCAGACTGTACAGGATGGTCTTGGGCAGGGCATTCCGGCTGGAAAGAGCGTCCAGCAGGGCCAGGGCCTGGCCGGCGGGGACGCTGGATCCCATGGCGTCAAAGCCCGTGTCCGGGCCCACCCGCCGGAACATGGCGGTGTTGTTGTCCCGAACGACCCCAAAGTGCAGCTGCATGGCCCAGCCCAGCCGGACGTACTCGCCGCCCAAGAACAGCAGGCAGGCGGTCTTAAACCGCAGCTCCTCCTCCCGGCTGACAGGCCCGCCGTTTAGGCGCTTGGCGAAAATGGCGGAAACCTCTTCCTCGGAAGCAGGAGCATACATCAGGTATTCCAGGCCGTGGTCGGAAAGGCGGCAGCCCATAGCCGCAAAATAGTCCATCCGCGTCCGCAGGGCGGCCTTTAAGTCCGCAAAGCTCTCGATTTTCCTGCCAGCCGCCTGGCCCAGCTTGGCGATGTAATCCCCGTAGTCGGGCTTTTCCAGGCCCATGGCCTTGTCCGGCCTCCAGGCGGGCAGGACCTGCACAGGGAAGCCCGCGTCCTCCCGGAGAAGCCGGTGCCACTTTAAATCATCCGCCGGATCATCGGTGGTGCAGAGCAAGGTGACGCGGGAGCGGAGGATCAAGCTTCGGGCAGACATGCCCGGCTCCTGGAGCTTTTGGCCGCACAGGTCCCAGACCTCCTGGGCGGTTTCGGCCCCCAGCACGCCGGTGTAGCCGAAAAACCGCCGCAGCTCCAAGTGGCTCCAGTGAAAGAGCGGGTTGCCGATGGCCTTATCCAGGGTCTCGGCCCACTTTTGGAACTTCTCCCGGTCCGGAGCGCCGCCGGTGATGTAATCCTCCTCCACGCCGTTGGAGCGCATCTGCCGCCATTTGTAGTGGTCGCCGCCCAGCCAGGCCTGGGTGATGTTTTCAAACCGGCGGTCCTGGTAGATCTCCTGGGGGTCGATGTGGCAGTGGTAGTCTAAAATAGGCATGCTGGCAGCGGTTTGATGGTAGAGGGCCTGCGCGGTGGGAGTGTGCAGAAGAAAGTTTTCATCCAGAAAGGGTTTCATAAGGGAGCCTCCAATTTCATGGTCGATTTGGAAATATTATACTGGAAACCGCGGGGTTTGTCTACCAAAATGAAAAAATTCAACCAAAGAGAATCGAATCACAGGGAGGCCTCTGGCCCGCCAGCCCCGCCGCACAGCAACAGAGGCCCGCAGGCATACTTTTAGCGGCCACAGGCCTTCCCCCCCTGCCGCGTAATCTCCTTGACAGCCCGGTCAATCAGTTGTATTATAGTTGTAGTCCGCGCGGTTCAAAAGAAGCTTCCCTCTTCCTGCAACGCGCTTCCACGCATACCAATGCCTCCCATCTATCATTCTCCACAAGGAGTGGTTCCCATTGTCAAAGAAACGGATTATTACCATTGCCCTGGCCCTCGTTCTGCTGCTCTCCCTTTCCTTCGGCAGCTGGAAGCTCATGGACTATCACAAAGGGGCCAAGGATTATGACGAGGCCGCGGCCCTTGCCCTGGGCGGCTTTGTCAACACCCGCAAGCCCTCCGCTTCCTCCTCCGCCCCATCCTCCAAGCCGGACCGGGACCCCTCGGAAGCGTCCTCCGAAGCCCCGGCCTCCGGCTCATCCGAAAGCGCCTCCTCTGCCGGGGAATTGGCTTCCTCCAAGCCCCCAGAGGATTCGGAACCTGCCGCCTCGGAAGAGCCTGCCGGTTCCAACGGCCCCTCCAGCCAGCCGGAGGATTGGGATGAGCCCCTGGACCCGGAGGACACGCCTCCCCCCAGCGAGTCCCCCGCGCCTGTGGACGAGTTTGCCGAAGGCCTGGCGCAAATCGACCTAAAGGCTCTGCAAGAGGTAAACCCCCAGGTGATCGGCTGGATCTGCATTCCGGATACGGAAGTGAACTACCCCATTTTGCAGGCGGAGGACAACCAGCACTACTTAAATTATACCTGGAAGGATGAGCGCAGCTCCGTAGGGTCCATCTTTTTGGAGCACACCAACAAGCCGGATTTCAGCGGCTTCAACACCCTGGTTTACGGCCACCAGATGGCCGACGGCTCCATGTTCGGCCGCTTGGAGCGCTATGCGGACAAGAGCTACTGGGAAGAGCATCCCAATATTTACATTGCCACGGAAGAGGGCGTGTTCCGCTATGACGTGTTCGCCGCCTTCCGGGTGGGAATCCGGGATATTGTCTATCAGCTGGACATCGAGAAGAAAAAAGCCCAGCAGCAGCTGATCGACTTTTGTTTGGAGCAGTCCTCCATTGACACCGGCGTCCGGCCCGACCCCAAAAACAATGTGGTTACGCTTTCCACCTGCACAGGCTGGGGCTATTCCCAGCGCTGGGTGGTGGTGGGCACCTGCACCCTGAGCCCACGGAAGGACCCGGCCTCTTCCCCTGCCCCGAAGGAATCGTGAGCGAAGTCAAATTCAAATAAAAGAGCGTCCCCAGGCAGCTTGCCTTGGGGACGCTTCTCTTATTTCAGGATGGGATCTCAGCCCTCTTTGGTGTACAGGGGATGATAGCACAGCACCTTGCGCTCGGGCCCCAAGAAGGTCTCTTTGGGGCGCTCCTTACGGCACTCATCGGTGGCGTAGGGGCAGCGGGGCGCGAACTTGCAGTAGGATATGGAGTACTCCTTATCCTCCATCTCAGGCATCACCAGGTCTTCCTTCCACTTGTCGCCTACACGGGGCACCGCGTTCATCAGCAGCTCGGTGTAGGGATGGGCCGGGTTATCCATAATCTCCTTGGCCGGGCCGTACTCAATGAGGCAGCCGCGGTACAGGGTGGCAATGTAATCCGACACATAATAGGCGGTGGAAAGGTCGTGGGTGATGTAGATAAAGGACACCTTGTACTTGTCTTTCAGATCCTTGAACAGGTTGACGATGTTCATCTTCATGGAGGCGTCAATGGCCGCCACGGGCTCGTCGGCGATGATCAGCTTGGGCCGGGTGATCAGGGCCCGGGCAATGGACACGCGCTGCAGCTCGCCGCCAGAGAACTGGGTGGGGTACTTGCCCTTCACCACGGCCAGGGACATGCCCACGCTCTTTAGGGCATCGTCCACCAGCTTGTTGGCCTCGTCCTTGTTTTTGGCAATGCCCAGGCGCAGGGCGGTGTTAAAGAGGTAGGTATCCACAGCCTTGCGGGCGGAGAAGGACTCGTAGGGGTTCTGGAAAATAGGCTGCACATCCAGTTTAAACTGGAGGGGATCGTAGCTCTTCTTGTCCGCGAAGTCCTTGCCGTTGAGGGTAATGGTGCCCATGTCGGCCGTATGCAGGCGCAGAATCATCTTGCACAGGGTGGACTTGCCGCAGCCGGACTCGCCCACCACAGACAGAATAACCGGCTTGTCGGCATCGATGGACAGGGTAACATCGTCCACCGCTACCAGCTTTTTGCCGCGGAGCATGCCGCCGATGCGGAATATCTTACTGACGTTTTTGACTTCAAGCAATTTCTCAGCCATCGATCTTCCCCCCTTCGTTGAGAATATGGCAGGCCGCGAAACGGCCGGGCTTTACCTCGGTAAACTTCGGCACTTCCTTGCGGCAGCGGTCGGTGGCATGGGGGCAGCGGGGCGCGAAACGGCATCCCGGAGGGGGATTTTTCAGCGCTGGCGGCCGCCCGGGAATGCCCACCTTCTGGCTCTTATCGCCCACGCGGGGCAGAGCGCCCACCAGCATCCGGGTATAGGGATGCACCGGGTCGTTGAAGATGTCCTCCGTGTCGCCCAGCTCGATGATGGAGCCAGAATACATGATGGCCATGCGGTCGGTAATCTGGTAGTGCACGCCCATGTCGTGGCTGACGATGATCAGGCTGTTCTTTAGCTGCTTTTGCAGGCGCATCAGCATCATCAGAATGCCGCGCTGGACCACCACGTCCAAAGCGGTGGTGGGCTCGTCGGCCAGCACCAGGTTGGGGGCCATGAAGGTGGCCAGGGCGATGATCACGCGCTGGCGCATACCGCCGGAAAGCTGGAAGGGATAGGCCTCCAGCACATCGGGAGAGAGGCTGAGCTCTTCCAAATACTTTGCCACGCGCTCCAGGGTCTGGGCCTCGGTCTCGTTTTTCTTGTCCTCTTTGGGAATGGAATCCAAAAACTGCTTTTTCAGCCGGATGATGGGGTTCAGCACGCTCTGGGCGGCCTGGGGCACATAGGAGATGTTGTTCCACCAGGTCTTGCGGATCTCCCCGGTCTCGTAGGAGAATTTCGCTCCGTTCTTTTCGCCGCTTAGCACAACCTTGCCCTGGTCAATGACCAGCGGGTACTCGATGATGTCGTAAAGAGTCTTCAGCAGGGTGGTCTTGCCGCAGCCGGACTCGCCGGCGATGCCGAAGATCTCGTTGTCGCGGACTGTAAAGTCCAGGTCTTTGATGACATGTACATCCCCGTCGATGGTTTTGTAAGAAGCGGACAGATTCTCGACTTTCAGCATAATCGTTACCGTCCTCTCTTCATGGATAGATAGTCATTGTAGCCGGTGATCAGCATGAACAGGCCGATGAACAGAATCACCGTGGCCACGATGGGCGAGCCGATCCACAGCCATTGCTTGTTGAAAATGGCGTTGTACTGCCGGGCCCAGTTGATCATGTTGCCCAGGGACACCAGGTTGCCGGGAGAAAGGCCCAGAACCGCCAGGCTGGACTCGGAGCCAATGGCCGACAGGGTGGCGTTCATAAAGTTGGAGAGGGACCAGGTCAGGGCATAGGGCAGAATCTCGGTGACAACGATCTGCACCGTGCCCTCGCCGGAGAAGCGGGCGGTGTGGATGAAGTCCCGCTCCTTGATGGTCAGGGACATGGAGCGGATCTGCCGGCTGGGCCAGGCCCAGGCGAACATGGCCAGGGTCAGGGCCATCAAAATCACGGTGGCGTTGCCCTTCATCAGAGAGGTCATCAAGATCAAGATGGGCAGGGAGGGGATGACCACGAAGGTATCGGTAATGATCATGAGGGTCCGGTCCAGAGCGCCGCCGGCAAAGCCGGAGAGCAGGCCCACGAAAACGCCCACCACGGTGCCAATGGCGGCCACGATCAAGCCGATGGCCAGAGAGTTGTGGATGGCCTCGATGAGCAGCCAGAACACGTCCTGGCCCTGGCTGGTGGTGCCCAGGGGATGGGCCCCGCTGGCGCCCAGGCCTTTGTCGTAAGTACTAAAGGTGAAGGGGTTGATGTGGGGGATATAGTACACGATGAAGCCCAGGATGAAGAAGAAAATGGTGACGATCAAACCGAATTTCAGGCGGAAATTCGCGTTTTTCCAGAATTTCTTGAAAGCTGCCATGTGTTGTCCCCCCCTTTAGCTGTAACGAATGCGCGGATCGATGAAGGGATAGACCAGGTCAACGATCAGCGTGGCAGTGGAAATGGCGACAATCGAGATGGTAATGGTGCCCAGAATCATGTTGTAGTCCGCCTGTAAAATGGCGTTCTGAATCAGCGTGCCCACGCCGGGATAGCCGAAGATGATCTCCGTCATGATGGAGCCGCCGAACACGCCACCCAGGCTCATGGCCAGCGCGGTAATCTGGGTCAGGATGGAGTTGCGCAGCACATAGCTGCGGCCGATGGTGGCCTCGGAAAGGCCCCGGTAGCGGGCGAACATGACGAAGTCCTCCTCCGCCGTGGTGCCGGCCAGGGACTTCATGGAGATGATCCACCAGCCGGTGCCCAGCAGCAGCAGGGAGATAGCCGGCAGAATGGAGGCCCAGACCAGGGAGCCGAACCAGGTGGCAAAGTCCGCGCTCAGCTTGATGTTCGCCTGCAGGGGGAAGACCCTCCAGACAAAGCAGAACAGAATCTGCAAAACCAGCGCTACCAGGAAGTAGGGAATGGGATAGATGCAGATGGCGATGCCCTCCAGAATCTTGGAGGAGCGGGCGTTCTTGCGGAAGCCGGCCAGCAGGCCGATGAAGTTGCCCAGAAGCCAGGCAACCAAGGTGCTGAACAGGGACAGGAACAGGGTGTAGGGCAGGTAGGTGCCAATGATGTTGCCCACAGGCTCGGGATAGCTCATGAGAGAGGGGCCGAAATCAAAGTGCAGCAGGCCGTTCCACAGGAAGCTGACATACTGCTCCCAAAGAGAACCCTCCAGGCCGAACTGGATGCTCAGCTGCTTTTGCAGGGCCTGCACCTGCTCGGGCTGTAGGTTGCCCATGCGGGAAGTCATTTGCGCGATCATGCTTTCAACTGGGGACGAGGGGAACATGCGCGGGATGAAGAAAATGAAGGTAACGCCGATCCAGATCGTCAATGCCCAGGCAAGCACACGCTGCAGAAAGAACGTTTTAAATTTCACTTCTACACTTCCTTACCTCACAATGTGTGAATTATAGTTTAGATATGTTGGGCAAAACTTTGCAAAATGCCTTATGATAGATGATAAAGAAGGGAGGCGCAAGCGGTTTGGCTCACGTCTCCCAACTTCAATCAAACATCAGATCATAAACAGGAGCTTTTTGCCATGTTTATTTTATCCTTCAACGGCGGTGAACTTGGGGAGCATGTACTTGAAGCAGCTCCACCACCACCAGGGACCGTCGTACGGATCATCCGCGCAGGGATAGCCCTGCCAGTAGGTGCTGTTGGTGGGCACGAACTTGGTGCCGGACAGGAAGTTGATAACGGGCATATCCTTAACAAACTCCTGCAGCATCTCGGTGGCCAGCTCGTAGCACTTGTCCTCATCCTTCTCGGGGCTCAGGTTGGCCATCTCGTGGAGGATGTCGGTGACGCGCTGGTTGTTCCAGCGTCCGCCGTAACCGCCCTGGCTGTTCTGACCGACAGGCTGAATCAGAGTGTTGTCAAAGCCGGTGAAGGGACGGTAGATATCCTTCAGGTAGTTACCGCCGGAGGGCCAGTAACCAGCGATCTGGTAGTTGCCGTTGGTGTCGTCCACGCTCCAGGTGGAGGAGGACTTGGAGGTAATGGTGCAGTCGAAGCCGAAAGCCTGCAGCTGGTTAAACGCAGCCTGCACGCCGCGGCCTACCTGGAACTCGGAGTCGGCGATGTAGCTCATCTCGAAGGTGAAGGGCTTGCCCTCGTACTGCCACTTGCCGTCAACCTTCTCCAGGCCGGCCTTGTTCAGCAGTTTGGTGGCGGCCTCTTCGTCATGCTTCCACCAGCCGGCGCCGAAAGTGTTGATCTTCTCTTCCTCGGTGCCCTCATAGCCCAGCTTCTGAGCCATGCGCTCGGCATAACCGGTGTCATAGGGCTTAAACTTGGTGCCATCGCCCAGATCCAGCTCGAAGTTCTCCAGCCACTCGGTCATGGGGATGGTGTAGAGCTCCTGCATCACGTTGGTGTTGTTCAGCAGCGGGATGGGGGCCGCACGGCCGGCGCCGCTGAAGATGTTCTCGGACAGCGCGTCGATATCCAGAGCCAGGCAGATGCCCCAGCGGAAGTCGGCGTTGTCATAGGGAGCGCCCAGACCGCAGTTGAACACAATGCCCTTAGCGCCCGGGTCGTCAGCGTTGGCATAGGGGAACTCGTTCATCCAAGCGCCGATCTTGTCGTTCATCTCGGTCATGGCCTGGAGCTCTTCCAGGGTCATTTCGCACAGGACGTCAACTTCGTTGTTGACCATGGCCATCTGCTTGGTGGTGGAGTCGCCCAGGTAGCGGAACCAGACGTACTTGGGGGGAACCTGGTCGGCGGTGTAGCCGAACTCAGCCGCGCCAACCACGCCCAGGGTGCTCTGCTGCCAGTCGTCGCGCAGCTTGTAGAGGATCCAGGAGCCCAGCGGGTCGTACTGATCCACCGTGTAGGGGCCGGCCACAACGGGCTGCTCATCCTTAAACTGGGTCACATCGCCCACGGTGGAGTAGATGTGCTCGGGCACGATGCGCCAGTCACAGCCCCACACGGTGATGCCGAAGCACTGATCCAGACGGGGGAAGGGCTCGGTCATGGTGAACTTCACGGTGTAGTCGTCCACCTTCTCCACCTTGTCGATGTACATGTTGGTGTAGGAGTTGGCGCCGATGTTGTCGTTCTCCTTGATCATGTTGAAGGTGAAGACCACGTCGTCGGCGTTCAGATCCTCGCCGTCGGACCACTTGATGCCCTGGCGGACCTTAATGGTCCACTCGGTGAAGTCATCGTTGGACTCGGCGCTCTCCACCACTTCGCCGTACTGATGGCCCTTGGCGGTCTGCATCTCCCACAGGTGGGCGCTCATCAGCTGATGGATGCCGAAGCCGGTGCCGGTGCCGGTCATGTAGGTGTTGAACTGGCCGGCGCAGTCGGTGGAGCTCTGGCACTCAACGATCAGGGTGTCCTCGCGGGGAGTGCCCACCTCGGTGGTGATGCCAGCGGCCGCCTTGTTGCCGGTGCCGGCCTCGCTGGACTCAGCGCTGGACTCGCCGCCCGCCTCGCTGGAGCTCTCGTTGCCAGCGGCGCTGCTGGTGCCAGCCTCGCTGCTGCTGCCCTGGCTGCTGGAGTTGGACTCGCCGCCGCAAGCGCTGAGCACCATGGTGAACAGCAGAGCGACCGCCAGCAGAAGGGCAATGCTTCTCTTCTTCATTCGGATTGCCTCCTTAATGATAATGGATATATGGTCAATGGCATAAGACCCTGGGTTAAGCGGGGCCCATCAGTAACTCCCCTGGGGAGTTACTGCGACAGAGAATGGGCGCCCATTCCGCCGTTTCGCCGCGAAGCGGCAATTATGAATCTTTTTCGACAGAAATAAAAACAGATTATGTACGCCTTGTGATACTAGCCAAAAGCTTCGCTTGTTTCGGCTATATCTTGCACAGATATTATATCACGCCCCCTAGGGGAAGTCAACCATTTATTTTTCTTTTGGAACACCTGCCAAACCCCTTTTCTCTGGCCCGATTATAGCCCCCGCCAAAGGCGGAAACCGCCATTTTTCTAGGAAAAATCCATGTCTTCCACCTTTTTGGCGGCATAGGACCAGCCTCTCCCGGAGCGCGGGCCCGTTGGTTACAATTTTGTAATAATTTGTCTCTGTGGACTGATATCGTTTTACCATGCCACAATATTTTGTGCTTTTTTGTCCGCGCGCCTTGTCCCCCGCCCTCTGCCCCTCCCGCTTTCCGCCTGGCGGAGGGGCATGCAATTCTAACAATATCGCGATATCGATTCGTGCAAATGAGACAGCGGTACCTTCCGTCATTTTTCCCGGTTTTCTGAGCCCCGCTTTTACAGTTTCCATAAGTCCCTATGTTTGGAGCATTTCCCAATAGTGCTGTACATGTGGAAGCCATTTTTTGCGGATTGGGAGTTTACCGCTTTATTCCGCTAATATTTTTTCTCCCTTCTGCCCCGTTTCCTGCAAATGGCGGGCGCTCTTTGTGGAGAATTTGGGGAGTGCGCCCAATTTGACAAACGGCGCGGCCTGGTGTATTATGGGGCCACAGGAGCGAGAGGGGTCCGGCCCCGCGCCCCAAGCACAGGTGCAAGAGGCCGCAAGCGTTCCTGCAAATCAAGATGCGAGTGCAATGCTGACTCACTGAAGAAAAGAGGTTATCGGTATGAAGAACACGAAGGAAATGACACGCGACGCCATTTGGGCTGAGAGGAGCACCCTCTCCAACATCCGCTTCCAGGTACGGAACTTCCTGCGTTCCGCTGTAGAGGCTGCCGATCCGGACCTGTTCTACTTCTCCCTGAACGGAATGGTCATGCCCCTGAGCCACAAGGCGTAAGGCAAGCCAATAACAAAAGAGCCCGGCTTCCCCTGTGGGAGGCCGGGCTCTCCTTATTCCTGCGGGTCCACGAACAGGGTCTTGTAGTTCACGTAGACGACCATGCCGGGCCGGGCCCCCTGGGGCTTGCTTACGTGGCGGACCTGGGTGTAGTCCACCGGCACCTGGGCGGAGTCCTTAGCCTTGCTGTGCCGGGCGGCCAGTTTGGCGGCCTCCTCCATGGCCTGGGGCGTGGGGGCGCGGCCCTCCGTCACCAGCACCGTGTGGGAGCCGGGAATGTTCTTGGTGTGGAACCAGATATCGTTGTTGTTGGCCAGCTTTAGGGTCAGGCGGTCGTTCTGGCGGTTGTTGCGGCCCACCAGCACCGTGAAGCCGTCCCCGGTGGTAAAGCTGAGGGGCGCGCTGACCGCCGCGGGCTTCTCCTTCTTCCCCCGGCCGGCCCGAATATAGCCCTGCTCCTTGAGCTCGGCGCGGATCTCCGCCAGGTCCCGCTCGGTCTCGGCCCGGGCCAGGGCGTCCAGCACCGAGTCCAGATATTCCAGCTCCCGGCCCGCGATCTCGATCTGCTCGGTGAGCTTCTCCTCGGCGGTTTTGGCCTTGCGGTATTCCTTATAATACTTCTGGGCGTTCTGGTTGGCGGTGAGGGCCGAGTCCAGCTTAATGTGGACCGGCGGCTGGCCCTCCTCATAGAAGTTGGCAAGGTCCACGGCCTTGGCCCCTTTTTCTATATTATATAGGTTGGCGCTGAGTAGGTCCCCCGCCGTCCGCAGGGCCTCCCGCTGGGCGCACTGGTCCAGCTCGGCCCGCTGGGCGTTGATCTTCCGGGCCAGCCGCTCGGAGTGGTTGGAGAGCAGCCGCAGCAGGTCCTGCTCCCGGACCCGCATCCGCTCCTGCTGGTCCTTCTCCCGGTAGAAGTCGTCCAAAAGCTGGGAGAAGCCCTCCCCCTGGCGCACCACCGCCGATGTCCCATACTGCTGGATATCCAAAAAGGAGAAGTCCATGGGCTTTTTCTGTAGATTTACCGCCATGTAGGGCGTGCCCGCGGCCTCGATTACCGTCTCCCGGACCTTCTGGTAGAAGAAGCCCAGCCGGAAGCTCTGCTCCTCGTCCAGGGTAAGGGCGGTCAGCTCCCTCCCCCGGCCCGCCCGGTGGGCGATCTCCCGGCACACCACCGGCGAGACCCCCTGCAGCACCGCCAAAAGGGCCTTGGAGAGCTCCATGTCCCGGGGCAGGGCCTTAAGGGCAGCCTGCAGCTCCGGGGTCCCCGCGGTCAGCATGCACAGCTTGTCCTGGGGCGGGGGCAGGCGGTAGGCAAGCCCCGGCAGCACCAGGCGCTGGGAGCTCATCTCCGCGTCCACCCGCTTTAGGGCGTCGATGATCTTTCCGTCCGGGCCGGTCAGAATGATGTTGCTGTACCGGCCCATAATCTCCATGGTCAGCGTCAGGGTGACGTGGTCCCCCAGCTCGTTGATGGAGTCGAAGTCAAAGTGCAGCAGCCGTTCCAGCTCCGGCTGGCGGATGGCCGTCAGCCGGGAGCCCTGGAGCTTCTTGCGCAGCAGCATGCAGAGCATGGGCGGCTGCTTGGGGTTTTCCAGGGGAATATTGGTAAAGTGCGCCCGGGCGCTGTTGGCCCGGGCGGAGAACAGCACCTTGCAGGCCGTGTCATAGCCCCGAAAGCCCACCACCAGCTCCTCCCTGTTGGGCTGGTGGATTTTATCCACCCGGGCCCCGATGAGCTTTTGTTCCAGTTCCTTCTTGATATGGCGTAAAAACGCGCCGTCTAATGCCATGATATGTTCCTTTCCTATCCGTTCAATGCACGATGATGTAATAGATCACATAGACCCAGCTGAGCAGCCCGTGGAAAATGGCCCAGCCCACCGAGTGCCAGTTGCAGTAGCTGATCACCATGGCCAGGGCGCTGCCAAAGGTGACGCCGGTTTTTACGGTCTTTTTTACCTGCTCGGTCCTCTTCCTTTCCGGTTGGTTCCGCGTCTCATAGTCCACTTTTCTTCCTCCCATCAAATTTGATTTCTATTTCAAATCCATGCGCATCACTTTTCTGTTCTCGGCAAAGCCATAGCTGGCATAGACCCCGATGGCGGGCAAGTTCTCGCTGAGCACGCCCAGCTCAATGAATTCCCCGCCCCTGGCCCGGGCCCAGCGCTCCACCGCTGCCAGCAGGGCCCTTCCCACGCCCCGGCCCCGGCGGCCTTCCGTTACCACCAGGTCCATCAAATAGGCGAACCGCCGGGGAATGAACGCGGGATGGGGCGGGGTCTCCCGGTCCTCCACCAGGGCGAAGCCTACCGCCGCGCCATCCTCCTTGGCCAGCAGAAAGTCCTGCCACCGGCTTTCCAGCACAGAGCGGACGAAGTCCTCCTTCTGGGCGGCGGGCCGGAAGTTCTGGGGCTGCAGCTTCGACATGGCGGCGTTTAGCTCCTCGTAGAGCCTTAAAATCTGCGGAAGGTCCTCCGCCCGCGCCGGTTCTATGGCCACGCCGTTCTCCCCCATCCTCATACCGTTTCCAGCGCCGGCCGCTCCGCCCTGCTGAGCAGAAAGCCCGTGTCCGGGAACCTCTTCTTAAGGTACGCCGCCAAAAAGGCCGCGAAGGGCTTTTCGGTCTCGTAATGGCCCGCCGCCACGCAGCTAAGGCCCAGCCGGGCGGCCTCCAGAGCTTCATGGTGCTTGATTTCTCCGGTAAGGAAAGCCTCCGCGCCCCGGCAGGCCGCATGTTTGATTTCGTCGCCCCCGGCCCCGCTGCAAAAGAAAACCCTCTTTACCGGCCGCCCGGCGTCCACCCATTGTACGGCCCCGGCTCCCAGGCGTTCCTTCACCAGCACCGCAAACTCCCGGGGCTCCATTTCCCGCTCCAGGTCCCCGGAGAATAGCACGCTGTCCTCGCCGAACACGTCCTCGCCCCGGACGTTCCGCAGGCCCAGGCGGCTGGCCAGGGCCGCGTTGACCCCGCACACGGGGGAGAGGTCCAAATTGGTGTGGCAGCACAGGGCTGCTATCCCGTTTTTCGCCAAAAGATAGGGCAGGTCCTGGGGGCCCAGGGATTTCAGCGGCTCAAAGATCACCGGGTGGTGGCTGATGATCAGGCTGGCGTTCAGGGCCCTTGCCTCCTCCGCCACGGCGGGCGTAATGTCCAGGCACAGCAGGGCCCGGGTGACTTCCGCGCTCCTCTCCCCCACCAGCAGGCCGGAGTTGTCAAAGGCCAGCTGGCTGGAAAAGGGCGCCACTGCGTTGATCACATCATAAATATCGCAAATTCTTGCCATAGGTCCTCCTGTTTTGCTTTTATATAATTATAGATCTCTTGCGAAACAGATTTATGTTGAGTAATCGATGGCCTCCGGCGGCCAAGTTCATCTCTGATGAACTTGCGGGGCTTATGACATTGGCTGTGCCAAGTCTCCCTAAGAACCCTACCAGGCGCCAACTTCGCGAAGCGAATGTCAACTTCGCGAAGCGAATGTCAACTTCGCGAAGCG
>CAOKRG010000015.1 GCA_948471095.1 uncultured Oscillospiraceae bacterium
GGCAGGGAGGTGGGGGCCATCTGGCCGCCGGTCATGCCGTAAATGGCGTTGTTGATAAAGATGACGGTGATATTCTCCCCCCGGGTGGCGGCGTGGACGGTCTCGGCGGTGCCGATGGCGGCCAGGTCGCCGTCGCCCTGGTATGTAAAAATAACATTCTCCGGCTTGGCCCGCTTCAGGCCCGTGGCAACCGCTTGAGCCCGGCCGTGGGGGGCCTGGACCATGTCGCAGGCAAAATAGTCGTAGCACATCACGGAACAGCCCACGGAGGCGACCCCCACCGTGCGGCCCTCTACCCCCAGCTCGTCTATGGCCTGGGCCACCAGTCTGTGTACGATGCCGTGGGTGCAGCCCGGGCAGTAGTGCAGGGGGGCGTCCGTTAAGGCGTGGGGCTTCTGGAATACAATTGGCATATAAGAGCACTTCCTTTCGGGTGATATCACTTGGTTGGCGGATGAAAAAGTTTGGGTCAGGCCTCCAGGCAGAGGAAGGGGGAGTGTCCAAAGGACACAGTTTTTGAAGTTTTACGGAGTGGCCTCCGGCGGCTTAGGGACTCCGTCCCTAAGAACCCTGCAACCTTTGTAAAGGTTGACGAAACTTTTACTGTTTCGTTTAGCGAGCCTTTCCATTCAAAAATGCACAAGTGGACACTCCCGAGGAAGGGGCCCAGTTCTTCTCCATTATCCCAACACCCAACACACATTTAGCTTACTAAAGTATCGCGGCGCAGAAAAGCCAGGACCCGCCGGTTAAAGTCAGGGGCTTCGTCATAGGCGGCGTGGCCCAGCCCCTCATAGAGATACGCTTCGCAGCCCAGCCTTTCGGCAATCTCCGCCGAGGCCCGGCCCGTGAGCACCTGGTCCTGCTCCCCGCCCAGAACCAAGACGGGGCAGGAAATTTTGTCCAGCTCCGGGTAGCTGTTACAGGTCAGGCAGGCTTGGGCCAGGGCGAGAAACCGCCCGGGGTCCCTGGGCTTTCCCATTCTGGAGAGCAGTGGGAACAGCCAGCGGTATTTTTTCACGTAAGGGGCGGAGTACGTCCGCTCCATCATGTCAACGGTCAAAGCGGCCCAGTCCTCCCGCCGGGCCAGCTCCATCCAGCGCCCCAGAGCCCGCTCCATCGCCTCGTTGGGCCGGGAGGCCGTAACCGCCAGCACCAACTTGCGGACCAAATCGGGGCGGCGGATGGCCAGCTCCTGGGCGATCATCCCGCCCTGGGACACCCCCAGCACGTCCGCCTGGGAGAGGCCCAGCTGCTCCATGGCCCGGACAATGTCCTCCGCCAAGTCCCGAATCGTGCATCCCGCCGGGACAAAGGCCCGCCGGTCAAAGACATACACCGTGTAGTCCTTGGCAAATACCCGGTACATCCAGGCAAGGGGGAAGGCGGCCTCCCACACGCCTTTCAGGCTCAGCCCCGGGAGCATCACCAGAATATCCGGGCCTGTCCCAAAGCGCACGCCGTCCAGGGTGGAGGGGCCTATATCCAGCCGGAGCTTTTTCACGGAGGTCATACCAGCTTCTCGATCTCCCCCAGCACCTGGGCCGGGGTGGGGATCATGCCGCCGGTGCGGCCGAAGAAACGGACCGGGACCTTGCAGTCGATGGCCAGTTTTACGTCGTCCACCATCTGGCCCATGCTCATCTCCACCACCAAGAAGCTTTTGGCACGGCCCGCCGCCTTTTGCAGGATGTCTTTCGGGAAGGGCCACAGGGTGATGGGACGGATCAGCCCCACTTTCCGCCCCTCTTCCCGGGCTTTGTTCACCGCGGACTTGGCTACCCGGGCCGAGGCCCCATAGGCTACCACCACAATCTCCGCGTCTTCGCACAGATATTCCTCCGCCCGCTGTTCTTGGGCCTTTACCTGTTCATAGCGCCGGTAGCGCTCTACCACCAGGTCCTCCAGCTTGTCGGGGGTCAGGTACAGGGAGTTGATGACGTGATGCTCCCGCCTGCCCTGGTGGCCGTCCGCGCACCAGTCCTTCTCCGGCAGCGCCTTGCCCTCCTCCTCCGGCAGGGAGACCGGTTCCATCATCTGGCCCAGCATTCCGTCCGCCAAAATCATGGCGGGCATGCGCCAGCGGTCCGCCGCGTCAAAGGCCGTGCCCACCAGGTCCACCATCTCCTGGACCGTGGAAGGGGCGAAGACCAGAATCTGGAAATCTCCGTGGCCGGTGGCCTTGGTGGCCTGCCAGTAGTCCGCCTGGGAGGGCTGGATGCCGCCCAAGCCCGGGCCGCCCCGCTGCACGTTGATGATCAAGGCGGGCAGGTCGGACCCGGCCATATAGGAAATGCCCTCCGATTTCAAACTGATGCCCGGAGAGGAGGAGGAGGTCATGGCCCGGACCCCGGCGGCGGAAGCCCCCAGGACCATGTTGACGGCGGCTACCTCGGACTCCGCCTGCAAGTAGGTTCCGCCTATCTTTGGCATGCGCTTGGACATGTAAGCGGCCAGCTCCGTCTGGGGGGTGATGGGGTAGCCGAAAAAGTGGCGGCATCCGGCGCGGATGGCTGCCTCGGCCAGGGCTTCGTTGCCCTTCATCAGTACTTTCATGGGTATGTATCATCCTTTCGGGGTTATTTTTCCACGGTGATGGCGGAATCCGGACACATGGCGGCGCAGGCGGCGCAGCCCACGCATTGGTCCGGCTGGGCCAGGCGCGCGGGGTGGTAGCCCTTGGCGTTAAGCCGTCCCGTGTCCAGGGAGATGATGCGCCTGGGGCAGGCATGGGCGCAGAGCCCGCAGCCCTTGCAGACTGCCTCGTCGATGTGGATGGTTGGCATGATGCAGACCTCCTTGTATATTAATATAAAGTTCTTGGGAATTTCTTTTTGAGTAATAGAAGGCCTCCGGCGCAAAGGACGCGCCTGCGGCAAGACCGTGGGACTTCTGACATTCGCTTCGCGAAGTCGCCCCACACCCTGCCAGGGGCCTAACGCCCCTGGACCGCGAAAAACGCAACAGCAAAAGTTTCGTCCTTCTCGCCTGCTTCAAAGGTGGCGTGGGAAGAGAGCCAGTAAAAGTTTTTGATCCAAACTTTTTTCAAAAAGTTTGGTCCAGTCCAGGGTGAAACCCTGGCCGCCAGCGGCCACTCCGTAAAACTTCCATAAAAATGTGCCCTTTGGACACTCTCTCAAACTATAACGCGTAACGCGGCGCGGCCTGGGCCTCTTCCTCCCAGGCAAAGCGCACATAGTGCCGTACCTTCTTGAACCCCTCCGGCAGGGGCTCCGGCGCGGCGAAATCCGGGACCGTGCTGTACAGCAGGGGCAGGCCCAGCAGCTCCGCCGTGCGCCGCCCAAAGGAAGCGGCCTCCCGTATATCCTCCCAGGCGGTCTCCACCCCCAGGTGGGAGTTGTTCACCACCGCGGAGGCCCGCAGGCGGCAGGCGGCTTCAATCTCCCCCAGCAGGCCTGCCGCTTCCTCCGGGGTTTGGGTTAGGGCGCGGAAGCGGTTGACCACATAAAGCATCTGATACCCGGCCCGGTCCAGCCGGGGGGAAAGCCCGCCCAAGGCGGTGGCCCCCGCGTCGTCGCCGCCCGCGTCCACAAAGACACGGCCCGCCTGGGGGGAAAGGATGGAGTAGATTTCCGGGGGCAGCGTGGGCGTATCCAAGGTGGTGCCCGCGAACACCGGCGCAATCACCCGAACCCCGCTTTTTTCCAGCAGGCCCCGGTACTCGCAGGAGCGGAAATAGGGGTTGACCACATCCAGGTCCGCCAAAGTGACCGGCCCACCGGCGGCGGCAGCCTCCAGGGCCAGGTTGAGGGTAAGGTTGGTCTTGCCGCAGCCATAATGGCCGCAGACGATGGTGACGGCGGGGCTCCGCATAGGCGATCTCCTCCTGGAATTGAGGGTTTGTATCAATAGGACGCCCCTCTTTTCGGCAAATACTGGCAGCGTACTTAAAGTTCCTGCGTCCTCACTCCTTACTCCCGGCTGAATTTACTGGAAGCCATGGGCGCATATTCAATCGCTGCAGGACGGGCAGGCAGCTTTATTTTAGCACAATTTCTCCTCCAATTCAACAGGAAATACCAGTGAGGAAGTGTCCAAACGCATCTTTTGTATGGAGAAATCTCCCTGAGCGCAACAGTAAAAGTTTCGTCCACCTTTTCAAAGGTGGTAGGGTTCTTAGGGACAACGTCCCTAAGCCGCCGGAGGCCTTTTAATACTCCACACAACAACGCTCTTCGGACACTCCCTCCCAGTGAGTGCCCAAGAGAGACTTTTTGCTCCACTCTCCGCATCCCCCAAATAGGAGCCCGCCTGCGCGTTGGGGCGCAGGCGGGCTCTTGCTTTTATTTTCTTCTTTCCGATTTGTTCCAGATAAGCGCTGCGGCCCCCATGGAGAGCAGGCCTACCGCCAGATACCCGGCGGCATAGAATAGAAAGTCCATCTCCAAAAAGTCCACAAACAGCCATGCCCCGCACAGGTACAGCGCCGCCGCCCCTATGGGGAACCACCAGCGGGCCCGCACGTCCCAACCGGCGAAAATGCCGGTTGCCAGCAGGCAGAGCGGGTCCACGATGAAAAACAGCGGAATGATAGCCGCCATATAGGCCTGGGGCGGAAGCAGCAGAGTCAGCGCGGGCAGGAGCAGCATGACCGCCCCCACGCCGAGCAGCCAGGCAACGCCGGTTTTTTTCATAAGGCTTCCCTCCTATCCCTGCCTGTACAGCGCCTTAGCCGATGGCTTCCTTGCCGCCCATATACATGCGCAGGGCCTGGGGAATCTTTACCGTGCCGTCCGCCTGCAGGTTGTTTTCCAAAAAGGCGATGAGCATCCGGGGCGGGGCCACCACGGTGTTGTTCAGGGTGTGGGGGAAGTAGTTGCCCTCTGGGTGCTTCACCCGGATGCCCAGCCGCCGGGCCTGGGCGTCGCCCATATTGGAGCAGCTGCACACCTCGAAATATTTCTTCTGGCGGGGGGACCAGGCTTCCAGGTCCACGGACTTTACCTTCAAATCCGCCAGGTCGCCGGAGCAGCATTCCAGGGTCCGCACGGGAATGTCCAGGGACCGGAAGAACTCCACCGAGTAGCTCCACATCTTATGGTACCAGTCCATGCTGTCCTCGGGCTTGCAGACCACGATCATCTCCTGCTTTTCAAACTGGTGGATGCGGTACACGCCCCGCTCCTCGATTCCGTGGGCGCCCACCTCCTTGCGGAAGCAGGGGGAATAGCTGGTCATGGTCTGGGGCAGCTGGTCCTCGGTGAGGAGGTTCCCGGCGAACTTGCCGATCATGGAGTGTTCGCTGGTTCCGATGAGGTACAGGTCCTCCCCCTCGATCTTGTACATCATATTCTCCATCTCCGCGAAGCTCATGACGCCGGTAACCACGTCGCTGCGGATCATAAAGGGCGGGATGCAGTAGGTGAAGCCTTTATCAATCATGAAATCCCGGGCAAAAGCCAAGATAGCTTCGTGAAGCCGGGCAATGTCGCCCATCAGATAGTAAAAGCCGTTGCCACTGGTGCGCCGGGCGCTGTCCAGGTCGATGCCATGAAGGCGCTCCATAATGTCCGTGTGGTAGGGCACTTCAAAGTCCGGCACAACCGGCTCGCCAAAGCGCTCCAGCTCCACGTTCTCGCTGTCGTCCCGGCCAATGGGGACGGAGGCGTCGATGATGTTGGGAATGACCATCATGCGCTTTTTGATCTCCTCGGTCATCTCCGCCTCTTTGCGCTCCATCTCCTCCAGCTCCCCGGCGATGGCGGCTACCTTCCGCTTTACTTCCTCGGCTTCCTGCTTTTTGCCGGCCTTCATCAAGCCGCCTATCTCCTTGCTGATGGCGTTGCGCTGCTGGCGCAGCTCGTCCCCCCGGGCCTTGCTGGCCCGGAACTGGCCGTCCAGCTCCAGCACCTCGTCCACCAAGGGCAGCTTTTCCTCTTGGAATTTCTTCTTGATATTCTCCTTAACCAGCTCCGGGTTGGTCCTGACCAGCTTAATATCCAGCATTTCGTTTCCTCCTTTATTTGCCTCCGGCGGCTTAGGAAACTTTTTGAAAAAAGTTTCCTAAGGACCTTCAAAAATCTTTACACGTTTTGGTAGAGTAGGATGCGCAAGCTTTGCGCTCGGTTTGGGGCTCACAACGTTCACTTCGTGAAGTTGACGTTCACTTCGTGAAGTTGACGTTCACTTCGCGAAGTTGACGTTCATTTCGCGAAGTTGACGTTCTCTTCGCAAAGTCGACATTTACTTTTGACTGACTCGGCAAGCGAGAAGGACAAAGCTTTTGCTGGCTTGCTGCCCAACCCATTTCACTTTGTCAGCGCAATTCAGATACCTAAAATAATCGCGCGGTCTGATCGAGCAGAAACCCCCAAATAACGTAACAGTAAAAGTTTCGTCAACCTTTTCAAAGGTTGCAGGGTTCTTAGGGACGACTTGGCGAAGCCAACGTCATGAGTCCCTAAGCTGCCAGCGGCAAAGTCGCGGCTTTGCCTCTACTCTTTCAGCTTCAAGTCGCTCAACAAATTCTGCAAATCCTCTTCTCCGTAAAACTCGATTTGCAGAACGCCCTTTTTCTTGGTGCCAGCCACTTTTACCTTGCGGCCTAGGTAATCGCTTACCGCCAGCTGGGCCTCGGAGTAAAACTGGTTGGCGGGGGTAGATCGAGGGGCCTCCCGTTTTTGGGCCTCCCCCGATTTTTTGGCCAGAGCCTCCAGCTCCCGCACGGAAGCCCCCTCCCTGGCCTTTTGGGCCGCGGCCCGCATATCGTCCTCATTTTTGAAGCTTAGAAGCGTCCGGGCATGGCCCGCGCTGATCTCTCCCCGCTCCACCATCTGCTGGATGTCCTCCGGCAGATTCAGCAGCCGCAGGGCGTTGGCCACCGCCGGGCGGGATTTTCCCACGGCGCTGGCAGCCTCCTCCTGGGTAAAGCCCTGGCTGTCAATGAGCTGCTGATAGCCTTTCGCCTCTTCCAAGGGGCTCAAGTCCTCCCGCTGTAGGTTCTCGATCAGGGCGAAGAGCATCTCTTCCCCATCGGTCATCTCCCGCACCACTGCCGGGACCTCCGACAAACCGGCCATGCGGGCCGCCCGCCAGCGCCGCTCACCGGCCACGATCCGGTAGCCGCCGCTGAGCATGGGCCGCAGCAGCAATGGCTGCAGCACGCCGTGCTGGGCGATGGATTCCGCCAGCTCCGACAGGGCTCCGCTCTCAAATTCCTTTCTAGGCTGGTCCCGGTTGGGCTCGATCTCGCTGACCCGGATGGTCACCGCGCCCTCGCCGCCCTCGCCGGCGTTCTCCGCGAAGATGGCGTCCAAGCCCTTGCCCAGCCCTCTCTTTTTCATGCTCATCGCTTCCTTTCCCGCGCGGGATCACGCGTTGCTTTTTAGCAGCTCCTCCGCCAGCTCCCGGTAGGCCCGGGCCCCTTTGGAGCTCTTATCGTAATACATCACCGGCTGGCCGAAGCCCGGTGCCTCGGAAAGCCGGACCGCCCGGGGCACCACGGTCTTGAAGACCTTGCGGGGAAAGTACTTTTTCACTTCCTCCACCACCTGCTGGGTCAGGTTCAGCCGGCCGTCGTACATGGTCAGCAGCACCCCTTCCAGGTCCAGCATACCGTTATACTGCCGCTTCACCCGGCGTATGGTGTTCATCAGCTGGGAGAGCCCTTCCAGGGCGTAATACTCGCACTGGATGGGAATCAGAATCGTATCCGCCGCGTTTAAGGAGTTGGTGGTAATCAGCCCCAAGGAGGGCGGGCAGTCGATGAAGATGTACTCATAGCTGCCCCGCACGGCGGCCAGGGGCTCCTTGAGGCGCTCCTCCCGGCGCTCCACTCCGGCCAGCTCGATTTCCGCCGCCGCCATGTCGATGCTGGCGGGCAGCAGGTCCAGGTTTTGAAATTCCGTGTGCACAATGGCCTCGCTGGCCTTTGCCCCGCCGATGACCACCTGGTACATGGTCACCGGGCATTTTCTCCGGTCCACGCCCACCCCGCTGGTGCTGTTCCCCTGGGGGTCCGCGTCGGCCAGCAGCACCTTATGGCCCATGCTTCCCAGCTCAGCGGCCAGGTTCACGGCGGTAGTGGTCTTTCCCACTCCGCCCTTCTGGTTAGCAATGGCAATAATTTTACCCAAGCCTATCACATTCTCTCTTATTCTGACTTTTTTGCTTTCTTCCAGGGCAGCTTCGCCCCCGGCAGCTTAAGAAACTTCTTGAAAGAAGTTTCTTAAGAATCTTCAAGAACTTTTACACGTTTGACGGGGGTGTGAGGCGCAGGCTTTCCGCTCGGTTTGGGACGGGAAGCTGCAACCGGCGCGGCAGTGGCAACCTCATTCTCTACTCTTCAAAAAGTACTCCCTCATAGAAGTTTGTGTTCTCATGCCATCTCAAATCCACATGGAGCTTCGCCGCCTTTTCATAAAGCGGAAGCTCCGAATCTATACGCTGGGTATATTATAGCACACTTTCTCTCCCCTGCCTAGCCCCTAGATGTTGTTGTCTCGTGTTTCACATGAAACATTTGGTTTAAACGCGTTACGGAGTGCCTCCGGCGGCTTAAGAATTTTCAAGAACTTTTACACGCTTATTGTAGGTGTGGGGCGTACACTGGGCGCTCGGTTTGGGGTTTTTAATGACCTCCCAGCTTGCTCCTTCCACTTCGCAACCTAATGTAAAAAGTATGGGAGGGGGCACAATTGGCAAAGACAACGTGTAGCATTCCGCCCCAAACCGAGCGCTCAGCTGACTCCTTCCGCCCCCGTAAAACGTGTAAATGTTTTGTCCACTTTTTCAAAAGTGGTGGGGGTGGAGGGGGCTAAGCCCCCTCCCCGCCGGAGGCCAGCAAAAGAAAGAACGGCCAAAGCTTTTGCCTTGAGCCGCTCTTCTGTGGGAAATGAATAAGGGAATGGGTTAAACTTGTACTCGATTTAATTTGGGGATGCGCACCACGCACTCGATGTATTCTTCGGTTTCCTTCTTTTCGGTCTGGGCCTGAATACCCGCCGTCTTCATGGCGTCCACCGCGTGGTCGATGGTGTTGATGAACAGCCGGATGTCCTTTGCCACAAAGGTCCTCCTCCCCTTCCGGGTTGTCTCCTTTGGCTTCAGGGTTTCGGAGATCAGTTCCTCGGTCTGGGCCACGTTCAGCCCCCGGTTGATCACGTTCCGCAGAATTCTCTGCCGCTGCTCAATGTCGTCCACCCGCAGCAGGGCCCGGGCGTGGCGCTCGGTCAGTTTATGGTTGATGATCTCCGACTGCTCTTCCGGGCTCAGCTTGAGCAGCCGGACCTTGTTGGCTAAGTAGGACTGGCTCATTCCCAGCCGCCGGGCGGCCTCCTCCTGGGTGATCTGCCACTCCCGGATCAGGTTCAGAATAGCGTTGGCCTGCTCAAACATCTGCAGGTCCCTGCGCTGGACGTTTTCCAAAAGCGCCAGCACCGCGCTGTCTTCGGGTTCGCAGTCCGAAAGGATGGCCTGAATCTCCCGAAGGCCCGCCAGTTTGCAGGCCCGCAGCCGGCGCTCCCCGGCGACCAGGTAGTACAGGCCGTTTTCCCGGCGCACGGTCACCGGCTGGAGCAGCCCGTTTTCCTGGATGCTTTTGGCCAGGCTTAAGAGCTCGTCCTCCTGAAAGATTTTGCGGGGCTGGGAGGGATTGGGAAGAATCTTCCCCACAGGCAGTTTGATCAATTTCAGCTTGTCCCTTGTAAACATCCGCCTTACCTCCCTTGCAGGCCTATTATACTATACCGGGTACGCGAGGATTGTTGCATCCTGTCGGCTGGAAAAATATTCAGAGATATTTTTTGAACCCCTTCACTTCCTCAAAGCCCAGGGCCTGATAGAATTTATGGGCCCCCCTGCGCCCCAGGCCTGACACCAGCATCTCGTAGTGGCAATGGTTCTCCCGGCCCCAGCGCTCGACCTCCTCAAACATCAGCCGCCCAATGCCCTGGCCCTGCCGCTGGGCCAGCACGGCCACATTCTCTACCAGCAAAATGGGGCTTCCGTCTCCACAGACGTCCTCGAACACCACGCCCAGCAAGCTGCCTACAATGCGCCCCTCTTCCCGGTCCTCCGCTACCAGAAGATACTTTTCCTCATTCCTTCCAATCTTCTCCACCAGCCGCCGCATCTTCTCCAGGTTTCCCGGGCCGTCCGCGATGACCTGCATCACCAGGTCCAGCTGTTCCACATCCTCCACAACAGCCTTTCTGCAAATGATGTTCATATCTTTCCTCCTTCACAAAATTCTTCAATCAATTTTACGGCGCAGCGGTGTATCCATCGAATGTTGCCGTTATTTTTTAGAGTAATACGGAGTGGCCTCCGGCGGGGAGGGGGCTTTGCCCCCTCCACCCCCACCACTTTTAAAAAAGTGGACAAAACTTTTACACGCGCATTATGGGTGCGAGACATGCCCTGGGCGCTCGGTTTAGGATGGGGAGCCTCCCCACCACCTCCGACGCCTTTGTGTAGCTCTCTGACCAACCTATCTCCCTTTCTCAACGTCACTCCCACTCTATAATGGATGCTTCCCAATGGTCCCCCCATGCCGGGGGTACTCCTTGGGAGTGAACCGCAGCTTTTGGAGCAAAATGATATTTCTCTCCCCCGCCGTAGGCAGTTGGACCTGCTTTCGCTCCATCTTGCCGCCGCCCAGCAACTCCAAGGCCCGCTGAGCCTCTGTCAATTCCTGCTCCGCCCCCGGGCCCTTCATAGCCACAAAGAAACCCTTCATTTTGACCAAGGGCAGGCAGTACTCGCTGAGAACGTTTAGGGAGGCCACCGCCCGGGCGGCTGCCAGGTCAAACCTCTCCCGCATCTCCTTGTCCCGGCCCGCCTCTTCGGCCCGCTTGTGGACCAGCCGGGCCTCCAGGCCCAGGGCCCCGCAGACCTCTCCCAAAAAGTTCAGCTTCTTGTTCACGCCGTCCAGCAAAGTCAATTCTATGTCCGGGCGGGCTATTTTGAGAACCAGCCCGGGGAATCCCGCCCCGGTACCCACGTCAATGACCTTGGCCCCCTCCTTTATCTGGCAGGAAGACAGCACGGTCAGGCTGTCCAAAAAGTGTTTTTCCGCCACTTGATCCGGCTCAGTGATCGCCGTCAGGTTTATTTTTTCATTCCACTCCACCAGCATCTCCATATAAGTTTGAAACTGGCCTGCCTGCTTCTCGCTGAGCCTTACTCCATAAGCCTTCGCCATCGTTTTCAACTGTTCCCGTATGTCCTTCATCCTGCGCCCTCCTTATGAACCGTTCCATGGCCTTCCGCCTCATGAGCGGCCAGCCAGATCATCAAAACCGAAACATCCGCCGGGCTCACTCCCGAGATCCGGCCCGCCTGCCCCAGATTTTCCGGCCTCACCCGGTTCAGCTTTTCCACCGCTTCCAGCCGCAGGCCCAGCACCTGGCTATAGTCCAGCCCTACGGGAAGCCTCTTCCCCTCCAGACGGCGGGCCTCCTCAATGTCCGCCTGCTGGCGGCGGATATATCCCTCATATTTCAGCTCAATCTCCACGCTCTCCAAAACGTCTTCCGGCAGAGAGGGACGCTCTGTGTCTGCCTCCTTCAAATCCCGGTAAGTGATCTGGGGCCGCTTTAAAAGCTCGGAAAGCTTCACCCCGGTGGATACCGGAGATGTTCCACGTGAAACAAGCGCCCGGTTCAAGGCCTCGCTGGGGGGGAGGTTGGTCCCCCGCACCCGCCGCAGCTCCCGCTTCTTTAAGTCCATCCAATGAGTAAATTTTTCCCAGCGCCGGTCCGAGATCAGGCCCAGCTCCCGGCCCAAAGGCGTCAGCCGCTCCCCGGCGTTGTCCTGCCGCAGCACCAGCCGGTATTCGGACCGGGAGGTCATCATCCGGTAAGGGTCGGCGGCTCCTTTGGTGATCAAATCGTCAATCAAAGTGCCAATGTAGGACCCGGCCCTGTCCAGAACCACCCGTTCCTTTCCCTGAAGCTTTCGGGCCGCGTTGATTCCGGCCACCAGGCCCTGGGCCGCCGCCTCCTCATAGCCGGAGCTCCCGTTAAACTGTCCAGCCCCATACAGGCCCGGCCAGTCCCGAAACTCCAGGGCGGCGTCCAGCTGCAGGGGGTCGCAGCAGTCGTATTCGATGGCGTAGGCGCTGCGCATCAGGCGCACATGCTCCAAACCTGGAATACTGCGGTAGAATTTTTCCTGGACCTCCTCCGGCAGGGAGGAGCTCATGCCCTGCAAGTACATCTCCTCCGTGTCCAGGCCGCAGGGCTCAATAAACAGCTGATGCCGCTCCTTATCCGGAAAACGCACCACCTTGTCCTCAATGCTGGGGCAGTAGCGTGGCCCTACCCCCTCGATCATCCCCGCATAGAGAGGGGAACGCTCCAGGTTTTCCCGAATGATCCGGTGGGTCCCTTCATTGGTCCAACTGATGTAGCAGACGTCTCGGTTTTCCGGCGGAGTCTCGGTTTCAAAGGAAAAGGGGACCACCGGCTCGTCTCCGTGCTGAACCTCCAGTTTTTCCCAGTCCACCGAGGAGCGGAGCACCCGGGCGGGGGTGCCGGTCTTAAAGCGGCGAAGGGAAATGCCCAGCCGCTCCAGAGCCTCCGGCAAAAAGGCCGAGGGAAACATGCCGTCCGGACCGCCCTCATAGGAAGCCTCGCCCACAAAAATCTTCCCGCCTAAAAAGGTTCCCGTGCAGAGAATGACCGCCCCCGCCCGGTAAACGCCGCCCAGCCGGGTGGTAAGCAGCCAAAAGTCCTGGTCTTGGCGCAGGTCCACCACCTCCGCCTGACGCAGCCCCAGCCTGGGGCAGAGCTCTAAGGCGTGCTTCATGTAGCGGGAATAGGCGTTCCGGTCGATCTGGGCCCGCAGGGAGTGGACCGCCGGCCCCTTTCCCCGGTTGAGCATCCGGCTCTGAATGGTGCAGGCGTCCGCCGCCCGGCCCATCTCGCCGCCCAAAGCGTCGATCTCCCGAACCAGATGTCCCTTTGCCGTGCCGCCAATGCTGGGGTTGCAGGGACAGTTTCCCACCGCGTCCAGATTCATGGTGAAGACCACCGTCTCGCAGCCCAAGCGCGCCGCGGCCAGCCCGGCCTCAATGCCGGCATGGCCCGCGCCGATCACAGCCACATCTACCAAACCCGCGTCATATGTCTTCAAAAAAATCCCTCCTACTTGCCAACGCAAAAGCGCTCAAACACCTGGTCCACCACCGCTTCCGAAACCCGTTGGCCGGTCAACTCATACAGATCCCCCAAGGCGGCGTCCAGACACACGGTTACCGCGTCCAGGGTTACGCCCGCCTCCAAAGCTTCCAGGGCCTGGTCCAGGGCCTCCCCCGCCGAGGCTGCGGCCCGCCGCTGTCTTTGGGTAAAGAGTTCTCCGGCGTCCGGGTCAAAGTCGGACGTACCCAGCAAAGCGGCAAGGGCCTCTTCCAGAGCCTCCAAGCCCCGTCCCTCCGCAGCGGAGCACTCCACCACATAGGGAAAGGCCTTTCGTAAAGCCTCTTCGTCAATGCGGCTTTCCAAGTCCGATTTATTCACCACCGCGATGGCCGGAACCTGCCGCAGCTCTTCCATCAGCTGAAAGTCCTCCCCGCTCAGGGCCTGGGACTGGTCGAACACGGCCAGCGCCAGCTCCGCCGAAGCCAGCCGCTGCCGGGCCGCCGCCACGCCGATTTCCTCCACCGGGTCATCCGTCTCCCGCAGCCCAGCGGTATCCGCCAGCAGCAAGGGGACGCCCGCCAGGCTTACCGGCTCCTCCACCACGTCCCGGGTGGTGCCCGCGTAAGGGGTGACGATGGAGCGCTCCCGTCCGGCCAGCCAATTCATCAAGGTAGACTTGCCCACATTGGGCCTGCCCACAATCACCGTGCGCAGGCCCTCCCGGAAAATCCGGCCCTTCTCAAACTGGGCCAGCAGGCTGTCCAACCCGGCTTTGCAGCGCTCCAAAACTCCCCGCAGCTCCGCCTGGGAGAGCTCTTCCACGTCCTCATCCGGAAAATCCGCCCAAGCCGCCAAATGGGCCGCCACTCCCTCCAGGTCCTCCCGAATCTTTTCCAGCCTGCGGGAGAGCCGGCCGCTCCCGCCAGCCCGGGCCATTCGGGCCGCCTGCCGTCCAGTGGCGCCGATCAGCTCCATCACGGACTCCGCCTGGGCCAGATCCAGCTTTCCATTTAAATAGGCCCGCTTAGTGAATTCCCCCCGCCCGGCCGGAGAGGCGCCGGCCGCCAGTACCTCCTCCAAAACCCGGCGCGTCACATAGAGCCCCCCATGACAGGAAAGCTCCACCACGTCTTCCCCCGTGTAGCTTTTCGGGGCCCGGAACACCAGGGCCACGCAGTCGTCCAAAGCCTCCCCGTCCGCCCCGAAGGCTTGGCCCAAAAGGGCCTGATAGCCCGGAATCTCCGCCAAACCCCGGCCGGACCGGGAACGAAAGACCCGCTGGGCAACCGCCAGGGCCCGAGGCCCGGAGATACGGATTACGCCAATCCCTCCCGGAGCCTGGCCGGTGGAGATGGCGGCAATGGTAGCGTTCAAAAGAAATCCCTCCCAGAAGAAAAGGCGGAGCAGCCATGCCCCGCCTTTCAAGCCGTCTATTTTTTTACCTCGATCTTCCCATAAATGGGCGCGCTGGGATCGTCCGATTTCGGCCCGCCGCTGCGGGGGGCCTGATTCTGTTGGGCGCCGCGCTGGGGACGGCCTCCCCGGCGGTCCCGGTCAAAGCCCCGGTTGTTGTTGTAACCGGGCTTTCCCCGGTGGTTGTCCCTGCGGGGCTGGTAGCGTTCGCCGCCCTCCGGGCCGATGACCACATGACGGGCCTGGTCCTCGCCCTCGCTCCAGGACTTGGCCCCCTCCACCTCCTGCACGGCCGTGTGGATGATCCGCCGCTCATAGGGGTTCATGGGCTCCAAAGAGGAGTTCCGGCCGGACTTCACCGCCCGGTAGGCCATTTTTCGGCCCAGGGCCTCCAAGGTCTCCCGGCGCTTTTCCCGGTAATTGCCCACGTCCAAGGTCAGGCGGAAGTAGGACCCGCCGGAGTGGTTTGCCACCAGGGAGGCCAGGTACTGCAAGGCGTCCAAAGTCTCGCCCCTGTGGCCGATGACAAAGCCGATGTCCCCCCCGTTCAAGGTCAGGGAAGCGCCGGATTCCGCGGGCTTGATCTCCACCGTAGCGTCCGGCAGGCCCATGCCGACCAGCACCTGCTTCAGATACGCCGCCGCGCTCTCCGCCGGGCCAGTCCCCCCCCCACTGGCGGGAGAGGAATCCACGGGCTTGGCGGGAGCCGGAGCCTCCGGCTGGGGCGCGGCCTTCTCCACCGGAATGGGAGCGGGCTTAGGCGCTGGGGCCGGAGCCGGGTCCGGCACTTCGATATAAGCCCGGACCTTGGCGGGCCGTCCGCCAAAAAGACCCAGGGTTTTTTTCTGAGGCATCTCCAAAATTTCGAATTCCGCGTCTACCGTCTCCACGCCCAGGCGGGCGCAGGCATTGGCAAAAGCGGCGTCCACATTGTCGCCAGTGGCGATCGCTTCTCGGATCATAACGAATCCTCCTTTATCTCATTGGACCGCAAAGCCCAAAAATTTTCATAATCATGCGCACAAATTCGACCGGAACAACTTCTTAAAAGAGCCTTAAAACCTGTCAAAATCACCCGTCAATAAACAAGAGGAATGCTTGGGTCGGGACTTATGGCATTGGCTTCGCGCGGCAAACGTCAACTTCGCGTAGCGAACGTTGTAAGCTCCTGGACCGCATACATTAGAGCTCTTGCTAAATTGCTTTTTGAGTAATAGAAGGCCTCCGGCGCAAAGGACGCGCCTGCGGCAAGACCGTGGGACGCTGTTCCACACCCTGCCAGGTGCCTAACGCACCTGGACCGCGTATATTCCCCTACTTTTACCTGTCAGCGTAATCGTTCTTCATTTGTGAATACAGGTTCTAAAGGTTAACGAAACTTTTACTGGCTCACTGACCATCCTATCTCCCGTTATCAACGGGTTTGGACTCTCCCCAGTTTTTGCCTCCCGCCTACTTCTTGCTTCCCACATAGCTGGAGGAATCCCCCGAGCCGGCTTTCTTCTTTTTCTGACCGGCCTTTTGCTGCTTGACCTGCTCCTTTCCCGCCTTCTGCTGGGGAGCCGCCAACTTATCCGCAATCAGCTTCTGCTGGGCCGCCGGCAGGGGCCGCACATTGGCCTCGGCCAGCTCCAGCGCCACAGCCCGGCGGGCCTCCGTCATGGCGGTCACTTGGTTCACGCTGAAATACCGGTTCATTACCCAGGTCTGCAGAGCGCTGCCCAAAATAGAGATGATATTATAGATGCCAACCGCCGCCGGCATGATGAACGCCCAGTACACGCTGATCAAGGGGAAGACGTACATCATCGCCTTGGTGCAGCCCGTGGAGGCCTGCCCCGTGGCCTTGCTGGTGTAGAACTGAAACCCAAAGCTGAGCACCAGCGACAGCAGGGGGATGATCCACAAAAAGGTCAGGAAGGAAGACTCCTGGGGGGAGGCCAGCAAGTCCAGGCCCAAAAATTTGAAGCCCTGGGAGAAGAACTGGATTTTCTCCATATCCCCCTGGGAGAACATGGTCAGGTTGTCCCGCAGGGCGTCGAAATGCCGGATGATCTGCAGCTCCGGATACATGCCAAGCCCCGTGGCCGAGGCCACGCCCGGAATCTTGGAGATATAGTCCGTGGCCTGAGAGATGGTTTCCGCCGCAATGTGCAGGGTGTTGGAAAGAGGCATGATCACGCTGTAAAAAATGCCCAGCATGATGGGGAAGGGAATCAGGGTGGTCAGGCACCCGCTGCCCGGGTTGACGCCTTCCTTCTCATAGAGCTTCATCAGCTCGTCGTTATACTTCTGCTGGTTGTTGGCATACCGCTTTTGCAGCTCCTTCTGCTTGTCCGCCAGCTTCGCCTGCGAGGCCATGCTGCGCTGCTGTTTCACGGACATGGGGAACATAAGCGCTTTTAGAATCAGCGTGAACAGAACGATGGCGATACCGTAATTCCGAAAAATGGAATACAAAAACCACAGTAAATATCCTAATATGCTGCCGAAAAAATTAAATATTGCCATAATGCGTTCCGTCTCTCCTTATGCCTTAAGAAAATTTTTAAGCGGGATCTTCAAAAAATCCATACGCCGCGCTTCCGTTCGTGAAGAACGGTCGCGCCCTCCAAATAAAATCCGCTTTTCCCACATAATTTCAGAAAGAACAACCGGCAGCTTCCCCCGCCGCGTTATCCCCGCTTACTTCTGCCGCCCAGGTGAGGCATCGCCCTGCCGAACGCGGATTCGCCGGCGGGGGCTCCCCGCCGCTGGCACGGGGTCGTAGCCGCCCCGGGACCAGGGGTTGCAGCGGAGAATGCGCCAGAGGGTCATAAGCCCGCCCTTCAGCGCTCCAAAGCGCTCGATAGCCTCCAGGCCATATTCCGAGCAGGTTGGAACGTACTTACAGCAGGGCTTGGTACGGGAAGAGATCTCCCTGCGGTAAAAACGAATGAGCCACAGCAGCAGGCGCTTCATGGCCGCTTCTCCCCCGTCAGGGCTCCGGCCTGGGCCAGGGCCTTTTCCAAAACCCGGCCCACATCCGTGCTCTTCACAAAGGGAGTCCGCCCCCGGGCCACCAACACCAGGTCATACCCCCGCTTCACCCGGGAGGCAAGCGGACGGTAGGCTTCCCGAATCACCCGGCGGGCCCGGTTGCGCCGCACCGCGTTGCCGATTTTCTTGCTGGTGGTGATGCCCACCCGGCGGGCCTTCTCCCGGTTGCGGGACAAATAGACCACCACCAGGGGCGTGACGACGCTCTTCCCCTTGGTATAGGCCCGGCGGAAGTCGCTGTTGCGCGTCAGAGAATGTATCTTGTCCAAAATCAAGCGCCTCCCACACAAGGCAAAGCGTCCCACCGGCCAAAACGCGCCAAAAAATCAGGCATAACAAATAAAGGCCACGCCGGGCCTGCACACATAAGCGGGAGACCCCCGCGCCGCTGGGCGGATTTTGCCAGATTTCAAGCAAAGGACCGGGATATCCCCAGTCCGTTTCCTCACGCAGAAACTGGCAAAAAGGCCGAACGGCACTTGGTCCGCTTATGTGAACAGGCTCCAGGTGGCCTTTAAGCGCCGGTAAAGAATCGAAAAGACGGGCTCAGCCCTTCGCCCGGCCGCATGCCAGTACTTACGTCCACATGCAGGGCGGAATGCTTACCAAGTCAGGCGGGCCCTGCCTTTTGCCCGGCGCCGCGCCAGAACCTTACGGCCGTTGCGGTCGGACATTCTTTTCCGGAAGCCGTGCTCCTTTTTCCTGTGGAGCTTCTTCGGCTGATACGTTCTCAGCATGAAAAGTCCCTCCTTTCGGGCTTATCCCTTGCATTATTGAATTATACCCTATCCCCGCCCCGGATGTCAACATAAAATTTGAAAACGGTGGAATTTCCGAAAACAACCAGAACTTTATACAGAATTTACCCGGCCAGGGGCGCAAATAGCGCCTCGTTCACACAGTCCCCCGCCCCATAGGCCAAAATAACCAGGTCGGGCCGGGTCTCTTCCACATAATCCCGCACCGATTCCTTATAATACCGCAGGTCCAGAATATCCAGCCGGGCGCAGGCCTGGGCCAAAAAGGGGGCCAGGGTGCAGCTGAAGCTCTGCCGCAGCAGAAGCACCCGCTTGCCGGAGCCTGGGTTCTGGTTTTCCGCGATACTTAAAGGGTAGTCCCCGCCGGAATAGGCGGCATAGGGATTGAGGTGGTAGTAATCCTTTTTCTCCAGCATCTCGTAAAAGAGGAACGCGTCTTCAAAGCCCCCCTCCCGGGTCAGGTCCTTGTGGGGGACGCGGTACCGGTAGCCGCTGTCCGCCCCCTTGGGGAGCCAAAGGACGAAGTCGTCCACCCCGGCGTAAAGGGGCCCCACCCGCTTGCCCTGGCTGCCCAAGAACCAATTTTCATAGACAACGCGCTCATAATGGTCCGGGTCCGTAAGCTCCGGGTCGATCGCAAAGCCGTACTCGTCCCGAAGCTCCTGGCAGAGGCATTGAAAGCCCAGAAAGGCCCCCTCCGGGGTCCAGTGGTGGTCCGTATCAAAAAAATAATCGTCATAGGGCCGCTCCGCGGTCTGAAAGCATTCCCGCAGGTCCAGGGAGCCCACCGAAGGGTCCAGAAGCTCCAAAAACTGGTCGCCGTGGCCATTGCCATAGCCAAAGGAGCCAGTGGGCATCTGGTCCGCGTTCGGGTCCACCTTATTGGGCAAGGTCACATAAAGAGTGGGAACACCCAAGGAATGGTTATAGGCGGCAAAATCATTTAAGAGGGCGGCATTCGGAGCAGGGTCCGAGGGAGAATCTAGGAAAGTAAGCTTGCCGTTTTTCATGCGGACAACCGTATAGCCGCCGCTGTCCCGGACCACATCGTTGCCAATCAGGCGCTGTAAGCCGCCAAAAAGGGTGATCAATTCGGTGTGCTGGTTCAGGGTGCGGTCCACGGCGGTTTCAGCGGCGGAGATGGCGGTGGAGAGCTTTTCCACTGGGCCGGGGTTTTCGGGACGGGCGGAGGCGTAGGAATTTCGAAAGAGGGCGGGCAGATTGGAGGCATTGGACCAAAGGAGGAAAGCCCCCCAGAGGAGGAGCAGAAGAAGAAGGCAGGCGGTTAAGGAGAACCGAAATTTTTCAGAAAACGATTTCGAAGACATGGTCAAAAGCACCTCGCAAAAAAATTTAGCCCACAGCTAATGGAAAGCAAATGTTCGCGGCCCCTTGACCGCGCAATATTTCCTACAATTAACTGCCGGGGTAATATTTCAGAAATTAAAATAAATAAACGGATTATACGCGCCCTTGGCCACATAAGAGAAAGTCAGCACCGCCAGCGCCCCCATGCCCAGGGCATAGCACACCGCCCCCGCCGGACTCTTCGCCAGCTTCGTCTTGGAAATCCACCGGCCCACCGGCACAGAGAACACCGCCGCCAACAGGTAGACCACATGCCCGTCCCGCCAAGCGGCCGAAGCCGCCGCGTCCCACAGGCCGTTAACCCCAAAGCCCAGCATGGCCCCCAAGTACCGGCCCGCCGCCGTCAGAGTTTCCGCCCGGAACAGCACCCAGCCGAAATTGACCAGCAGAAAGGTCAGGGGGACCCGCCACGGGCCCAGGGCCTTCTTGTCCAGGCCCGCGGCCTTCTCCGCCGCCAGCAGGACAAAATAGTAAAGGCCCCACAGCAGAAAGGTCCAGTTGGCCCCGTGCCACACGCCGGTGAGCAGCCAGACGACAAATAAATTGAAAAACCGCCTTGCCGTGCCCACCCGGCTCCCGCCCAGGGGGATGTACACATAGTCCCGAAACCAGGTGGAAAGGGAGATGTGCCAGCGCCGCCAGAATTCCGTTACGCTGCGGGAGATATAGGGATAGTTGAAATTTTCCAGGAAATGAAAGCCGAACATCTTCCCCAGGCCGATGGCCATGTCCGAGTAGCCGGAAAAGTCGAAAAAGATTTGAAAGCTGTAGGCCAGGGCCCCCAGCCAGGCCATGCCCACCGAGAGCTCCGGCTTGGCGTAGGCGCTGTCCGCGATCAGGGCCATGGTGTTGGACAAAAGCACCTTTTTGGAAAGCCCCGCCGCGAACCGGCACAGGCCGGAGGAAAAATCCTCCCAATTCTCCCGGCGGTGGAGGATCTCATAGGCCACGGTCTCATACTTTACAATGGGGCCGGCGATCAGCTGGGGGAAAAAGGAGATATAAAGCCCCACCCACAGAGGGTTTTTCTGCACCGGGGCCTGGCCCTTGGCCACATCCAGCACATAGCTCATGGCCTGGAAGGTGAAAAAGGAAACGCCGATGGGCAGGGCGATCTCCGGGAAAGGCAGGCTCCACCCGGTAGCCGCCCGCAGGTTTTTCAGGGTAAAGCCCAAATATTTGAACACGAACAGCAGCCCCAGGTTGAAGCCCACCGTAATCCCCAGGGCCCAGCGGCGGGCAGGGGCCTTTTCCCGGACGCCCGCCGCCCAAAGGCCGAAAAAGTAATTCATTAGAATGGAGGCCAGCATCACCAGAACGAACCAGGGCTCCCCCCAGGCATAGAAGCCCAGGCTGGCGGCTAAAAGGAGCAGGTTCCGGGCCCGGAGAAACCGGCGGGGGATGATATAATAAAGTCCCAAGACGCAGGGCAGAAAGGCAATGAGAAAAACCGGGCTGGAAAAAAGCATGGAAAGACCACCTCAAGAGGGAAAAATAGGGAAGCCGTTTAGGTTTTGCGTGAAGTCTTTTTCTCGATATTCCTATAGTATAACAGAAACTCCCCCGCCCGTCTACCCCCAGCGCGGACAGGGGAGTGACACAGAGAAGAGTTTTTGACGATATGATGGCCTCCGGCGGCCAAGTTCATCAAAGATGAACTTGCGGGACTCATGACGTTCGCTACGCGAAGTCAACATTGGCTTCGCCAAATCGTCCCTAAGAACCCACGAGTTATCCTTTGGATAACTCGTCAACCTCTTGAAAAGGGCGCTGGCCGCCGGCTACTTGGCAAAGCCAAGTAGAGCGACCGTTCAGCGCACGAGTTGACTTGGTCAACTCGACCGAGGGGAAGGTCCCCAGTGGGGACCGTTCTGACCCGACCGACGCGGCAGCGGAGACTCGGCAGTCGAGAATGACGAAACTTTTAATAGCTTCACTATCGGGGCTCTCTTCTTTAACTCCCTGCTTCGGACACATTCTAACAGCTGGGGTAATGACCCCGCAAAAGTTTTCCTCCGCTCCCGGCCACGATGTTGAAAACTATTGAAAATCTCTTTGAGCTGTGCTATACTATTTTCTGTAAACTGTTTTGAATGGGGATTGGCGGACGCCATGCCGCCGAAAATGAAAAATGGAGGGTATTTCGTTGGATTCTTTCGAACAAGCATGGGAGATTGTGTGCGGCTACTGTAAGTCGCAGATTACGGACGTGGCCTACAAAACCTGGTTCAGCCGGTTAAAGCCCGTCTCGCTGGACTTTGAGCAAGCGATGGCCGTCATCGAGGCGCCAAACGAATTTCATAAGCAGACCCTGCTGCGCTGCTACAGCGACCTGCTGGAACGGGCCCTGAAAAATGTGTTTGGGGAGAGCATCGGCCTTCAAGTCGCCGTTACGGAGGAGAGGGAGGTTTCCGCCGGAGAGGACGCGCCCCAGGACGACGGCTACGAGCTGACCTTCGACACCTTCGTGGTGGGCCCTTCCAACCGCTTCGCCCACGCGGCCTGTCAGGCGGTGGCCAGCAAGCCCGCCATCCTGTATAACCCGCTGTTTATTTATGGAAACTCCGGCCTGGGCAAGACCCACCTGCTCTCGGCGGTTTCCAAGGAATTTAAGAACAACTTTCCCAACCGCAGCGTGGTGTACGTAAAAAGCGAGGACTTTACCAACGAGGTCATCGACGCCATCGCCAAGGGCACCACCCAGGCCCTGCGGGCCAAGTACCGCAGCGCGGACCTGCTGCTGGTGGACGACATCCAATTTATCGGGGGCAAGGTATCCACCCAGGAGGAGTTCTTCCACACCTTCAACACCCTGTACGAGGCCAAAAAGCAGATCGTGCTCACCTCGGACCGGCCGCCCCGGGACATCGCCACGCTGGAAGACCGGATGAAGAACCGCTTCGAGTGGGGCCTGACTGCGGACGTGCAGACCCCGGAGTTCGAAACCCGGGTGGCCATCATCCGGCGCAAGGCGGAGAGCTTCGACTTTGAAATTCCCGAAAACGTGTGCGAATACATTGCCAACAAGCTGAAAAACAACATCCGCCAGCTGGAGGGCGCGGTGAAGAAGCTGCGGGCCTTCCACATGCTGGAGGGCCGGCCGGTGAACATCGTCACGGCCCAAACGGCCATCAGCGACATCATCAACAACTCCCAGCCCATGCCGGTAACGGTGGACAAGATCATCGAGGAGGTGGCCAGGACCTATCAGGTCTCCCCAGACGACATCCGCTCCCAAAAACGGAACGCGGCGGTTTCCAAGGCCCGGCAGGTGGCCATGTACGTGGTGCGGGAGGTCACCGGCATGTCCATGGTGGAGATCGGCCAGACCTTCGGGGGCCGGGACCACTCCACGGTGGTGTACGCCCTGCACCAGATGGAGGACAGGATGGAAAAGGAGGCCCACACCAAGGACACGGTGGAGGACATCGTCAAGAACATCCAGAACCGGTAAGTTTCCACTTTTCCTCCACATTCCACACCGGGTTTTCCACGGCCGGTGGAATGCGGGAGGGCGCTTCCACAGTTTGAGAAATTTGTCCACAGGGAAAAGTGGAGACTGCGGGGGGCAAAAAGCCAGGCTTTTCCAGGGCCGCCGAAGATTTCCACAGAATCCACAGCCCCTATTACTGCTTCTAAATCTAAGAAAGAAGAAAAGAATAAAAAAAGACCTGGCAGGGGCGGAAGAGTTTTACGGAGCGGCCTCCGGCAGGGAGGGGGCTTTGCCCCCTCCACCCCCACCACCTTTGAAAAGGTGGACGAAACTTTTAAACGTTTGTCATGAGTGTGAGGCGCAGGCTTTCCGCTCGGTTTTAGGCAGGATGCTGTACGTTGGCTCCGCCAATCACCCCCCACTCCGTAAACTTTTCAAAAACAGCCCCTGTAAAGGCCCAAAATGAGCCCTCGGCTTACTCTTTCCACTTCACGCAACTAACGTAAAAGTTTTTGGAGGTTCTGCGACTTCATAGAAAATGAAGTCGGAAACTTCTTTCTAAAAAGTTTCCCAAGCCGCTGGTGGGTGAGCATCTTCCAGCAAGCCCCAAACCGAGCGCCCAGCCTTCTATTTCCGCCCCCTCAAAACGTGTAAAAGTTTTGTCCACTTTTTCAAAAGTGGCGGGGTTTTCAGGGGCAGAGCCCCTGAACCGCCGGAGGCTAATACTGTTTAAAGGAGATACAAAGCTTATGCAATTTACTGTTAACCGAAAAGAAATTACCGAGGCGGTTTCCAACATTCAGCGGGCCGTGTCGGCCAAAACCTCCATTCCCGCTTTGGAGGGTATTTTGCTCAGCGCCGGCGAAGACAGCCTGGAGCTGTGCGCCTATGACCTGGAGCTGGGCATCACCACCTTGATCCCCGCCCGAGTCCAGGAGCCGGGCAGGTCCGTGCTCAACGCCAAAATCTTTTCCGACATCGTCCGCCGCACCCCGGACGACGCCGTCTCGGTCACGGTGGACGAAAAGGACCTGGCCTCCATTGAGAGCGGATGCAGCAAGTTTTCCATCATCGGCATTCCGGCCGTGGAATTTCCCGAGCTGCCCAAGCTGGCCGACTCCACCAAGCTGGAGCTTCCCGGCAGCGTGCTGAAAAGCATGATCCGGCAGACCGTGTTCGCCGTGGCGGAAAGCGACGCCAAGCCCATCCACCAGGGCAGCCTGTTCAACCTGGAAAACGGCATGCTGGACGTGGTCTCGGTGGACGGCTACCGCCTGGCCAAGCGCACGGAGCCGGTGGAGTTCTCCGGGAGCCTCTCCTTCGTGGTGCCGGGAAAGACCCTGACGGAAATCCTCAAGCTGATCAAGGACTCGGAGGACGTGGTGGAGATTTCCGCCGGGCAGCGGCACATCCTGTTTAAAATCGACAACTATACGGTGATCTCCAGCCTGTTGGAGGGAGAATTCCTCAACTACAAGGCCACCATCCCCTCGGCCAGCAAGACCGATGTGACGCTGCGCTCCCGGGAGGCCATTGAGAGCGTGGAGCGGGTGTCCCTGCTGATCACGGACCGGCTCAAGAGCCCGGTGCGCTGCGTGTTCTCCGGCGGGGAGATCCGGCTGCTGTGCACCACCTCCATGGGCCGGGCCAGCGACCAGCTCAGCGTGGAGATGGAGGGAGAGGACGTGGAGATCGGCTTTAACAACCGGTACCTGCTGGACGCCTTGAAAAACACCGAGTGCGACGAGATCAAGGTGGGCCTGAGCGGCCCCCTGAGCCCCATGACCGTGCGGCCCAAGGAGGGGGACAGCTTCCTGTTCTTGGTGCTGCCGGTGCGGCTGAAGAACGACTGAGGCGGGGGCGCATATGGAGACGGTTGCCATTCAGACGGAATATATTAAGCTGGACTCCTTCTTAAAGCTGGCGGGCCTGGCGGATACAGGAGGCCAGGCAAAGGCCGCGGTGCAGGCCGGGCTGGTGAAGGTAAACGGGGAGGCCTGCTCCATGCGGGGCAAAAAGCTGCGGCCCGGGGACCAAGTGGAAGCCGGTGGAAAGACCTGGCAGGTGGCGCGGAGATGAGGGCGCGAGGGAGAGGCTCTTCCAAAAAGCGGGAGCGTCCAAACGCGCGTTTTGTTGAGAAGCAGGCTTCCTCAGCGCGACAGTAAAAGTTTCGTCCGCCTTTTCAAAGGTGGCGAGGTGTGGAGCGGAGCTCCACGACCTTGCCGTAAGTCGCGACCTGTGCGCCTGAAGGCCACTCCGTATTACTCTTTAATTACTGCGTCCTTTAGACGCTCCCGTTTTTTGCCCGTCCATTGTTTTTAGAAAGGAATGCTTTATGTACGTCACTCGGGTTTCCTCCCGCAACTACCGCAACCTGGCCGAAGCCGAGCTCTTCCCCTGCCAGGGCGTCAACGTGATCTACGGCGGAAACGCCCAGGGAAAAACCAATCTGCTGGAATCCCTCTGGCTTTTTACCGGCGGACACTCCTTCCGGGGCTCCAAGGACGGCGAGCTCCCCCGCCTGGACCCGGAAACCGGGAAAAATACTCCCTCCGCCGCCCTGGCTTTGGACTTTTTCAGCGAGGGACGGGACCAGAGCGCCCAGCTTCTCATTGAAAACGGACGGCGGAGCAGCGTGATCAACGGCGTGAAGAAAAAGACCGGTTCGGCCCTCATTGGCAAGGTGCGGGCCGTCATCTTTTCCCCGGAGCACCTGCTGCTGGTAAAGGAGGGGCCCGCCCGGCGGCGGGGCTTTCTGGACGGGGCCCTCTGCCAGATCCGGCCCGGCTACGCGGCCCTGCTCCACGCTTACCAGCGGGCCCTGCTGCAGCGGAACGCCCTTTTGAAGGACCTGGCAAAATATCCCGAGCTGCGGGACACCTTAGAGGTCTGGGACCTGCGCCTGGCCAGGCTGGGCGCCCAGGTAATGGAGGAGCGGCGGCGCTATGGGGAGCGCGTCGGCCCCATGATCCGGGAGATATACGGGGGCATTGCCCGGAGGCGGGAAACGGTGGACGTAGCCTATGCCCCTTCGGCGCCTGCCGGAGGGAGCCAGGAGGAGACGGAAGCCCTGTTCTATCAGGAGCTGGAGCGCACCCGGGCTTCGGACGGGCGCAGCGGCTTTACCTCGACGGGCCCCCACCGGGACGACCTGCGCATTACCATCGACGGCGTGCCCGCCCGGGCCTATGGGTCCCAGGGGCAGCAGAGAAGCGCCGTGCTGGCCATGAAGCTGGCGGAGGCCCAGGCGCTTGCCGGAATTTCCGGCGAAACCCCCATCGTGCTGCTGGACGATGTGATGAGCGAACTGGACCAGCAGCGGCAGGACTACCTGCTGAACCATCTGCACGGGAGGCAGGTGTTCATCACCTGCTGCAGCCCGGAGACCATAGGGCTGATGGAGACCGGCATGCGCTTCCGGGTGGAAGGCGGAACCGTATACCCGGAAAAGGTAACATAAATTTTGTAAAATTAGGCGGGATTGGAAAAATGTACCTGCATTTGGGGCAAGATACCATTGTGGCGGCTGACACGGTGGTGGGCGTGTTTGATCTGGACAATTCCACCATCTCCAAGCATACCCGGGAGTTTTTGGCCCGGGCCCAGCGGGAGGGACGGGTGGTGGACGTGACCCGGGAGCTGCCAAAATCCTTTATTGTGTGCTGGGACAGAGGGCGGGAGACGGTTTACCTTTCCCAAATGGCCCCGTCCACGCTGCTGAAGCGCAGCAAGGCTGGCGGCTTTTTATAGACCCAGCCGGACGGCAAGATCGCCTCCGGCGGCCAAGGTTTCACCCTGGACTGGACCAAACTTTTTGAAAAAAGTTTGGATCAAAAACTTTTACTGTTACGTTCTTTGGGTTTTCCGCTCGATCAGACCGCGCGGTTTTTATAGATGTCTTAATTGCGCTGACAAAAGGGAATGGGTTGGGCAGCGAGCCAGCAAAAGCTTTATGCTTCTCGTCTGCCGAGTCAGTTTAAAGTGAATGTCGACTTCACAAGGTGAATGTCGTGAGCCCCAAACCGAGCGCTCAGCGTGAGCCTCACACCCACGATAAACGTTTAAAAGTTCTTGAAAATTCTTAAGAAACTTCTTTCAAGAAGTTTCTTAAGCCGCCGGAGGGGGAAGGTCCCCAGTGGGGACCGTTCTGACCCGACCGAGGCGGCAACCGAGACCCTACTCCACCCTGGTTCCCCGGGACGGCGAAACTATACAAGAAAAGGTGGTCGATGACACATGCGTTATATTGGAATTCCTACCTGCCCCTATTGCCGGAAGCGGGTGAATTTGATTCGAACCTGGTCCCTCAAGCGGCAGGGGGAGTATCAGTGCCCCCGCTGCGGGGGAATTTCGAATATTTTTCTCTCCCCCCTGGTGTACGTGCTGGCGCTGCTGGCGGTATTCGGAGGCGGGGCCATGTATTTTTTCTACAAGTTCGTGTTAGACGACATCACCCTGAAAACGGCCTTGTATGTGTTCGTCCCCTTTGCCGCCTTTTTCTTGTTGAGCCTCTTTATGGTCTATTTGGAGAAGCCGGTGATTAAAAAGGTTTCCAAGGATGAGTATAACAAGCGGCGGAACAAGCGGGAGGGGGCCCAGGCCTATGACCGGACCGGGGACTACCAGCCCGAGCCAAACACGGGCTATCTGCCCCGCAACGGGGG
Source organism: uncultured Oscillospiraceae bacterium (assembly GCA_948471095.1). GTDB lineage: Bacteria > Bacillota > Clostridia > Oscillospirales > Acutalibacteraceae > Acutalibacter. The sequence goes on from CAOKRG010000015.1 coordinate 27,779, forward strand.
CCAGGCCCGGGCGGGGGGCGCTCCCCGCAGGCCGGAGGCGGCCGCGCCCATGAGCATCAACCAGGAGAACTTCCACAAGGCCAAGCAGCAGACCGCCTCTATGAACGCTGTGCACGAGAGCCGCGGGACGGCCGCGCCCCGAGCCGCCCAACCCGCCGCCCCGGCCCAAAGAGCCCCGGCCTCCCAGGCGGCGCAGGCGGAGCTTCCAGAGTCCGCGCCCCAGAGGGAAAACCGGCGGGCCGCGCCCCAGCGGGCGGAAGCGCCCAGGCCGGATTTTCGGAAAATGGGCCAGGAATATGCCCGGAATGCCTCGGAGACGGCCCGGCCCCAGGTTCAAGACCAGCCCCAGGTGCGGGAATACATGCCGCCCGCGGCCCAGCGGAGGAGCCCTGCCCCCCCGCTGGAAGCGGCCCCTTATCAGCGGCCTGCCGCGTCCCGGGCAGTTCCGGCCAGCGGGACGGGAGAGCTGCCCGGCGCGTACCAGCGCCCAACGGCCCGCCCGGTCCAAGGGACCGCCTATCAGCCCGGCGGAGCCTATGCCCCTCCCAGACCGGTTGCCCAGCGTCCGGCAGAGGGACAGCGGCCCGCGCAGCCCAGAGCCCAGGTTCCAGGGGCCTATGCCGCCTATCAGCCCAGAAACGCGGTGGGCCAGCGCTATGATCCGCCCCGCAGGAGCACCCGGGTGACGGGCAGCGTGGAGCATCCCAGCGTGGGAGGCAGCATTTTTGAAAAATACAACGATCCCAACTATGGGCGGCATTCTGCGGAAAACCCAGAGGAAGATAGTACGCGCTGAGGCCAGCGTGGCCTCCGGCGGGGAGGGGGCTTTGGGTCTCGCTTTCGGCTCGGTCGGTTCGCAGCTTGGTCTGCTGTACTTGGCTTTGCCAAGTACCCGGCACACGCTCACCCCCCTCCACCCCCGAGTTTATCCATCGGATAAACTCGTCCACTTCTTGAAAAAGTGGGCAAAACTTTTAAAGTTACGTTTTTTGGGGTTTGATTCTCTATATAAAACCGCATGGTTTTAAGGATGTCTAACTGCGCTGACAAAGGAAAATGGGTTGGGCAGCGAGCCAGCAAAAGTTTTGTGCTTCTCGCTGTCGGTCGGGTTGACAAAGTCAATGTGTAAGCTTCTTGCCTCGAACCGAGCGCACCTAGCGGTGGGCACACGCGCGTGCAAGCTTTGGGTAACACGTTGGCTTCATTGTCCGCGAGCTCGTTTGGTGTGGACAGGTTCTAGCTTACCAGCCTAAGCGCTAAACTTACAAGGCCAAGCCTCAAACCGAGCGCCAAGCCTGCGCACCGCCCAACCGTAAAGCGAGTAAAGTTTTTTGAAAGTTCTTAGAAAACTTTTTTGAAAAAAAGTTTTCTAAGCCGCCGGAGGCCGCGGGCGGGAAGCTTTACAAAAATAGAAGAATATGCTATAATAATAGAAGTATGTTTTCACTGGGAATAGACGGAAAACAGGTAAGTCCCGGCGCGCCGGGCAGGGGGAGGCTTTTCTTTTTGGGGATCAATGAAATGACGGACATGACAAAAAGCGAGCAGGTTTACGATGGCGACCAGATCCAGGTACTGGAAGGCCTGGAAGCGGTGCGCAAGCGGCCCGGCATGTACATCGGCTCCACCGGCCCCCGGGGCCTGCACCACCTGGTGTACGAGATCGTGGACAACGCGGTGGACGAGGCCCTGGCGGGCTTCTGCGACAAAATTGTGGTGAAGCTGCTGCCGGGAAACGTGGTCTATGTATCGGACAACGGCCGGGGCATCCCGGTGGGCATCCAGAGCCAGACCGGACTGCCGGCGGTGACGGTGGTGTTCACCATCCTCCACGCGGGCGGCAAGTTCGGCGGGGGGAGCTATAAGGTCTCCGGCGGCCTGCACGGCGTGGGCGCCTCGGTGGTAAACGCCCTTTCTACCTGGCTGGAGGTGGAGGTGATTACCGACGGCGTGCGGTACTACCAGCGCTTCGAGCGGGGCAAGGCCGTCACGGAGCTGATTGAAAAGGGCCCGGCCCCGGAAGGCAGCGCCAACGGTTCGGTAATCTGCTTTCAGGCGGACCCGGAGATCTTCAAGGAGACCACGGTTTATAGCTATGCCACTTTGCAGGACCGGCTGCGGGAGCAGGCTTTCTTAAACGCGGGCATCCATATTGAGCTCATTGACGAGCGGGACCCGGAGGAGCGCACGCCGGAGGAGCAGAAATACGAGCGGCCCATTGTGAACAGCTATTGCTATGAGGGCGGTATTCGGGAATTCGTGGACTATCTCAACCGGAAAAAGGCGGTGGAGGTGATCCACCCGGACATTATGCATTTCAGCGCTGTGGCGGCGGACAACAACGCCACCGCCGAAGTAGCCATGCAGTATACGGACAGCTTTAACGAGCTGGTCCTCTCCTTTGCCAACGACATCCGCACCGTGGACGGCGGGACCCACGAGGAGGGCTTTAAGCGGGCCCTCACCCGGGTGATGAACGACTATGCCAAAAAATATAATATCCTGAAGGAAAGCGATAAAAACCTCTCCGGCGAGGACGTGCGGGAGGGGCTGACCTGCGTCATCAGCGTGAAGCTGAAGGAGGCCCAGTTCGAGGGGCAGACCAAGGCCAAGCTGGGCAACACGGAGATCAGCGGCCTGGTCAGCTCCATGCTTTACAAGCACATGATGGAGTATATGGAGGAGAACCCCGCCGCCGCCCGGGCAATTTTTGACAAGGCGCTTACCGCCTCCCGGGCCCGGGAGGCCGCCCGCAAGGCCCGGGAGCTGGCCCGGCGGAAGACGGCTTTCGAGAGCAACTCCCTGCCCGGCAAGCTGGCGGACTGCCAATCCCGGGACCCCTATGAGACGGAAATTTACATCGTGGAGGGCGACTCCGCCGGAGGCTCCGCCAAAAACGGACGGGACCGGAAGTTCCAGGCCATTCTGCCCCTGTGGGGTAAGATGCTCAATGTGGAGAAGGCCCGGCTGGACAAGGTATACGGCAACGAGAAGCTCATGCCCGTGGTCACGGCCCTGGGCACGGGCATTGGGGACGAGTTCGACATCAACAAGCTGCGGTACGGCAAGGTCATCATCATGGCGGACGCGGACGTGGACGGAAGCCATATCCGAACCCTGCTTTTGACCTTCTTCTTCCGGTTTATGCGGCCCCTGGTGGAGCAGGGCCATGTGTATCTGGCCCAGCCGCCCCTGTACCGCATTACGAAAAACCGGCGGCACGAGTACGCTTTTTCGGATATTCAGCGGGACCAGGTGATCGCGGAGCTGGGGGGCAACTGCTCCATCCAGCGGTACAAGGGCCTGGGCGAGATGGACCCGGTGCAGCTGTGGGAGACCACCATGGACCCGGCGGTGCGGACCATGCGCCGGGTGGAGGTGGACGACGCGGCCAAGGCGGACGAGATTTTCACCATTCTCATGGGCGACAAGGTGGAGCCCCGGCGGGACTTTATTGTGGAGAACGCCCAGAAGGCTAACTGGGACGTGTAGGGGTATTTTTACGGGCAAGGCCGCAAAGTTTGGAGTGCGCTCAATGATTGTGAATCCGTATTACTCAGCCAGTGTGCAGTAGGAATGCTTGGCTCGGGACTTATGACGTTGGCTTTGCCAAGTCGTCCCGAAGGGGGGTGAGCGTCTGCCGGGTACTTGGCAAAGCCAAGTACAGCAGACCAAGCTGCGAACATGAGTTGGCTTCGCCAACTCAACCGAGCCGGCAGGCGAGACCCCTACGGCCCTGGTAAGTACGTTTTGGCCTCCGGCGGCTTAAGGCTCTGCCTTAAGAATCCGCAAGGGGCCTAACGCCCCTTGACCGCGTACATTGGTTACCGTTAGCTGAGTGGTAGTTTCTCCAGCACAGGTTCACCCCCCACAATTCGCATCAAAAGTTTTTGAAAATTCTTAAGAAACTTTTTTCAAAAAGTTTCTTAAGCAGAGCGCGAGACAGCGTCTCGCAGCCTTTCCAGGGAGGAGTCGTATGGACGAATTTGAGAATAAGAATCCGCCGGAGGAAGAGGCGGGCGGACGGGTGATCGATGTGGCGCTGACCAAGGAGATGGAGCAGTCGTTTCTCGACTACTCCATGTCCGTTATTGTGCAGCGGGCCCTGCCGGACGTGCGGGACGGCCTAAAGCCCGTGCACCGGCGCTTTTTGTATAAGATGTATCAGGATTCCCTGTGGCCGGACGGGGCCTACCGCAAGTGCGCGGACACGGTGGGCAAAACCCTGGCGGAATACCACCCTCATGGCGACATGTCGGTGTATGACGCCATGGTGCGCTTTGCCCAGGATTTCTCCATGCGCTATGTGCTGGTAGACGGCCACGGCAACTTTGGCTCGGTGGACGGGGACCCGCCCGCCGCCTACCGTTATACCGAGGCCCGGATGACCAAGCTCTCCGTGGCCATGCTGGACGACATCAACAAAGATACGGTGGACTTTAAGCCCAACTACGACGACCGCCTGAAAGAGCCCGTTGTGCTGCCCAGCCATTTCCCTAACCTGCTGGTCAACGGCTCCATGGGCATTGCGGTGGGCATGGCCACCAATATTCCGCCCCACAACATCGGCGAGGTGGTGGACGGGGTCTGCTGCCTCATCGACAACCCGGAGGCCACCCTGGACGACCTGATGGAGCACATCAAGGGGCCGGACTTCCCCACGGGCGGCATTATAATGGGCCGCAGCGGCATTCGGGCGGCCTATGCCACCGGCCGGGGCAAGGTGGTGGTGCGGGCCCGGGCGGAGATCGAGGAGGCGGAGAAGACTGGCCGCTCCAAGATCATCGTGACGGAGATTCCCTACCAGGTCAACAAGGCCCGGCTCATTGAGAACATCGCGGAGCTGGCCAAGGAGAAGCGCATTGAGGGCGTGGCCAATGTGGACGACCACTCGGACCGGGAGGGCATGCGGATCGTCATTGACGTGAAGCGGGAGGCCTCGCCCCAGATCGTTCTGAACCACCTGTACAGCCTGACCCAGATGCAGATCTCCTTTGGCGTAATTATGCTGGCCATTGTAAACGGCAGGCCGGAGATTCTCAACCTGCACAAGATCTTACAGGAATACATCCGCTTCCAGCTGGAAGTGATCACCCGGCGGACCCGCTTTGACCTGCAAAAGGCCCAGGACCGGGCCCATATCTTGGAGGGCCTCAAGCGGGCCATCGACATTGTGGACGAGATCATCGAGACCATCCGCGCCACCAAGGGCGGCAGGCCGGAGGCCAAGGCCGCGCTGATGGAGCATTTCGGCTTCGACGACCCCCAGGCGGATGCCATCTGCCGGTTCCAGCTGGGCCAGCTGGCCGGGCTGGAAATCTTGAAGATTGAGACCGAGCTGGGCGAGCTCCACCAGCAGATCGCGGACCTGAGCGACATTTTAAGCAGCGAGGCCCGCCGGCTGGCCATTGTGAAGGACGAGGCGCTGAACATGAAAAAGCGCTTCGGGGACGAGCGGCGCACGGAGATCGCGGCCATCAGCGGCGAGGTGGACGTGGAGGACCTGATTCCCGTGGAGGAATGCGTGCTGACCCGCACCCGCTTCGGCTATGTGAAGCGCCAGAAGATGGAGGCCTACCGGACCCAGAAGCGGGGAGGCCGGGGGATCTCCGGCATGACCCGCAAGGACGAGGACGCGGCGGAAGAGATTTTCGTCATTGGAAGCCACGACTATATTCTCTTCTTCTCCAACCTGGGCCGGATGTACCGGTTGAAATGCTACGAGGTGCCCGAGGGCTCCCGGACCAGCCGGGGCATGCACATCCGCAACCTGCTGCCCCTGCAGCCGGAAGAGACCATCACCTCCGTGCTGCGGCTGGAGGATCTGGACGATGAGAAATATTTGGTCATGGTCACCCGCCGGGGCGTGGTGAAGCGCACAAAGCTCTCGCTCTTCAACAACGTGCGCAAGGCGGGGCTGATTGCCGTTGACCTGGACGAGGGGGACTCCCTGGCCTGGGTACAGGTCACCTCCGGCAGCGACGACCTGATTGTGGCCACCCGCAACGGCATGGCCCTGCGCATGAATGAAAACGATGTGCGCTCCATGGGCCGCAACGCCCGGGGCGTGAAGATCATGACCCTGCGGGAGGACGACTCCATCGTGGGCATGGACGTGATCCGGGAGGGCAAGATGATCCTGACGGTCACCGAAACGGGCTTTGGACGGCTCTCCTCTCCGGAAGAGTACCGGTTCCAACACCGGGGCGGCAAGGGCGTCATCAACTACCATGTGGACAAGTTCGGCCTGGTAGCCGGCGTCAAAGTAGTCTCGCCGGACGAGGATATTATCCTGATCTCCGAGGACGGCGTAATTATCCGCATTCCGGCGGCGGACGTGCGGGTCTGCGCCCGGCCCAGCAAGGGCGTGCGGGTGATGCGGGTACAGGAGGGCAGCCGGGTGGTGACCCTCTCCAGCGCGCCCAAGGAGGAGGCCCAGGAGGACCCGGAGAACCAGGAGCCGGAGGCCTCTGAGGAAGCGCCGGCAGAGCCTGGCCCGAATGAGGAGTAAGCCACTCCATTAAAAAAGGGATAGAGCCGAAAGCTCTATCCCTTTTTTATAAATTAGCTTACTCAGTGTGTGTTTACTCGCGATTTTATTACTTCTGCGCTAACCGATAGGAAAAGCAGGTCGGGACTGCGTCCCGAAGGGGCCTACGGCCCAGAAAGTACGGTTAAGGAGTCTCGCCTGCCGGCTCGGTCGGCGCTGTACGGTCGCCACTGGCGACCAGCGCCCTCCGGCGGCTTAGGGGCTTTGGGTCTCGGCTACCGCCTCGGTCGGTTCGCGGCATGTCTGCCGCTGGCAGACGCTCACCCCCTAAGAACCCTACCAGGGGCCTAACGCCCCTGGACCGCGTAATTTTTCCTACCATTTGAGTCTGAGGTAATATCAAGAACAGAGTTCATTGAGCGCAACAGTAAAAGTTTTGTCCACTTTTTCAAAAGTGGTGGGGGTGGAGGGGGCAAAGCCCCCTCCCCGCCGGAGGCTACTCCGTAGTACTTTATTATAGTTCCAGACCAGCCTCAGCCCGCTGGCTGTCCGCTGACAATAGCCTCCAGGTCCGGCAGCTCCCCGGCGTGGCCATAGTAGGTCTGGCACAGGAAGGAGGCCTGTGCCCGGTAATATTCCATCTTTTCCTGAGCCGCGGCCAGCCAGCCGTCGTCATCCTCGCCATGGGAGTCCTCAATCTTTTCCAATTCGCTCTCCAAGCTTGCCTCCCAGCCGGACTGCTTCTCTTCCAGCTGGGCCAGGGCCCCGGCGTCCAGGTCGTGGAAGGAGGCCGGATACAGCTGATTGATGATTTTCTCCCAGCTCTTCTGGGCGTCTTTATAGGCGGCAAAAATTTGGGAGTAGGAGGCCGCCGCTCTCAGGTCATCCGAGAGGGCCTTGTCCACAGGGTTTTCCTGGAAGAGGGCCTCAAAGTCCCCGGCCGGGCTGGCCGCGGCGGTAGGCTCCGCCGTGGGAGAGGCTTCCGGGGAAGCGGCGGGCTCCGGGGTGGGAGTGGGCGCGGATGTGGCAGTAGGCTCGGACGCCGCCACAGAGGACCAGCTTTCCGCCGGGTCCTTTTCGCAGCCCGGGAGCAGGCAGAGCGCCAGCAGCGCCAAAGCGGCGAGAATGGCAATTTTTTGTTTCATGGTTACCTCCTTAGAGCAGGCCTTTGTTGACCAAAGCGGCGGTCTTTAAAATGCCGATCTGGGTTTTCGCGTCGGGGATCTCGTTGCTGCACACCATCTCCACGGCCTTGTCCAGGGGGATGCGCTCCGGGGCCAGGAACTCGTCCTCGTCCAGGTGGAGCTGGCGCTTGTCCTCCGCCACACGGCAGGCCCACAGGCGGATGACCTCCCCGCAGTAGCCCCCGGTGGGGTAGACCTCGCCCAGGGAGACATAGCGTTCCCCCGTGGTGCCGGTCTCTTCCAGCTGCTCCCGCTTCATGGCTTCAAAGGGGTCCTCCCCGGGCTCCAGCTTTCCGGCGGGCAGCTCCAGCAGGACCTTGTGGTAGGGGTAGCGGAACTGGCGCACAAAAATCAGCTCGTTGGCCTCGGTCAAAGCCGCCACGCTGACCCCGCCGGGATGCTCCACCACCTCCCGCTTGGCGGTGGAGCCATTGGGCAGCTCCACATCGTCCACATGCACGCGGATGATCCGGCCCGTATAAATCGTCTCCTGATTGAGCGTCTTCTCAAAAAAATCCATGAAAAATTTTCCTTTCTAACAAAACTAAATGCCTCCGGCGGCTTAGAAAACTTTTTGAAAAAAGTTTTCTAAGAACTTTCAAAAACTTTTACGCTGTGACGGGGGGGTGGAAGGAGGACGCTGGGTGCTCATTTTGTGGCTTGCTCCTTCCGCTGCCTAAGTCAACCCTTCCGGCAGCTTCTGCCCTGCGTGTTATCCGGGTTTCCTCCTATCACCAACTCAGCGACTGGAAGGAGCGCCCTGCGGATTTGCCTGCGGGGGCACCCCGCCGACTGGAAGGAGCGATCCGCGAAGTGGGTGCAGCGTCACGCTGCCGTTATTCCAAATTGTTCATTACTAGGCCGGTTAGGAGTTTGGGGTAAAAATAGGTGGATTTCTGGGGCATCTTCTCCCCGGCCTGAGCCACGGCGCCGATCTCCTCCACCCGAGTGGGGTTTAGCAGGAAGCAGCACTGGCTCTCCCCCTGGGCTACGGAGTCTTCCGCCTCCTGGGCGGACCGGGTGTAGGTCAGGTTTACCTGGTTGGCCATGTTCTCCTTGTCAATGCCCAGCAGGCGCTCTAAAACCAGCGTGTGCAGAATGGTCACGTCCAGGCCCCGGTAGGCGGGGCTTTTTTCCGGCAGCAGGGAGGAAAGGTCCTCGCCCGGCCGCAGGGTGAGCAGGGCCCGGCGGGTGCCGTCAAAATAGGCGAAGGCGTGCCTGCCCTCCTGGTAGGCGGCGTCCAGCGCGGCTTGGGCGGCGGCGGGGCCCTCCAAGGCCTCCACCGCAAAGGCGGTTTCGCAGGCCCGCAGCAGGGCTTCCCCGTCAAACTGGGCCAGGCCCCGCACCAGCCGGTGGGTGGGGAACACCACCAGGCCCGGGTCGTCCATGGCGGCCAGGAACATCATCACATAGTCCGCGCCGGGGCAGAATGCGCCGGCCTCGCGCAGATGGCGCTGAAAGTTCAGGGCGGTCTCATAGCGGTGGTGGCCGTCGGCGATGTAGAGCTTGCGGGCGGCGAAATCCTCCTGGATGGCGGCGATGGCCTCGGGGTCGTTGACCACCCATAGGCGGTGGGTCACCAGGCCGTCGGAGAAGTCATAGCGGGGGGCGCAGCCGGAGGCCAGATTATCCAGCCTTTGGCGGGTGGACTGGGCCTCGTCCTGATAGAGGCAGTAGATTTGGCTGAAATTGCAGTGGGTGGCCCCCATCAGCTGGAAGCGGTCCTCCTTGGCCTTGCTGAGGGTCTCCTCGTGGGGCAGCACCACGCCGGCGGAGAAGTCCTCCAGCCGCACCCGGGCGATGAGGCCCCGAAGCTTTTTGACCTCTCCCCGGTCCACTTGGGAGAGAAATTCCATTTCATAGACGTACAGGCCCGGGTCCATGTCCATTTTCAAAACGCCGGATTCCAGCCAGGCCTCCAGGGCCTTTCGGGCCTCCTGATAGGGCTCCTGGCCCTTGGGCAGCTCCAGGCGGATGATGTTGTGGGGGTTGCGCTGTAAATAGTCCTGCCGCTGGGCTTCGGAGACGACGTCGTAAGGGGGGGAAGTCAGGTCCTCGATTTTTCCCGCCTTGGTTAAATCATACCGCAGGGCGCGGAAGGGTTGGATGTCGGCCATAGTGTTTCCTCCTAAAGGTTTACGGGAATTCTTTGCAAGGTATATTGTAAACGCAATCGCCTTCCGCGTCAACAAGAATCACCGGGTCTTCACGTAATATTCACAAATGGGGGGTATACTGGGGCATATATGGGCAAGAACTACCACCCAGCTAATGGTAGCCAATACGCGGTCAAGGGGCGTTAGGCCCCTTGCGGATTCTTAAGGCAGAGCCTTAAGCCGCCGGAGGCCAAAACGTACTTACCAGGGCCGTAGGGGTCTCGCCTGCCGGCTCGGTTGAGTTGGCGAAGCCAACTCATGTTCGCAGCTTGGTCTGCTGTACTTGGCTTTGCCAAGTACCCGGCAGACGCTCACCCCTCTTCGGGACGACTTGGCGAAGCCAACGTCATAAGTCCCGGCCCAAGCGTCATTGTTGTTTGCCTGGCTGAGCGATTATGAATACAGCTACAAAAAAGAAAGCGCGAAGCTCCGGCGGGAACACTTGACAAACGCCCTGGATTTTGCCATACTATAAGGAAGCGGCTTTTATAGAGGCGGCTCTATGCAATTTTTTAAATAGATATCGTTTCAAAATAGGAGGAATCACGGAAATGGTAGAAGTCAGGAACCTGACCAAGCGCTACGGCGCCAACCTGGCGGTGGACCAAGTCAGCTTCACCATAGAGGAAGGCTCTATCGTGGGCTTTCTGGGGCCCAACGGCGCGGGCAAGTCCACCACCATGAACATCATCACCGGCTATCTCTCGGCCAGCGAGGGCAGCGTGACGGTTTCCGGCAAGAACACCCTGGACGAGCCCAACGAGGTGAAAAAGCTCATCGGGTACCTGCCGGAGCAGCCCCCCCTGTATCTGGACATGACCGTCAAGGAGTATCTGGACTTTGTCTATGATCTCAAAAAGGCCGGCCAGCCGAAAAAGCAGCACATCGAGGAGATCTGCCAGCTGGTGAAGATCGATAACGTGTACGGGCGGCTCATTGGCAACCTTTCCAAGGGCTACAAGCAGCGGGTGGGCATTGCCCAGGCCCTCATCGGCAACCCGCCGGTCCTCATTCTGGACGAGCCCACCGTGGGCCTGGACCCCAAGCAGATCATTGAGATCCGCACCCTGATCAAGAACCTGGGACGCAACCACACGGTGATTCTCAGCTCCCACATTCTGCCTGAGGTGCAGGCGGTGTGCGAGCGCATCATCGTCATCAACAACGGCAGGTTGGTGGCGGACGGTGCCACGGACACCCTGGCCCACGACCTCTCCCAGGACCACCGGCTCATCCTCCGGGCGGAAGGGCCGGAGCGGGAGATGCTCCACGCCATGGAGGCCCTGGAAAAGGTGAAGGAGGTCCACTCCCTGGGCGAAAAAGAGCCGGGGGCCTATGAGTTCAGCGTGGAGACCCAGCCGGACCAGGACGTGCGGCGGGACCTGTTCGCCCTGATGGTCCGCAACGGCTGGCCTATGCTGGCCCTGAAAAATACCGACCTGACGCTGGAGGACCTGTTCCTGCAGCTGACCAGCTCGGACGCCGCCGCGGCGGGGAAAGGGGAATAACGGATTATGAACGCGATTTTCAAGCGGGAGCTGCGCTCCTATTTCAGCTCGCCCATCGGATATGTGTGCATCGCCATTTTGGCGGCGCTTTACGGGTTCTTTTACTTCATGGTGATGGCCTACGGCTCTTCCAGCTACATTCCCAGCGTGGTGTATAACACCATGTTCAGCTTTTCCATGCTGGTCATTCCCATCATCACCATGCGCAGCATGACCGACGACCAAAAGAACAAGACGGACCAGATTCTGCTTACCGCCCCGGTGGGCGTGACGGCCATCGTGCTGGGCAAATTTTTGGCCTGCTTCGTGGTCTTCTTTGGGGCCAGCACCTTCGGCCTGCTGCCCGCCGTGGCCATGAGCGCCTTTTCCAGCCCCAGCTGGGGGGAGGTTTTGGGCAACTACATCGGCACTTTGCTCTATGGCGGGGCTATGATCTCCATCGGGGTGTTCATTTCCAGTCTGACGGTAAGCCAGATCATCGCGGCCATCGGGACTTTCGCGGTGTCGGTGCTCTTGATGTTCATCGACAACCTGGCCTCCTCCATCAACAACGCGGCGGCCGCGGCGGTGGTGGACTGGATCTCCTTTAGCAACCGGTACAATGTGTTCACCCGGGGCCTGTTCAGCGTACCCAGCCTGGTGTTTTTCTTAAGCGTGATGGCCGTGTTCATCTTCCTGACGGCCCGCCGCCTGGAAAGCCGCCGCTGGAGCTAAACCGCGGCAAGGAAAACCCACAGGCGCAGTAAAAGTCTTTGGAGATTCTTAAGAACCTTTCTTCAGAAAGGTTCTTAAGCCGCGGCGGCGACCTTAAAAAGGCGGCGCAGAGAAACCTTTCGCGTATTAAGTTCGCTCATCCAAAAAAAGCAAAAGAAGCGCGCAAATGCTGCGCCGCCGCCGAGCCAGACAGCGCCTTTGCGCGAAGCGCAAACAGCGGACTCCCCGCCCGGGCCCGGCCCAAACGAAGGGGCCCGCCCCAATTCCCCAAGCATCCCCCACAGAAAGGACGAAAACAATGGACGAGAAAAATCAGACCCAGGAAAACCTGGAACCTATAAACGCGGACCAGACCGGGCCCGCCGCGCCGGAGGCCGCTCCGGCCCCCGAGCCCAGCCCGGAACCCGCCCCGGCCCCCAAGCCCGGGAAAAAGCCCTCCGTATTCCGGGGAAATAAGTTTAAGAGAGGCGGCATGGCCACGGCGGCGACCGTGGTGTTCATCGCCATCGTGGTGGTGGCAAACGTGTTGGTCTCCCTGCTGGCCGAGCGCTTTCCCTCTATGAACATCGACCTGACCGCCCAGGGGATGAACACCCTTTCGGACCAGGCGGTGGAGGTGGCCAAGGGCGTGCAGGAGGAGACCACCATCTACCTGATCGGCACCGAGGACGCCTACCGGGAGGACCGGATCAACGCCAGCTACGGCCTGAAGTACAGCCAGGTGGCCAACCTGGCCGAGCGGCTGGGCGAGGTAAACTCCAAGATCAAGGCCAAGTTCATCGACCCGGACACCAACCCGGACTTTATCAACTCCTACCCGGAAGAGTACCTGACCTCCGGCCGGGTGCTGGTGAAGACCGAGAAGCGCTATAAGGTGCTCACCGTGGACGACATGTTCTCCATGTCCCAGAATTCCCAGAACCCCAATGTGCCCAACACCTACTCCAATGTGGACAGCGCCCTGGCCGGGGCCCTGGAGGTGGTGAACATGGACAAGGTGCCCGTGATGGCCATTGCCACCGGCCACGAGGAGATGCTCACCAGCAGCGACATGGCCGAATTCCTGGACATGGTCAAGCACCTGAACTTTGAGGTGAAGGAATTCAACATTATGACCGAGGACATTCCGGAGGGGGTCCAGCTTTTGATGCTTCCCACCCCCACCACTGACTATACCGACGAGGAGCTGGACAAACTAAGGGCGCTGCTGGGCGACCAGGAGCGGCAGGAGTCCATCACCGTGCTGGTCAGCTGCTACCCGGCCCAGAGCGAGCTGCCCAAGTTCAGCGGCTTTTTGGAGGAATGGGGCGTGGCGGTAGGCGCAGGCTCCATTGTGGCTGAGACGGATTCCTCCCGCTTTGCCCTGGCAGACCAGAGCGTGGTCTTTGTGGACGCCAGCTCCGAGGTGCTGGACGAGGGCGGCTACAGCCGGCTGGTCTCCCCCATGAGCGCGCCCCTGACCCTGCTGTTTGAAGGCAACGGCGACGTGGGCACGAAGGCCCTGTGGACCACCTCGGACAAGGCCTACGCCCTCTCCACCGAGGACCTGGAGGGGGGCGCGGAGCCCCAGACCTCCCAGCAGACCCTGGCCACCCTGTCTTCCACCCTGAGCCAGTTTGGCAACGAGTTCTATTACCGGAGCGTGATCGTGTTCGGCTCCTCCCATGTGTTTACCGACCGCTTTATGACCACTGCCTATGGAAACCGGGAGTATCTGACGGATCTTTTGCAGTATGCCACGGACACCGACGGCAGCCAGGTAAGCGTGATGACCGAGCGGGTGCAGACCAATGTGCTGGACGTGACCGCCAGCCAGAACACCATTGTGGTGCTGGGCCTGGGCGTGTTCACCATCGGCCTGCCCCTGGTGATCTTGGCCGCGGGCCTGGTGATCTTCTTGAAGAGGAGGCACCTGTAAGCGGATGAAGAAGAACCTGCGGAATATCATTATCATGCTGGTGGTGCTGGCCGTGCTGGGCGGGGCGGCCTTCCTGCTGACCCGGATGCCTGCCGGCGGAGGGGAGGAGGCCTCTTCCCTGCCCGCGGAGGAGTCCAGCCAGCCGGGCGAGACCGTGCTGGAGCTGGACGAGGCGGAGGTGGAGTCCGTGGAGGTCCGCAACCAGAACGGGGAATTCACGGCCGTGCCCATCACCGATGGGGACAGCCTGCGCTTTACCCTAAAGGGCTATGAGGGCTATGGGCTGGAAAACGACCACCTGACCTCCAACCTGCGGTCCCTGTTCCACATGACCGCCGCCAAGAGCCTGGGGCCCCAGGAGAACCTGGAGGCCTTCGGCCTGGAGGGCGGCGGGGAGGCGGAGGTGACCATACGCGCCAAAAGCGGGGACCACACCCTCATCTTGGGCAAAAACGCGGCGGAAACCACCGGCCGGTACGTGCGCAAGGGCGACGAGGTGTATATCTCCTCCAGCGTGCCCGCCAACCTGTATGAGAGCATGTACGTGTACTTTGTAAAAGACGTCTACGCTATCGCCGGCCGGACGGTGGAGACCGTGGACGAGGAAGGCAACAAGACCGAGGCCGCCGGAGACGACATTATGCAGCGCATGGCCCTTTCGGGGACCCATTACCCGGAGGAGGTGGTCATTGAGCGCAGCTCCCGGGCCAGCAGCAGCTACCTGATGACCGAGCCCGTGGTGGCCGAGTCCGGCAACACGGCCTTTAACGAGCTGGCGGTGTCCCTCAAGAGCCTGACCGCCTCCCAGGTGGTGAGCACGGACGTCTCCGAGGCGGGGCTGAAGGAGCACGGCCTGCTGGAGCCGGAGGCGCGCATCCAGTTTACCCTCAACGACAGCTCCCATGAGCTGGCGGTCAGCGCCAAGGACAACGAGGGCAACCGGTACCTTCTGGCCGATGAGAACGGGGTAATCTACCAGGTGTCCAACGACCAGGTCTCCCAGTGGGCGGAGGCCAGCGTCATGGGCCTGCGCATGAGCTATATCTGGATTCCCAACATCAAGAATGTGGAAAAGCTGACCGTCACCGTGGATGGGGACCAGGTCCATGCCTACCAGATTACCCGCACGAAGAACGAGGAGAAGTCCACCGATTCCAATATCCAGTATGACCTGAGCATTACGGATGGAAGCGGCGGCCCCGTGGACTACGAGGAGGCCTACCAGCCCTTCTACCAGAAGATGATCAGCCTGGCCGTGTTCAGCGGCGAGGAAGCCGCTTATGGCAAAAGCTGCGCGCTGCGGGCCGAGTATGAATATTTTGAGGGCGGCGGCGACCGGGTGGAATTCTATCCCATCGAGGGCCAAAACCGGTACGCGGCCCTGCTCAACGGGGAGTATACCGGGCAGATTCGGGGCACGGAACTGGAAGCGCTTTTCGAGTTGATCCCCTAAACGGCTTTCCCACAAGCACACGGCTGCTTGTGGGAATCGGCCTTTCCAAAAATAAAGCTAAAATAAAGTCGTAATACGGACGGGGGCCCAGGCTCCTAAAAGGGAGAGTGGTTTTAAAGCTTATGAAAAAGACGGTATGCGTAGTTTTAGCCTTGCTGCTGGTCCTATGCGGGCTGGCCGGATGCAAGCGGCAGGAGGAGCGGGAGCCGGAGTCTTCCATGCCTCCCGGCGCCAGCGCCGCCCCTGTGGCGAAAACCCAGGAAAAATACCGCATCGGCCTGGTGCAGTATGCGGAGTACGCGCCTCTGGACGCGGCCCGGGAGGCCTTTATGAGCCGCCTGGACGAGTGGGGCTACGGCGAACAAAAGCTGGAGATCGACTATCAAAATGCCGGGGGCAGCGCGGACAGGGCCAAGGAGATCTGTGAGGCCTTTGTGAAAAACAAGACGGACTTGATCGTGGCGGTGTCGGCCCCGGCGGCAAAGGCGGCGGCCCAAGCAGCCCAGGGCGGCAAGGCCCAGGTGGTCTTTCTGGGCGGTGATGAGAGCCTGTGGGGGGACATGAGCGGCGCCACCGGCGTGGCGGAGGGCCAGAACGCCCGGGCCGTGGTGGACCTGGCCCTGCAGGCGGACCCGGATCTGGAAAGCTTCGGCCTGCTGGCGGACCCGGCCTGTGCGCTGGGCGCGGCGGAAGCCCAGGCCTTTCGGGAATACTGCGGGGAAAAGAACCTGACGGTGGTGGAGGGCCAGACGGCCAGCGCCGGGGAAGCGGCCCAGCGGATGAAGGAGCTCTGCGCCCAGGTGGACGCGGTCTTTACGCCGGTGGACAGCACCATCGCCCAAAGCGCCCAGGAGGCGGCCAAAGAGGCTCAGGCGGCAAAAAAGCCCTGGTATACCTGCGCGGAGGACCTGGTACAGGCCGGGGCCCTGGCCGGCGTCAGCACGGACTACACCGAGGCCGGCCGGAAAGCGGCAGACATGGCGGTACAGCTGGCAGCGGGCAGGGAATTGAGCCAGGTGCCGGTCTACCGCTATGAAAACGGCCAGATCAGCGTGAACCAGGCCTCCATGAGCGCGCTGGGGGCGAAAATTCCGGAAGAGGCGCTGACCATGGCCAATTATTATGGGTAACGCGGCCCGAGGAAGGCGATAGGCCCTTTTTCAACCCGGCGGCAGGACCGTCAACCGGGCTCACCGGTTTTCCCGTGGGCTTACGGTTACCCCTGCGTCCGGCAGGGAATCGCGCGGGCCTTTGGCGGGAGCTGCCAGGGCCTGTGGCTGTACCTATGGCTCCGCTGCTTGCCGCGGGGATATAGGTAACACGGTTTAAAGGAGGCAGCAACTACCTCTTTTAAACCAGGCGGCGTAGCCGCCCGGCTTGCCGTAGGAGAACGTACAAGGACATCCAGACGGTTTCTGGAAAAAGAGAGAGCGCAGCGAGGCGAAAGAGCCGTCCTGCGCTCCTTTTCTTAATAAAAAGACAGCGTGCGGTTTTATAAAAATTATCCAAGCAAAATGCGAAATTCATTTGACAAACGCCGGGAAATCGTATAGAATAGAAAAAGCGATTTGAACGGAACAGCGCGGAGCGGATCCGGACGGCTTTTGCGCGGGCCTCGTGCTGACGCTTTCAGTCACTAAAACGGAATTTCCTTATTATGCCTCCTTAGTTAAATGGATATAATACGCCCCTCCTAAGAAAGTGTTCCAACACTCGCCTTGGGAGGGCAAGGGAAATGTTGCAAGTCCCACAATTTCATAGTTTTTATAAATGTTTCCGTAGCTCAGTTGGATAGAGCGACCGCCTCCTAAGAAAGTGTTCCAACGCTCGCCTTGGGAGGGCAAGGAAAATGTTGCGAGTTCCACAATTTCATAGTTTTTATAAATGTTTCCGTAGCTCAGTTGGATAGAGCGACCGCCTCCTAAGCGGTAGGTCGGGTGTTCGAGTCACCTCGGGAACGCCAAAAACCCCGCCGAAAACCCTGTAAAATCAAGGTTTTCGGCGTTTCTTATTTTCCGAGAGAAATCGGACAGGTAGCAAAGTGCGATTAGCAAAAGCCCATCTTGCTAATCAGACACACCAGAGAAAAATCGAACTTGGATTTTTCGTTCATCGGTTATCCTGCTTCGGCTTGCTAATGATTAGCAGGATTTTTGCCGAGTTTGCTAAAAATCGCCTCTGAAATACCCCGAAATCAGGGCTGTGGTTGTCCTATTTTTTAACCACTAAGCCCGTTTTTTACCTCCATTTTTGCCGGTTGTCCTATTTTTAACCACTAAAAATTGGGTGAAAATGGCTCTCGTTGTGTCAAATCAGGTCAAACTATATCAGCTTGTTTGGGTATAAGAAAACCCCGGAAAACCTTAATTTTACGTTGATAAGGAAGTATTCACAATAACTTATCATCAACGCTGACAAACAGGGTGCAATAAAAAACAGAGAATTGATTGCTTTCAAAAATAATCAATTCTCTGTTTTCAACTATATTCCTCTATGAAAGCTGAAAGTGTTCTTGATTTACAAAAATCCAACAGACTTTACAATAAGAATATTACTGTATCTTTTGTTATAGAATTTCTATTTTATTATATTTTCAAGAGTTCTGAATATATCTTTCTACGTGCTGTGTTTGATTTGTTTATAAAATTGACACTATTGTACCAGTCAATCAATCCTTTTTTTTGTTTGTCTGTAATTTCTTCTCTATGAAAAACAAAGTATCCAATTAAATAGTTTACGTAATCAGAGCGGTTGTATTTTTTTAACCTGTTATCATCTATAAATTTTAGGGCTTTATCTAAAGCCTCCAATGTAACATCAAAACATTTCAAAAGTTGCTCTGGTTTTAAATTACATAATTGATTTTCCTTTGTATCAGATGATATTGGTGCAAAATTGTTAGAGTGACGTCCCGATATTAGCACTTCATATGCAGGATTTAATGCGGCTATAGGATATGATACGTTGGCTTTCTGTGGCGTAAAATAGTCATATCCATAATCCAATACTTTATTCCGATAAACATGGGTATATTGCGTGTAGACATCAATTCCATGTGCCTTTAATTTTGAAAATCTCATCTGAATAATACTAACTCGGCTACCAGCATTATTCAATACTTCAAACCAGTTAATTTGTTCGTCTTCTGAAAGGTCTGTTGCAAAATTAATTGTATATTGATATGTTTTTATTTTATTACGTATTTGCAATAAGGCATTAACTATGATAGGGGAAGATAACGCCCTTTCTTTTTCTGTATATTCAATGAGTTTTGTATCATCTTTATTCATCAATATTCCGACTGGAATTTGATTCTTGCGATAGGATTCGGTATTTATAATAAATTCTCCCTTTCCTAAATCTAAAACAACATTTTTTAAGTCTGGGTGATTGCAATATGCTTTATAATTAGTAGTCAATCGTTGTTGACCATCAACAACTGACATTTGTCCTCTAACAGCATTAGGAAGCAATTCACGTTCAATAAAAGAAACTTGTGGCACTGCAAAATCTGGAGAAGTATTATTTATAATATTCATAGAAATAGCCGATATTGGAGATTTACTAAGTAACTGGTAATTAAGTAATTCGACACACTTATGTAAAGTCCAACTAATATCTCTCTGATATAAAGGAAGCGTTAATTCATTCTTCTCTATATACTCACAGAGCGTAAAAATGTATTCTTGTCTGCTGTTTTTAGTAGGATTAAGATTTGCTGCTTCTAATAATTGGCGATTAATATTCATAGCTTCCTTTCTGCTGCTTTTTTTAGCAGCTATATACTTTTTATTGAATTATATTGATTATTTTTGATTTTGTCAAGTGCAGCTATTCATTTTCATAAATCCATTGTATAACAAAAAGAGAGTACACATATACACAAAATATCCATTTTAGTTCCTAATCCCATATTATTATTGATAAATTTATGTTACGCAATAGAACGCTGTTTTTGGGGACAGACATATAAAACCCTTGCCCCATCACTTCAACGCCCGCAAAGCCGCATAAATCAAGGACAAAATACCCCCTACTGCGTAACAATCCCCATAATAAATTGAGGGCGAAAGCAGTTTACTGATTTCGTCCTCTTGACTACCCACAAGCAAAGGCGGGAAAAGCTGTCAAGGGCGCGTAGCGCGAAGTTTACCCTTGACAGCTTTTCCTGTCTTTGCTACTTCCTATCGGTCGAAGCGGAATTTCAGTATGGCTTCAACCAGTTTCGCCTTTAACCTGTCCTGCGTATCGTCATTGATATGCCCTTTATACATAGACAGATATTTGATGT
>CAOKRG010000016.1 GCA_948471095.1 uncultured Oscillospiraceae bacterium
AGGAGGTATTTTTATGAGCAAAAAAGACATGCGGGACTTTGAGAGCGTGGTGCGGGGCATCGTGCGGGCCGAGGAGGACGTGGACCGGGTGCTCAGGGCCGCCAAGCTCCAGCGGCGGCCGCGCTCGGAATTCTGGGAGGGCACGGACTTTCCCCAGATCATCTTGGGGATCGTGATGGTCATGGGCGTGGGCGGGCTGTTTGCGCTGATCTTTCTTTCCGTTCTTTTGGGCCGGTGATAGGACAATCTGGGGGCCCTATATAAATAGAGAAGCGGCCCCCTTAGGGGAGCGGTGAAGTGATTGAGTTGAGGTGATTTAGATGCTAGATGAGCGCGGAAGGGACATTGGGGACCCGAAGGTTTCTGTGCGCTACGTTCCAGCCACACCGGAGCTGGTGGCCCAGACCCGGGCGGGCATTAAGCGGGCGGTGGAAAACATGCTGTATGCGCGGGACGGCTACCGCAGCGAGGTGGAGATACTCTGGGGCGAAAAGCCGGCCGGGTACGGCATTGACCATGAGAGCACCAGAACCATGACCATGGAGGACGTTTACTGGCTCTATCCCCAGCGCAAGACCAATCACACCTAGCGGTGGGCACACGCGCGTGGGGGCGCGGGGGTAGCAGCTAGCTTGGTTGCCCGCGAATACAGGCGGTGAACCCCAGAGTATACGCCAACGTCATGCGGAAAATGGCGGCCTTATAGTTCCATCCACCAAAAAGCTGCCCTGACTGGTGCAAATCCCAGCCGGGGCTGCTTAATCGCTGTTTACCTATAAGATGCTCTGTGTTATGAGCAGCAGCTGACAAGGTTTTCCCTTAAATCTTCTCATAAGGGAAAAATCAAGGGAAAAGGGCAGGCGGGCAACCCTCAAAAACCTTGAAAACACTGGCTTTCCGGGGGATAGAGGCCCTGTTGATTGACAAATCCCGATTTTACTGGGGTTTTCCATGTTTTCCTTTGAAAAGCCGCTACTCTGTAATACCCCAAAAAACGGGAGTGACCTAACGCATTGATTAAAGAAAAGCAACTCAGTCAGTGAGCCAGCAAAAGTTTCGTCTACCTTTTCAAGAGGCGGACGAGTTATCCAAAGGATAACTCGTGGGTTCTTAGGGGACTTCGCGCAGCGAATGTCGTAAGTCCTAAGCCGCCGGCGGGTGAGCGTCTGCCAGTGGCAGACAAGCTGCGAACCGACCAATCCGGCAGGCGAGACCCCACTCCGTAATACTCCAAAAAACTCCTCGCCGCCTCCACGTCCTCCCGAATAAAGGACAAAAAGAGCCCGGACCTTTCGGCCCGGGCCCCCTTATTCGGTTTTACGGAACCTTGATCGGTTCTCGCAAGACTTAGCCCTTCAGCTTGTAGACGTCATAGTCCTCGCTGTAGGCGTCGAAGCCCTGCTGCTCGATGTTAGCGTCATACTGGCGCTGCATCTCCTCCAGTACGCCGGCCAGGCCGTTGCTCTCGGCAAAAGCCTTCAGGTCGTCGACCAGCTTGTTGAACTCGGCCTCGTCCTTGGCCATCATGATCTTGGGATACTGAGCCTGGCACTGATCCTGAATCGCCTTCAGGTTGATGCCCATGTCGCTCTGGGGATCGATGTAGGCCAGCACGTTGGTGCTCTGGTCGGTCTTGAACTTCTGGCCGATCTTCGGGTTCTCGATGTCATAGGTAGACACGTGAGCCTGGTTGTAAACGGTCCAGTTCTTGGTCTCGGAAGCGTCGTTCAGAGCGAACTTCATGGTGTCGATGTAGTCGGAGTGCGCGGGCTGGGTGTACAGCCAAGCGCCGGCCTCGTCCTGCTGCGCGGAGGTGATGGCGCCGTAGTCAAGCAGCAGCTTGGGCGTGGTGCCGTCCGCTTCAAACTCGCCGTTCCAGATGGGGCCGTCGGGGCCGCCCAGAACCTGGTAGTAGGAGCCTTCCTTGGAGATCATCCAGGTGAACAGGTCGAAGATGCGCTGGGGCCGCTTGGCGGCGGTGGTGATGACGTTGACGTTCCAGCCGGGAGAGCCAGCCTCGTCGCCGTAAACCACTTCCACGCCGTCCGCGGGCGGGAACTGGGGATACTTGCCCAGCTCGTCATAGGTGGCGCTGCCGATGATCTCATAGGCGCCGGCCTTGTCGGTCTTGCCGGACTCTTCCACGTACTTGCGGCGGTAGTTGTTGGTGTCGTCCTGGGAGAAGTCGTACCACATGATAGCGGGACGGCCGTTGGTCATCTTCTCAACCCACATGTCGCCGTCGTCGGTGAAGATGTCGGAGCTCCACAGGCCCTCGTTGTACCACTGGTTGGCAATCTTCAGAGCCTCAACGAACTTGGGCTCGAACACGCCCAGATTGATCTTGCCGTCTTCCTGGGTGAAGTAGTTCTCCACGATGTTGCGGGTGCCCAGAGCGCGGTAGAGGGGACGGTAGACGGAGAGGCCGGTGTTGTTGTTGGTGGCGGCCATGGGGATGAAGTTCTGGCCGGAGTAGGTGGTCTCGCCGGAATCGGCAAACTCCTTGGCCTTCAGGATGTAGTCATGGATGTCGTCCAGGCTGTTGAAAGCGGGCTTGCCCAGCTTCTCATACACGTAGGTGTTGACGATCCACTGCTCGTTGCCGCCGGTGCTGGCCTTGCCTTCGGTACGGGGCCAGTTGGGAATGGTGTACAGCTTGCCGTCCACGCGGAGCAGGTCGCGGGTCATGTCGGTGATGTCGGTCTCGAAGGTGCAGCCGGGATACATGAACTGCTCAATCTCCACCAGAGCGCCGGCACGGGCCACGCTGTTCAGCACGCGGCCGCGGTCCAGGATCATGGAGTCCGGCAGAGCGCCGCCGGTGAGCATCAGCTGCAGCTTGGAGTCGGCGTCGGCGTCGGGCTTGGAGAAGGTAACGCTCACGTTGAACTTCTCGCCCATAAACTTGGAGAAGTTGTCAGCGCCCCACTTCTTGATGCCCGCCCAGTCATAGTACCAGTAGCAGGTAAAGTCGTAGTGCTCGCTGGTGTCGTCGGCCCCGGTGGAAACGTTGCTGGGCTCGGAGTTGTCGTCGCCAGCGGTAGAGTTTTCGTCGCCAGCGGTAGAGTTTTCGCCGCCAGCGGCAGAGCTGTTGCCAGCCGCGCTGGAGTTCTTGCCGCTGTCGTTTCCGCAGGCCGCGAAGCAGCCCACGATCAGCGCCAATGCCAGCAGCATGGCAATGATTCTCTTGCTCATTGTTTTCGTCCTCCTATAGACAAATTTATTTTCATTCAGGCTGGCCGGCGGCCCAATGCCGCCCGCCGCCCGGAATGACAAAGGATAGGGATCAGCCCTTGATGGAGCCGATCATGATGCCCTTGAGGAAGAACCTCTGCAGGAAGGGGTAGATGATAACGATGGGCAGAATGCTGGTGATCATGGTGGCCATGGTGATGGAGCGCGCGTTGACCTCCTTGCCATGGGAAGCCTCGCCCACGAAAGCGCCCGCGCCCGCCGCAGCCATGCGCTCGGCAAAGCTGGCCTCGGCGATGATGTTCAGCAGCACAGAGGTCATGGGCTTCAGGTTGGGGTTGCTGATGTAGATGTTGGGCATGAACCAGTCGTTCCAGTGGAACACCCCGAAATACAGGGCGATGGTGGCGATGATAGGGGTGGAGACGGGCCAATAGATCTTGAAGAAGATGGTCAGGTAGTTAGCGCCGTCAATGCGGGCGGACTCCTCCAAGGCGTCCGGCACGGACTGGAAGTAGGACCGCATGAGGATCATGTTCCAGATATTGACCAGGTTGGGGATGATGTATACCCAGAAGGTATCGTACAGGCCCAGGTTCATAATCAGGAAGTAGGTGGGGATCAGGCCGCCGCCGAAGTACATGGGGATCAGGCAGAAGAAGGTATAGAATTTCCGCCCCGCCAGGTTCTTGCGGGAGAGGCCGAAGGCCAGCGCGCCGGTGATCACCAGGCCGCCCGCCGCGCCGATGATGGTGCGGGCGAAGGTGATGCCGTAGGCCATCCAGATGGTCTTATCGGTGAAAATCTGCCGGTAGTTGGCAACGGTGGGTACTCTGGGGAAGACGGTGATGCCGCCCAGAATGGTGTCATCCGCGTTATTGAAAGAGATGGCCAGCGAGTTGAGGAACGGGTACAGCGTGGTCACGAAGACCACGGTCATAATGACCACCATGGAGACGATGATCACGTAATCGCTGAACACCTTTTTAGATTTCATCTTATGTCTTGTCTCTTTTACGCCTGTCATTAGGGTTTGCCTCCTTTCTCCTCACATTATGTTAGAACAGCGCGTTTTCACCGGCCTTGTCGGCGATGGTGTTAGCGGCGATCAGCAGAATGAAGTTGATGATGGACTTGACCAGGCCCGCGGCCGTACCGAAGGAGGCGCGGCCCTGAGAGATACCGACCTTGAAGATGTAGGTGTCGATCACATTGGCGGTCTCGGTCAGCAGGGGGTTGCCCATCTGCTTGGTCAACATCATGATCTGGTCGAAGTTCTGGTTCAAAATGCCGCCCACGTTCATAATGAAGAGGAGTACGATGGTAGGCTTAATGGCCTTGATGGTGATGTTCCACATCTTCTGGGCGCGGGTGGCGCCGTCGATGTCGGCGGCCTCATACATTTCCGCGTCCACGCCGGCCATGGCCGAGATGAAGATGATGGAGTTCCAGCCCAGCTCCTTCCAGATGTCGGAGACCAGGGCCAGGCCCCAGAACAGGTCGGGCCTGGAGAAGAAGCCGATCGGCTCTTTAATAAGCCCCGCGTTCATAAGCATCTCGTTCACGGCGCCGCCGTCGGTGGAAAGGAAGTCGAACAGCAGCATGGCGCACACGGTCCAAGAAATAAAGTGGGGCAGGTAGCTGACGGTCTGGATGACCTTCTTCGTCTTATCCAGGTGCATCTCGTTGAGGAACACCGCGAAGACGATGGGGCACACAAAGCCGATGGTCAGCTTCAAGCCGCTGATGGCCAGGGTGTTGCGCAGCACCAAGGGCAGGTTCTGGTCCTGGAACAGCGCGATGAACTGCTTAAAGCCCACCCACTCGCTCATGCCGGGGAAGTTGCCGATGCGGTACTCCTGGAACGCCATGACCAGGCCGTAAATCGGTATGTAGCTGAATACAAAGAGCAGCAAGATGCCGGGGATGACCAGCAGCTGCAGGTCCCATTGCTCTATCGCCCGTTGAAAAAAGTTCGGCTGCTTCCGGGGGGTAGAGGCTACGTTCGGATTCGTCACTTTAATCATCACTCCCATTTGGCTTGCCCGAAGGGGAAGCCAGTTTTGCTTTGGGGGCATGCCCCCAAAATTTTTTTCGGACCGGTCTGTGTATGGATCGAAAAAACTTCGCTATCCCTCCCTTGCGCCAGTTCCCACCCGCCCCCGGCTGCGCGGGGCGCAAGGATGGTATTTGTTGTCAAGAGACATTATAGCATGGGAATGACAAATTTGCAAGCAAAATATTAGGTTATTTCTCAAAAATTTGTAGACCTTGTTCATGCGGCGGGCTATTCGCCTCAAAAAGCCTCAAAGAACCCACTAGTTTTTGCGCTTTTTCCTAAGAAAAAAAGTCACGATTTCTCCTGGCAGAAGCTTGCTATTTCGAGGTTTTTAGAGTATACTTGCAGATAGAAACTACAGTATTTTTTGGGAAAGGAAGAACCGCCATGCCCTTTATCGACGTAAAAGCCAGCTGCCCCATCTCCCAGGAACAGGAAATCCGGCTGAAAACCGGCCTGGGCAAGGCCGTGGCCCTGATTCCCGGCAAAGACGAGAGCCGCCTGATGCTGCGTTTTGCCGGAGGCTGCTCCATGTGGTACGCCGGAAGCCAGGAGGGCCCCATCGTTATGGCCGAGGCCGCCATTTACGGACACGCCACCCAGGAGGCCTCCAGCGCCTTTGGCCAAGAGGCCGTCCGCCTGCTCCAGGAGGTCCTGGGCGCGGAGCACGTCTATTTCAAAATGGAACAGACCACCGACTGGGCGTTTTAGCCCCGAAGCCTGGCCCGCGCGCGAAAAAACGCGGGCCTTCTTCATTCGGCGGGCTTCCGCCCGCCCCTTCCGCCTATAACCATACCACAAAACTAGCGGAAAGGAAAGTTACAAAATTACTACAAATTTCGAATTTCCCCGGGCCAATCCATGAATAAAGTCGAAAAGGAAAGGAAGATTCTGTATGCCCGCAAAAAAAGTCGCCCTTATTTTGGGCAGCGACAGCGACCTGGACGCCGTTGCCCCCGCCAAAAAGCGCCTGGACTCCCTGGGAATCCCGGTGGAGGCCCACATCATCTCCGCCCACCGCACCCCCGAGGCCGCGGCGGAATTTGCGAAAAACGCCCGGGCCCGCGGCTTCGGCGCCATCATCGCCGCCGCCGGAAAGGCCGCCCACCTGGCCGGGGCCCTGGCCGCCAACACCACCCTGCCGGTCATCGGCATTCCCGTCAAGTCCTCCACCCTGGACGGCCTGGACGCGCTGCTCTCCACGGTCCAGATGCCTACCGGCGTGCCCGTGGCTACGGTGGCTATCGACGGCGCCGCCAACGCCGCCCTGCTGGCCGCCCAGATTCTGGCCGTTACGGACGAAGGCCTGGCCGCGAAGCTGGAAACCCTCAAGGCCGGGATGAAGCGGGCCGCTCTCGAGAAGGACGCGGCTTTACAGACCAAGGACTGGTAGACCAACCATTACCTTTTATATTTTAAGAATTCCGAAAGGACGGGCAGAACAAATGAAAAAAAGTATTATGAGGAAATACGCCAGGCTGGCGGTGCAAAAGGGCGTGAACCTGCGCAAGGGCCAGGCCTGCGTCATCCAGGCCGGCGTCAGCGAGCACGAGTTCGCCGAGATGGTGGCCGAGGAGGCCTACCGGGCCGGGGCCAAGTGGGTGCGCATGGAATGGAGCGACCAGGCCGTCACGAAGCTCCACTACCGGCACCAGACCATCGCCGAGCTATGCAGGGTGGCGGACTGGGCCGTGGAAAAGATGAAGTTCACCGCCAAGGAGCTGCCCTGCATGATCGCCATCTCCTCCGCCGACCCGGACGGCCTGAAGGGCGTCAACCCCGGCAAAATGCAGAAGGCCATGATCGCCCAAAACAAGGTGTTCAAGCCCATTCGGGACGAGATGGAAAGCAAGTACCAGTGGACCATCGTGGCCGTGCCCTCGAAAAAGTGGGCCAAAAAGGTCTTTCCCGGCGAGCGGACCAGCACAGCCGTGGAAAAGCTGTGGGAGGAGATCCTGCGGGCCGTGCGGGTCACGGAGGACAACGACCCCGTAAACGAGTGGGACGCCCACAATAAGACCCTGCGGGAGAAATGCGAGAAGCTCAACGCCATGAACCTGGAGTATCTCCACTACCAGGCCCCCAACGGCACGGACTTTAAATGCTGGCTCATCCCCACGGCCAAATGGCAGGGCGGCAGCGAGATTTTGAAGACCACCGGGGTGGAATTCAACCCCAACATGCCCAGCGAAGAGGTGTTCATCTCCCCCCTGCGGGGCAAGTGCGAGGGCACGGTGGTCTCTACCCTGCCCCTCTCCTACCAGGGAACGGTAATTCCCAAGTTCTCTATGGATTTCAAAGACGGCAAAGCCGTGGCGGTCCACGCGGAAGAGCACCAGGAGCTGCTGGAAAAGATGATCACCATGGATGAGGGGGCCTGCATGCTGGGCGAGCTGGCCCTGGTGCCCCACAACTCCCCCATCTCCAACTCCGGCGTGCTCTTCTACAACACCCTGTTCGATGAAAACGCAGCCTGCCACATCGCCATGGGCCGGGGCTTCGACGAGTCCCTAGAGGGCTTTGAGAACATGAGCCGGGAGGAAATCAAGGAGGCGGGCATCAACGACTCCATGATCCATGTGGATTTCATGATCGGCTGCCAAGACCTGGACATTACCGGCCACACCCGGGACGGCCAGGAGGTGGCCATTTTCCGGAACGGCAACTGGGCGATATAAAGGAGGCCCTTCTATGGAAACGAATCTGAGCACAACCGGCAAAACCGCCGGGGAACTGAAGAGCTACAGCGACAGCTATAAGGCCGCGGGGGTGGACGTGACCGCCGGGTATGAGTCGGTGGAATTGATGAAAAAGCACGTGGCCCGCACCATGATTCCCGGGGTGGTCTCCGGAATCGGCGGCTTCGGCGGGCTGTTCGCGCCGGACCTCTCCGGCATGAAGGAGCCCGTTCTGGTCTCCGGCACGGACGGCGTGGGCACCAAGCTGAAAATCGCCATGCTGCTGGACAAGCACGACACCATCGGCATAGATGCGGTGGCCATGTGCGTCAACGACGTGATCTGCTGCGGGGCCAGGCCCCTCTTCTTCCTGGACTACATCGCCTGCGGCAAAAACTTCCCGGAAAAAATCGCGGCCATCGTCTCCGGCGTGGCCGAGGGCTGCGTGCAGGCGGGGTGCGCCCTCATCGGCGGGGAGACCGCCGAGCACCCCGGCATGATGCCCCAGGACGACTACGACCTGGCCGGGTTCACCGTGGGCGTGGTGGACCGGGAAAAAGTGATTGACGGCTCCAGGCTGGCCGCTGGGGACGTGCTGCTGGGCCTGCGCTCCACGGGCGTGCACTCCAACGGCTTCTCCTTGGTGCGCAGGGTTTTCGGCATCGGCAGAATGGACGGCGCGGGCGAGGACTCCCTGGTGGGCGCGGCCATGGGCCTTGCGGTCTCCGTGGCCAAAATGCTCCACAACGACCAGGAGATCGTGAACCGCCATTATGACGGGCTGGGCTGCACCTTGGGCGAGGCCCTGCTGCGGCCGACCAAAATCTATGTAAAGCCGGTCCTTGCGGCCATCGAGGCGGCGGACGTGAAGGCCGTCTCCCACATTACCGGCGGCGGCTTCTATGAGAACATCCCCCGCATGCTCCGGCCCGGGCTTACCGCCAAGATCGAGAAAGCCGCCATCCCCACGCCCCCCATCTTCCCGCTGATTCAGGAAACCGGCGGCATTCCCGAGCGCGACATGTTCAATACCTTTAATATGGGGATCGGGCTGTGCATGGCCGTCTCCAAAGAGACGGCGGACCAGGCCATGGCCGCCCTGCGGGCCGCTGGCGAGGAGCCGGTGGTATTGGGCGAGGCCGTCTCCGGAGACGAGGGGGTGCTGCTGTGGTAAGAATCGGCGTGCTGGTTTCCGGCGGGGGCACCAACCTCCAACAGCTCATTGACGCCCAGGCCGGGGGAAAATTGGGCGGCGGCGAGATCGTCACGGTGATTTCCAGCAAACCCGGCGTTTACGCCCTGGAACGGGCCCAAAAGGCCGGCATTGAGGCAATCACTCTCAGCCGCAAGGACTACCCGGACGTGGAGGCCTACAGCCAGGCCCTCATTGAAGCCCTCAAGGCCCGAGGGGTAGAGCTGGTGGTGCTTTCGGGCTTCCTTACCATCACCAGCGACAGTTTCGTGCGGGCCTTCCCCAACCGGGTCATGAACGTCCACCCGGCCCTGCTGCCGGCCTTTGGGGGCAAGGGCTTCTATGGGCTCCACGTCCACGAAGCCGTCCTCAGCCGGGGCTGCAAGGTGACAGGCGCTACCGTGCATTTCGCCAACGAGGTCTGCGACGGCGGGCCCATCATTTTGCAGAAGGCTGTGGAAGTGAAGGAGTGCGACACCCCCGAGGCCCTGCAAAAGCGGGTGATGCAGGAGGCCGAGTGGCTGCTGCTGCCGGAGGCCGTGGCCCTGTTCTGCCAGGGGCGGCTGCGGGTGGAAAACGGCCTGGTCCGCATTGCCCCAGAGGCCTGAAAGGAGAACACATAGATGAGCGAAAACGGCGTTAACATGCAGATCATCACGCTGGAAAGCCCCATTCATTGCGCGGGCCTCAGCCTAAAGAATTCCGGCCTGCCTATGGCCTTCGAGTCCCTGGGCCTTTTGTGGGACCGCTTCCATAAAGAAGTCCTCCCCGGCCTGGAGCACCAGGTCCAGCCCCCGGTGGAGGTGGCGGTTTGCACTGCGTCCGACTACCTGGTAGGCAGTCAGACGGCGGAAGGGCGCGCGTTTTCCGAGCTGACGGAATTCGCCATTCCTCCCGGGCCCTATCTCAAGGCGGAATTTTCCGCCAATGACTTTTCCCAGCTGGTGGACCAGGTCCTGCCCAACCTCTGGCCAAAGGTAGAGGCTTGGGCCAAAGAGCGGGGCGTTGTCTTTGACAACGGCGGCCTCTGCTCTGTGGAGGTCTATCCCCAGGAGACCGTGACCCAGCCCCGCCCCAGCATGTACTGCCTTTATCCTGTCAAACCATCCTGAAAGGAGCTGCCAGCATGAAACCCATCGACATCTTTGCAGACCTGAAAAGCAATACCTACCCCGGCCGGGGCATCGTCATTGGCAAAAGCGCGGACGGCAGGCACGCGGTTGCCGCCTACTTCATCATGGGCCGCAGCGTGAACAGCCGCAACCGGATTTTCGTGGCCGAAGGAGAAAATATGCGCACCCAGGCCCACGACCCGGCCCTGCTCACGGACCCCAGCCTGGTGATCTACTACCCCGTGCGGACATTTGACGGCGGCATGATCGTCACCAACGGCGACCAGACCGACACCATTTATAACCTACTCCACTCCCCCGAGGCCTGCACTCCCGGCGGATGCTTCATCCGCGCCCTGCTCACCCGCACCTTCGAGCCGGACCCGCCCCTTTACACTCCCAGGATATCCGGGATCATCGACTATAAGAGCGGCGGCTACTGGCTGTCCATCCTCAAGAGCACCGGCGGCGACCCGGCGGCGGCCCAGCGGCAGTTCTTCGACTATGAACCCCTGCCGGGGCTGGGGCATTTTATCCACACCTATAAATGCGACGGCGACCCGGTTCCCTCCTTTGAGGGGGAGCCCAAGCCCGTGGCAATCGAA
Organism: uncultured Oscillospiraceae bacterium; assembly: GCA_948471095.1. GTDB lineage: Bacteria > Bacillota > Clostridia > Oscillospirales > Acutalibacteraceae > Acutalibacter. The sequence continues at coordinate 10,839 of CAOKRG010000016.1, forward strand.
GGGGACATCGACCGCTTTACCGCCGGCCTGTGGGAGAGCCTCAACCAGGACAACAAGGTCTCGCTGTTTGTGCGGTATATTGATCTGGAAAGCGGCAAGGCAGAGACGCGGATTCTCAATAAGAATCAGTAAGGAGAAGTATCCAAACACGCGTTTTGTTATAGAGAAAAGCCCGCAAAGCGCAACAGCAAAAGTTTCGTCAACCTTTTCAAAGGTTGCGGGAGACGGGGGGCGGAGCCCCCAGCCGCCGGAGGCCTCTTATTACTCAAAAAAATATTTTCACAAGCGTTCTATTGCATTTTCATTTAAAGAAAGGCTGGTCAACATGGCAAACGAGATCTCTTTGAAATACGGCTGCAACCCCAACCAGAAGCCCTCCCGCGTCTTTATGAAGGACGGGAGCGAGCTGCCGGTGCAGGTGCTCAACGGCAAGCCGGGGTATATCAACTTTTTGGACGCGTTTAACAGCTGGCAGCTGGTCCGGGAGCTGAAACAGGCCACCGGCCTGCCCGCCGCGGCCTCCTTCAAGCATGTGAGCCCCGCGGGCGCGGCGGTGTACGTGCCCCTCAGCGACACCTTGAAGAAAATTTATTTTGTGGACGACTTAGAGCTCTCCCCCATCGCCAGCGCCTATGCCGCCGCCCGGGGCGCGGATCGGATGTCCTCCTACGGGGACTGGGCCGCCCTCTCCGACGTGTGCGACAGGGAGACCGCCGCGCTGCTGGCCCGGGAGGTCTCCGACGGCGTCATCGCCCCCGGCTACACGGAGGAGGCCCTGGCCATTCTGAAAACCAAGCGCAAGGGCAATTACAACGTGGTGCAGATCGATGAGAACTATACCCCCGCCCCCATCGAACACAAGGACGTGTTCGGCATTACCTTCGAGCAGGGCCGCAACGAGCTGAAAATTGACGGCGATATGCTGAACGACCTGCCCACCGCCAACAAGACCCTGACCGAAGAGGCCAAGCGGGACCTGATTGTCTCCCTTATTACATTAAAATACACCCAGTCCAACTCGGTCTGCTATGTGAAGCACGGCCAGGCCATCGGCGTGGGCGCGGGCCAGCAGAGCCGGGTCCACTGCACCCGCCTGGCGGGCAACAAGGCGGACAACTGGTATCTGCGCCAGAGCCCCCGGGTGCTCTCGCTGCCCTTCAAGCCGGACATCCGCCGCCCGGACCGGGACAACACCATCGACGTGTACATCTCGGACGACTATATGGACGTGCTGGCCGACGGCCAGTGGGAGAACTTCTTCACGGAAAAGCCCCAGCCCTTTACCCGGGAAGAACGCCGGGCCTGGCTGGACGGCATGACCGGCGTGGCCCTGGGCAGCGACGCCTTCTTCCCCTTTGGGGACAACATCGAGCGGGCCCACAAGTCCGGGGTCCAGTTCATCGCCCAGCCGGGCGGGTCCATCCGGGACGACAATGTCATCGAAGTCTGCGACCGGTATGGCATCGCCATGGCCTTTACGGGCATCCGGCTGTTCCATCACTGATTTTCGAACCGGCATAAAACCGCGTAAAAAGGGGGAATCCGCGTGTTCGTGCAACAGGACTGGCTCATGCGGCAGATCGAGATGATGGTCTCCACCATTCTGCGGCTGCTGAGCCTGGAGGCTTCCCGAGACTCCGCCCTGCCGGAGGAGAGCCGCCAAAGCGGCCCTGGAGATCGCAAAAGCGACTCCAAAGATCGCCAAAGGGACTCCGAAGACCGCCAAAGGGACTCCGGCAGGTGGGAGGAGGAACTGGACCGCCTGCTGCGCCAGGGACAGCTGGGCAGGGCCGAGGACCTGCTGTTTGAACATCTGGACCCCGAGGACAGGGGCGCATTAAGCGCCGCGCTGGACTTTTACCGGCGGGCCAACGCCTTGACGGACGCGGAGCTGGAAGCCCAAAACTTTACCCGGGAGGAGCTTTTGGAGGGCCTGACCGAGGTGGCAAAGCGGTATGGGCTCTGCCTCCCCGGCTTTGGGGACGGCCCCATCTGACCCATAACCCCATTGCGCGCAGAGAGGAGGCGGGGCCATGCGCAAGGCCATATTTTGGGACTTTGACGGAACCTTGACCTATCCCGGCCACCTGTGGAGCGGGTCCCTGCTGAAAGCCCTGGGCCCCTTGGCGGAAGCCTATGGGGTGGGGCTGGAAGACCTGCGCCCCGGCCTGCGGGACTGCTTCCCCTGGAATCCTGGCGGGCGGCACGATTTAAAGGGCCCCGCTTTTTGGGAGTACATGAACGCCCGCTTCGCGGAGGTTTACGCCGGGCTGGGCCTGCCGCTTCCCCTGGCCCGGGAATGCGCGGCGCGGGTGCGGGACATTGTGCTGGCAAAGGAGAGCTACCGGGTCCGGCCCGAGGCGGCGGGCGCCCTGGCCGTGTGCGCCTACAAGGGCTGGCGGAACTACATCCTCTCCAACAATTTTCCGGAGCTGGAAGAGGTGGTAAAAAGGCTGGGGCTGGGGCAGTTTTTCTCCGGGTACGTGGTCTCCGCGCTGGTGGGGGCCAATAAGCCGGACGCCCGCATCTTCCGCGCCGCCGAGAAAACCGCCAAGTTTCCCTCCCTGATTTGGCTGGTGGGCGACAACCCCATTGCCGATGTACAGGGAGCCAACAACGCCGGGTGGCACTCGGCCTATCTGGCCAAGCCCGGCGCCCCCCACGCGGGCGCGCAGGTGACGGCTGGCAGTCTGAGCCAGGTTCTTCGGTATTTCTGAGGACCTGTATTCATAACTGCTTTGCTAAGAAACAATAGGGGTGCTCGGGTCGGGACTGCGTCCCGAGGGGCCTACGGCCTTTTATGGAAATGTGTTGGCCTCCGGCGGCTTAGGGGCGTTGAGTCTCGGCTCCGCCTCGGTCGGTTCGCGGCGTGTCTGCCACCGGCAGACGCTCACCCCCTAAGAACCCTACCAGGTGCCGCGACTTCGCGCAGCGAAGGTCGACGCGCCTGGACCGCGTACACTTGCTACTAGTAACTGAGTGGTAGCTTTTCGGCTGTGAATACAGGTTCTAAATTTTGAATTAAGGATGAGACGCGACATGGATATTTTAGTCATTGGCAGCGGCGGGCGGGAGCACGCCATTGTGCGCAAGCTGCGGGAAAGCCCCCGGGTGGGCAGGCTCTACTGCGCCCCGGGCAACGGCGGCATCGCCCAAGACGCGGAGTGCTGCAACGTGAACGCCATGGATAAGGAGGGCATGCTGGCCCTGGCCCGGGAAAAGGCCGTGGACCTGGTGTTCGTGGCCCCGGACGACCCCCTGGGGGCCGGCATGGTGGACTATTTGGAGGCGGGGGGCTTCCTCTGCTTCGGGCCCAACCAGAAGGCCGCCCAGATCGAGAGCAGCAAGGTCTTCTCCAAGGGCCTGATGAAGAAATACGGCATTCCCACCGCGGGCTACGAGGTATTCGGCGACCCGGCCAAGGCGCTGGACTATATCAAGTCCCAGGGCAGGTACCCCGCCGTCATCAAGGCGGACGGCCTGGCCGTGGGCAAGGGGGTCATCATTGCCCAGAATGAGGAGGAAGCCGCCGCCGCCCTGCACAGCCTGATGGAGGACAAGATCTTCGGCAGCTCCGGCGACCAGGTGGTGGTGGAGGAATTCCTCACCGGCCCGGAGGTAAGCGTGCTGGCCTTTACGGACGGCAAGGCCATGTGCCCCATGGTCAGCTCCATGGACCACAAGCGGGCCTTTGACGGCGACCAGGGCCCCAATACCGGCGGCATGGGTACCATCAGCCCCAGCCCCTTCTACACAGAGGACATAGCGAAGGAGTGCATGGAAAAAATCTTCCTGCCCACCATGGAGGCCATGAACCAGGAGGGCCGGCCCTTTAAGGGCTGCCTCTACTTTGGGCTGATGCTCACCCCGGACGGGCCCAAGGTCATCGAGTACAACAGCCGCTTTGGCGACCCGGAGACCCAGGTGGTGCTGCCCCGGCTGAAGACGGATTTCGCGGAAATCGTGGAGGCTGTGGCAAAGGAGCGCCTCTCGGAGCTGGACATTCAGTGGGCCGAAGAGGCCGCGGCCTGCGTGATCCTGGCCAGCGGCGGCTATCCGGGCAGCTATGAGAAGGGCAAGGAGATATCCGGCCTGGACGAAAAAGGTCAGGCGGAGGGGGTCACCGTGTACCACGCGGGCACCAAGGCCGAAGCCGGAAAATTCCTCACCAGCGGCGGACGGGTGCTGGGCGTCACCGCCCTGGGCGGAGACCTGAACGGGGCCCTGGAAAAGGCCTATGGCGCTGTGGAGAAGATCGGGTTTGAAGGAAGCTTTTACCGGAAGGATATTGGGAAGACACGGGCGGAGGCCTAACCGCATGGACAAAATCTTGGCTTGGGAAAACGTCCTTCTAACCGACTCCGGATTTTTCGACCCCTTTGACCTGGCCAGGCCTCTGTCCCCCATTGTGGAGCGCTTCGCCCAAATGGCGGCAAAACCCTTTCTCCAAGCGCGGGTTCTCTTTATTCCTGCCGCCGCCTGTGACGAAGAGGCAAAGAATCTGGCCGCCATCCTCTATTCCGAACTGATCTGGCTGGGCTTTTCTCCGGAGAATATCGTCCCCTATATGCTGGACCGGTTCCTGCCCTTGGAAGAAGCCTTATCCTACGACGTTATGTTTGTGACCGGCGGCTGGTGCGAACACCTGCTCAAGCTGATTCAAAAAGCGAAGTTCCAGGAAACCGTCCGGGCCTTTGCCTTTGCCAATAAAGTCTATGTAGGGGTAAGCGCCGGCAGCGTAATCGCCACTCCCAACATTATGGGAACCTTTGAGGAGCGCCCCGGCCCTGCCACAAGTGGTTTGGGGCTGGTTCACGCCTATCTCGACTGCCACTGCGATATGCGGCCCGATCTAACGGAAAAAGCCCTGGCCTTTCCCCATGTTCTGCTCCACTTCAACCAGGCCTTAGCGGTGAACAGCGCCGGATATGAACGAATCGAGGACCCCTCCTGTTCCCGCGCGATCGACTGGTCTTCGCCTCCGGTTATGGGCGTGGATGTTTATAAACTGGACGCTGTAAAAATATATCAATATGACTCATAAAAAAGGAAGGTATCACTATGAACGCACCCATCACCTTCGCCATCTGCGGCTTTGGCGACCGGGGCAGCACCTATGCCAGTATGCGGGAGCTGTTCCCCGACAAGATGAAAGTTGTGGCCGTGGCGGATTTAAACCCCTACAAGGTTAAAAAAGCCCGGGAGCTCTATGATATTCCCCAGGAAAACTGCTTCGCTTCCGGCGAGGAGATGCTGGCCCAGCCCCGTTTGGCCGACGTGATGATCGTCTCCACCATGGACCGCCAGCATGTGGACCACGCCATCCCCGCCCTGGAACGGGGCTACCATGTGCTGATGGAGAAGCCCATTTCCCCGGACATCGGCAAGTGCCGGCGGATGCTGGAGGCGGCCGCCCAGCACCCGGACCAGCACGTTATTCTCTGCCATGTGTTGCGCTATACCCAGTTCTACAACGTCCTCAAGGACATCATCGACAGCGGGAAGATCGGCAAGGTGGTTTCCATCTGCGCCAACGAGAACGTGGCCTACTGGCACCAGGCCCACTCCTTCGTCCGGGGCAACTGGCGGAACTCCGACCAGACCAGCCCCATGATCCTGCAAAAATCCTGCCACGATATGGACATCCTCACCTGGCTCATTGGTCAAAAGTGCAAGGCCGTGTCCTCCATGGGCGGCATCGAGCACTTTAAGGCCGAGCGGGCTCCCGAGGGCTCCACCCCCTACTGCCTGGGCGGGTGCAAGGCCAAGGAAAGCTGCATTTTCGACGCGGAGAAAATCTACATCACCAGCAAAAAGACCGGCGTGCGCTCCGGCAATGGGTGGCTCAGCTCCATCCTCTGCGTGGACGGTACCGAGGAAGCCGTGCGCGCCGCCCTGGAAAACGGCCAGTATGGCCGGTGCGTCTACCACTGCGACAACAACGTGGTGGACCACCAGCAGACCAACCTGCTCATGGAGGACGGCAGCACCATCAGCTTTACCATGTGCGCCTTCACCGAGGACTGCTACCGCTACTTCAAGGCCATGGGCACCAAGGGCGAGATCGAGGCGGATATGAAGTCCAACACCATCCGGGTGCGGGTCTTCGGCCAGGAGGAGGAGCTCATCGACCTGAAGAAGCTGGCCCAGGACCTGAAGGGCCACGGTGGCGGCGACAGCGGCATCATCGCCGACTTTTTGGACATGCTCCTGAACAACGCGCCCCCCACGGAGCGGACCACCACCTTGGTCAACTCCATGGAGAGCCACTACATCGCCCTGGCGGCGGAGGAGTCCCGAAAGGCGGGCGGGCAGCTCATCGACCTGGCGGAATTCCGGAACCGGTAATATTTATAGAAAAGGACCTCCGGCAAACGCTTGGGGGTCTTTTTTGTTGGAGAAAAGCGCACAGGTTCCAGCAGCAAACAGTAAAAGTTTCGCCGGCCTTTGAAAAGGCTGGCGAAACTTTTACTGGCTCTCTATCGCCGCGCAACGCGTTTTGGATTCCGCTTACTGGGCCGCGTCTTGGCCCATCAGCTCCTTCACCGTGGTGGCAAGGCCCGCCAGCCCCTGGATGTTGGAGGGGATGATGATCTTGGTGGCGCTGCCGTCCGCCGCGGCCTGGAAGGCCTCCAGGCTCTTAAGGGCGATGACCTGCTCGCTGGGGTGGGCCTCGTTCATCAGCTTGATGGCGTCCGCCAAGGCCCGCTGCACGGACAGAATGGCCTCGGCCTCGCCCTGGGCCTCCCGGATCTTGGTCTCCTTCACAGCCTCGGCCCGCAGCACGGCGGACTCCTTCTGGCCCTCGGCGATGAGGATGGCGCTGCGCTTCTCGCCCTCCGCGTCCAGAATCTTGGCCCGGCGCTCCCGCTCGGCCTTCATCTGCTTCTCCATGGAGTCCTGAATCTCGGCGGGCGGGATGATGTTCTTCAGCTCCACCCGGTTCACCTTGATGCCCCAGGGGTCTGTGGCTTCGTCCAAAATCACCCGGATCTTGGAGTTGATCACGTCACGGGAGGTAAGGGTGTGGTCCAGCTCCATCTCACCGATGATGTTGCGCAGGGTGGTGGCGGTCAGGTTCTCGATGGCGGAGATGGGGTTCTCCACCCCGTAGCAGTAGAGCTTGGGGTCCGTGATCTGGAAATAGACCACCGTGTCGATCTGCATGGTCACGTTGTCCTTGGTGATGACGGGCTGGGGCGGGAAGTCGATGACCTGCTCCTTGAGGCTGACCTTTTTGGCCAGCCGGTCGATAAAGGGGATTTTAAAGTGCAGGCCCGTGCCCCAGGCCGCGTGAAAGGTCCCCAGCCGCTCCACCACGTAGGCGTGGGCCTGGGGGACGATCTTGAAGTTGGAGACCACCGCCGCCAGCAGCAGAATGATGGCCAAAATGACGACAAGCAGAATCACGTCCATGCCCATCTGGCCTGTAATAAAGGCGGGAAGTAAAAAGTTTTTCATAATCATAGAGTCCTTTCTCAAAATGTATGTTGCGCAGAACTCGGGTTCACAATTACCTACCAGCTAAGGGTGGGCAAAATTCGCGGTCAAGGTGCGTTAGGCACCTTGCGGATTCTTAAGGCAGAGCCTTAAGCCGCCGGAGGCATCAACTTTCCTTAAATGGGCCGTAGACCTCCTTCGGGACGTAGTCCCGGCCCCAGCATCGCTGTTATTGTAGGAATACTGCTCCTCAGTCCGGCTCTTGCTGGCCGGGAAGGCGGGAAACCAGCAGCTTCACGCCCTCGATGCGCTGGACCACCACCCGCTCGCCCACGGGGATGACCCCGTCCGGCTCCAGGGAGCGGGCCGCCCAGCTGTTGCCCAGCGCCTTGACCCGGCCCGCGCCGGGCACGTTCCGGATCTCCTCCGTGACCACGGCCACGCTGCCCAGCACCCGGTCCGCGTTGGTGGAAGCCGGGCCGTCCTTTTGCAGGCGGCGGGCCAGGGGCCGGGTGAGGACCATCGCCGCCACCACCCCGGCTATAAACAGGGCGATCTGCAGCCAGACCGGCCCGCCCAGCAGGCTGGCCAGAAAAGCCGCCAGGCCCCCGGGCACAAACCAGATCGAGACCAAAGCGGGTACGGCCGCCTCTACCAAGGCCGCCAGCACGGTGACGCCCAGCCAGAGAAATCCCATGGTATCCATACGCAAGCCTCCTCTTGTTGGCAAAGTAGGGCCCAGCCGGCCAGCGGCTGGCTCCCTGTCATTAGTATACAATAAATTTTCGAAAAATGCAAGCCGCTTTCAGCAAAAAGCGGCACGTTTGCCCCCTGGGGAAGCCTTGCCGCCGCGATAGCGCGGGGCGCGCCGTCTTTTTTCGGTCCCCCAGGTGAAATTTCCCCAAAACATTGACAGATTGCCTCTATGTTGGTAAAATATAGGATAGCAACTTTGAGCCCATTCCCCGCCCCGCCCACCGGGGCCGGAATTAAAGGAGTCGTCGCCCATGTATCGCTGCCACATCCATTTTTATCTGATGGGAGACCAGCGGGAAATCTTTGATCTCATCCGCTCCGTCCCGCCTTTAGAACGCTTCACCCATGAATTTTCCCACAGCCTTTGCCTGGACCAGGCCATGGCCGCCCAGGCCGGCGTCATTTTCGCCGCCCTGGAGGGCCCGGGCCAGGACTGGGACGCCCTGCTGTCCGCGAAGCCGAAGGACGCGGAGCTGGTCCTTCTAACCGGGCGGACGGACTGGCTGCCGGAAGAGGCGGACGAGCTGTGGCGGCTCCCCCTCTCGCCCGCGGAGGCCCGTTTCCGCTTCCTCCGCTGGCAGAAGCTGTGCAAGGAGCGCAAGGACAGCTGGCAGACCAGCCATTTCCTGGAGGCCACCATCAACAGCACCCCAAACCTGATTTGGTACAAGACCAAGGACGGCATTCATGAGAAGGTCAACGACAGCTTCTGCCAAACGGTGAACAAGACCAAGGAGCAGGTCCAAGGCCAGGGCCACGCCTATATCTGGGATGTGGAGCACGACGACCCGGCCTGCATCGAGTCGGAGCGGCTGGTCATGGAGAGCCGGGAAACCCACGTCTCGGAGGAGAGCATCCTCACCGGCGAGGGCCAGCGGCTGCTGACCACCTACAAGTCACCCCTCTACGACTTGGACGGAAGCGTCATGGGCACGGTGGGCCTTGCCATCGACGTGACCCAGGAGCGGATCTATGAACAGGAGATCATTCAAAAGAACCGCACCCTGGAGACCATTTTCACCACCATCGACTGCGGCATTATGGCCCACTCCCTGGACGGCTCCCGGATCATCAGCGTGAACCGGGCCGCGCTGCAGATTTTGGGCTACGACTCCCAGGAGGAGCTGCTGCGGGCCGGCTTCGACATGGTAGCCGACTCCGTGGCGGAGGAGGACAAGGCCTACCTGCGGGAGAGCATCCGAAGCCTAAAGAAGGTGGGCGACAGCGTCAGCGTGGAATACCGGGTGGTGCACAAGGACGGCCTCCGGCTGCACATTATGGGCAATGTGAAGCTGCTGGAAGACGAGCACGGCGAGCCCTTCTACCAGCGCTTCCTGCTGGACTGCACCCAGCAGAAGCTTCAGGAGCAGCGGGACCGGGAAGAGACGGAGCGCCGCCAGATGGAGCTGGTCCACGCCCTGAGCATCGACTACAACCTGGTCTGCTTCTTCGACCTGGACACCGGCGCGGGGTCCTCCCTGCGCATCCACGACTGCCGCTACCACGTGCTGGAATCCCTCTTCCATGGCGAGCTGGATATGGCCGTGTGCCTGGAACGGTATATCATGGCCTGCGTCCACCCGGACGACCGGGAGGCCATGCGCCGGGCCGTCTCGCCGGAATGCCTGCGGCAGGAGCTTTCGGATAAAAACCAGACCTATCTCAATTACCGCACCCTGTGCGGCAAGGAGCTGCGCTACTTCCAGATGAAGGCCGTGCGGGCCGGGGACTGGGACCTGGTCCACGGCGTGGTGCTGGGCTTCCGCAGCGTGGACGAGGAGACCCGCCGGGAGATGGAGAAAAAGGGCCTGCTGGAGGACGCCCTGTTCCAGGCCAACCGGGCCAGCAAGGCCAAGAGCACCTTCCTTTCCAACATGTCCCACGACATCCGCACGCCCATGAACGCCATCGTTGGCTTTACCACCCTGGCCATGACCCACATTGACAAGCCGGACCAGGTGGAGGAGTACTTAAAGAAGATCATGACCTCGGGCAACCACCTTTTAAGCCTGATCAACGATATTTTGGATATGAGCCGCATCGAGAGCGGGAAGATCCACCTGAACGAGGAGCTGTGCAGCCTGCCGGAGATCCTCCACGGCCTCCACAGCATCATCCAGGCGGACGTGCACGCCAAGCAGCTGGAGCTGTGCGTGGACACGGTGGACGTGATCGACGAGGAGATCTTCTGCGACAAGCTGCGGCTGAACCAGGTGCTGCTGAACCTTTTGAGCAACTCCATCAAGTACACCGGCGCGGGCGGCACGGTGAGCATCCGCATCACGGAAAAGCAGGGCGCTCCCGAGGGCTCCGCCTATTACGAGTTCAGCATCAAGGACACGGGCATCGGCATGAGCCAGGAATTCGTGTCCCACATTTTCGAGCCCTTTGAGCGGGAGCGCAACTCCACCATCAGCGGCATTCAGGGCACGGGCCTGGGCATGGCCATCACCAAGAACATCGTGGACATGATGCACGGCCATATCGAGGTCCACAGCCAGCAGGGCGTGGGCACCGAGTTCATCGTCTCCTTCCCCTTCCGGCTCCACGCCGAGGCCAAGGAGCCCCAGGCCATCCCCCAGCTGAAGGACTGCCGGGCCCTGGTGGTGGACGACGACTTCAACACCTGCGACAGCGTATCCTACATGCTCCAGCAGTTCGGCATGCGGGCCGAGTGGACCCTCTCCGGCAAGGAGGCGGTGCTGCGCACCCGCCAGGCCGTCACCCGCAAGGACGACTACGACGTATACATTTTGGACTGGCTCATGCCGGACATGAACGGCATTGAGGTGGCCCGGCGCATCCGCAAGGAGACCGACCAGGACGTGCCCATCATTATCCTGACCGCCTACGACTGGTCCGACATTGAGGACGAGGCCAAGGAGGCGGGCATCACCGCTTTCTGCCGCAAGCCGCTGTTTATGTCCGAGCTGCGCAGCTGCCTGCACTCTTTGGTCAACGCCGTTCCGGAGGAGGAGGAAGGGCTTTCCACTCTGGCGAAGAAGGTCTCCCACACGGGCCGGATCCTGCTGGCAGAGGACAACGAGCTGAACCAGGAGATCGCCACGGCCATTCTGGGCGAGGCCGGCTTTGAAACCGAGGTGGCCAGCAACGGCCAGCAGGCCGTGGATATGCTTTCCGCCTCCCAGCCGGGGTATTACCGGCTGGTGCTGATGGACATCCAAATGCCGGTCATGGGCGGCTACGAGGCCACCCGCGCCATCCGGACCCTGGAAAACCAGGAGCTGGCCAACATCCCCATTCTGGCCATGACCGCCAACGCCTTTGAGGAGGATAAGCAGGCGGCCCTGCAAAGCGGCATGAACGGGCACATCGCAAAGCCCATTGACATCGCCAAGCTCATGGAAACCCTGGATCAGGTCCTGAGCTGAAAGGGGCTCCGCGCCAAGGCGGCGCGGCAGTCGATAGGAATCAAAAAGACCGGCGCGGCGTTAGGCTGCGCCGGTCTTCTTGTTGGCTGCTTTAGCGAAAAAGGAGGGGCGGCGCGCTTGCGCCGTCCCTTCCGCCGCCCCTTGAAAACAGGGCGGCCGCCTACCGGATGTCGTACACGCTTCGCACCCGCAGCCCATGGGGCTGTCCCCGCAGAATCTTCACCCGCCGTTCCCCGGGCAGCATGTCGAAGTAATTGTCCTCCAGCACCAAATCCTCCCCGCCGTTCTGCACCTCCACGCAGTGGGCAAAGGCCCCGGCCCGAACCACCACCTGGCCGTCCTCGGCCCAGCAGCGCAGCTCGGGGTCCAAAAACTCATAGTGCTTGGGCGGCGCGAAAAGCTCCGCGCCCAGACTGGCCCGGACTCCCTTTTCCCACAGCTCAAAGCTGATATAGTCGGTATAGGGCTCCGCTTCCGGCAGGGCCGCGGGCTCCAGCTTGGCGCTGGTCCGGGCGGGCACATTGAGCGAGATAATCTCCTCCCGCTTCACCTGGCTCCACCGGTCCCGCAGGGCCCACCGGACCTGCACCTGGCGGCTCTGTCCGGTCTCGTTGCACACGCAGAGAAACGCCCGGGGCTCCCAGGGGTCCGACGGGCTGGAAGTACCGGCCAGGGCGTTTTCCACCTGGCAGAAAAGCGATAGCGGCGCGAAAAACCTCTTGGCGAAGTAGTGTAAAGCCTTCCACCTTCCCAGGTAGTCGATGGAAGAGCAAGACGCGCCCGGCCAGCTGTCGTTCACCTGGCCATACAGAGCCCCCATGCAGCGGCCCCGCTCCCGGCGCAAGGCCTCGGCCTGCCAGCGCACCGCCTGGGCCTGGACCAGCTGGGAGGCATACAGCGAGGTGGAAAAGTCCGGCGTGTGAAGGAACCAGCTTTGCAGCGCCGCCGCCAGCCGCTCCCCGCCCTGGGGGCTGCGCACGCGCTGGTCCATCACCCGGGAGGACAGGTTCCTGTCCCGCGGCTCGGTAAAGGTTTCCACCGTGCGCAGGGAGGGCCAGCTCACAAAGCCAAATTGGGAGACATACCGCCCCACGACGGCCCCCTGGGGGCCAAAGGGCCGGGTTCCCCGCCAAAGGCTCCAGTCCTGGGCGTCCCCCCGGTCCAGACTGTTCGGCTCGTCAAAGCCGCCCCCGCTGGAGGGGCTGGAGGGCCAATAGGGGCGGTCCGGGTCCGCCTTTTCCAGAGTTTCCGGAATCAGGTATTCAAACAGGCGGATATGTTCGGCCCGGCGCTTGGGCGCGGCCTCCGCCCCGTCCAGCTCTGTGCCGCAGCCGCCGCACCACAGGGCGATGCAGGGATGGCGCCGCAGCCGCCGGACATTGTCCCACATTTCCGCCCGGACGTTCTCTCCAAAGGCCCGGTCCAGCTCATATCCGGCCCCGGCAAACATCAGGTCCTGCCAGACCAGCAGGCCCAGCTCGTCGCAGATATCGTAGAAAGAATCCTCCGGATAATGCCCGCCGCCCCAGACCCGCACCAGGTTGAAGTGGGCGGCGGCGCAGTCCTCCAAAAGCCGGCGGGTCCGCGCCTGGCTCCGGCGGGGGAGCAGGCAGTCCTCCGGCACATACCCGGCCCCCATGGCGAAGATTTCCACCCCGTTCACCACATGGGCGAAGCGCTCGCCGAAACCGTCCCGCTCCCGGTTCAGGGCCATAGTGCGCAAGCCGGTCTTCCGCTCCCAGCGGTCCGCCACAGCGCCGTCTATCAAGGCTTCCACCTTTACAGTATACAAAGGCTGCTCCCCATACCCCCTGGGCCACCAGAGCCGGGGGCTTTCCACCGCCAGCCGCCTGGAGCCAGCGGGAAAAACCGTCTCCCGGCCATCCGGGCTGGTCAAGGAGATTGTAAAGTCAATCTCCTTTTCATCTTCCTCACAGCTGATCTCTACTTCCAGTTCCACCCGGCCCGGCTCGTGTTTTTGGCGCACCAGCACGTCCAAAATCCGGGGGCCGTCCAGGCCCAACAGCTTTACAGGCCGCCACAGGCCTCCGTCCGGCAGGGGCGGCCCCCCCTCCCAGCCAAACATGCACGCAGCCTTGCGCAGGCGCGGGCCACCCCGCATGGCGGAATTCTCGCCCGAAACCGGCAGATCCGGCAGGCGGAGCGACACGATCAAGAGGTTCTCCCCGGCCAGCAGCAAGTGGGTTACGTCAAATTCATAAGTGCGGTGCATATTTTCCGCCCGGCCCAAGGGCGAACCGTTGAGGCTGATTTCTGCCCTGGCGTCTACGCCCTCAAAGCGCAGAATCCGCCGGGGGCAGCGGAACAGCGCGGGGTCTGGCTGGAACCGGCAGCAATATGTAAAGTCTTTATCCTTGATATCCAGGATCTCCCGGTGGTTCTCCCGCCAGTAGGGGTCCCGCAGCCGCCCGGCCCGTAGCATATCCGTATATATGGAGCCCGGAACCGTGCCTGGCACGGCCTCCTCCCAGCTCCCTGCCTGTAAAGTCCATCCACTTTCCAAAATTTGCTCTTTCACCGCAGCCTCCCCTTCCCTTCTCCCATTTTTATCCTCTTCCACGCCTGCCTCAGCCGCCGAACAGGCTGAGCTGCTGTGCGTCCGCCTCATAGGGCCTCCCGCTCCCCTGGTTCAGCCAGGTGGAATACAGGAACATCTCCCCCACCCGGTACCCGGTCACCTCTTCCATGGCATAGGCGTAAAGGCGCAGCTGCACCTCGTAGTGCTGCCACAGCTCCTCCAAGCCTGATACCCGGTCGGTTTTAAAATCAATGATATGCAGCCGCCCGGCCTCTAAAAAGGCGCAGTCCACCGAGCCCTGGAGCACCACGGGCTCCGCCCGGCCCGCGGGGTCCGTCAGCCCCGGCTGGGCCATCTCCGCTGGAATGACAGCTGTGAAGCGCTTTTCCTTTACAACTCTTTCCGCACCCAAAACCCGCCTGCCCAAGGGGCTGCGGAAAAAGGCCCGCACCCGCTCCAGCTCCACCGCCTCCGCCTGCTCCGGGCTGAGAAAGGCCATTTGTTCCAGCCGGGCCAGCTCCTTTGCCGGGTCGGCGGCGGCAGCGGAAAAATCGGCGAACTGCATGAACTCGTGTAAAGCAATTCCCCTTTGCACCGGGGTCATGCCCTGACGGCCCATCCAGGCGGGCCGGGAGAGGGTCCCCCCGCCGCCCTCCTGCTCCGCCGCCAGTTTGGAGGCCGCCACTTTCGCCGGAATGTCCAGGCATCCCAGATGGGGATACTCAAAATCCGCTTGAGCCCGCAGGGCGGCGTAAAGCTCCGGATCCGGCTGGGAAAGCTCCTTGGCCGCTGGCTCTGAGGGGGCCCCGGCGGGAACGTAATCCGCCACATGGACCTGCCAGGGGGTGTAGTCTTCCCGCACCACCGGCCCTTCTGCCGCGCCCGCTTCTTGGCGTAAAGCGCCCCCATCCGGGTGGCGCAGAGCGCAGAGCATCAGCCACTGGCCCGCGTTTTTTGCCCGCCGTACTGTAAAGGGAGACGGCTTTTCACCAGGTTCCATAGCGGCCTTTTCCAGCTCCCCGTCCAGGTCCCGGCTGGAGCTGACCAGAATCAGCTTCTCCTGGGCCCGGGTCATGGCCACATAGAGCACCCGCAGCTCCTCCGCCCCGGCGGAACGGGCCGCTTCCAGGGCAATGGCCTCCCGGGCCGTGGTGGTGGCCCGGCCCAACCCCGTTAAGTCCTTTAGCTTTACGCCAAGTCCCAGCTCCGGATGCAGCAGCACCTCCTGGGCCCGGTCCCCGGCAAAGCTCCGGCCGCAGCCCGCCACGATGCACACTGGAAATTGCAGGCCCTTTGACTTATGGATGCTCATCACGGCCACCGCGTCCCCGCTGCCGGGCTGGACCTCCGCCGCCTGCAGGTCCGAGCCTCCGGCCTGGAGCCGGTCCAGAAAGCGCACGAAGCCGGAGAGCCCGTGGTAGCCCGAGCCCTCATACTCCTTGGCGTACTGGTGGAGCAGCCGCAGGTTGCCCAGCCGTCCGGGGCCGTCCTCCATGGCCTGGACCATGTCCGGGTAGCCGGTGCGGCCATAGAGCAGGGTCAAAAAGGCGTCGGCGGGCATGGTGGCGGCCAGGCTCCGCAGCTGGTCCAGGTCTTTGAGGACCTTGGCGCAGGCGGGTTCATCAGCGGCGCGGGTCAGGGAGACGTACACCGAAACCTCCCGGCTCTCTGCCCGCAGCCGGGCCGCGTCTCCGGCGGAAAACCCATACAGGGGGCTCATCAGCACCGCCAGCAGGGGGATGTCCTGGTTCGGGTTGTCGATGACCCGCAGCAGGGACAGCACCACCTGCACCTCCGCCGCCGCGAAGAATCCCCCGCTCACCGTGGCCCGGGCCGGGACCCTCAGCCGCTTGAGCTCCTGGGCATAGGCATGGGCGTACTTGTTGGCGCTACGCAGCAAAATGCAGAAATCCCCATACCGGGCGGGCCTCTCCCCGCCCCCGCTGGCAACGGTAAAGCCTCCCTCCACCAGCTCCCGCACCCGCCGGGCGATGAGGGAAGCCTCGGCCAGCTCCGCCGGGACCCCCTCCCGCCGGAGGAACCAGAGCTCGGTCTCGCAGCCGGGCTTTTCCGGAAAATCTGCGCCGTACACCAGCCGCTCCTCCCCGGCATAGTCTATGTCTCCGGCCTCCCGGCTCATGAGCAGGGAGAACACATAGTTCACCGAGTCCACCACCTGGGGCCGGGACCGGAAATTCCGCTCCAGCACCAGGGCTGCGGGGTAGCGGTCCAGGGTCCGGTCGTACTTTTGATACCCGGCCCGGCGGCGCAGGAAGATCTCCGGCATGGCCCGCCGGAAGCCGTAGATGCTCTGCTTCACGTCTCCCACCATAAACAGGTTCTCCCCGTTTTTGCTCACGGCCTGGAAGATGGAGTCCTGCACCTCGTTGATGTCCTGGTACTCGTCGATCATGATCTCGTCAAACCGCCGGGAAGCCTCCCGGGCCGTGGGGGTGGGGGATCCGTCCTCTTGGCAGAAGAGCCGGATGGCCTGGTGCTCCAGGTCGCTGTAGTCCAGAAAATTCTTTTCCAGCTTCTTTTCCCGGTAGCGCCGGGAGAAGTCCAAGGCCAGCTCCGCCAGATTTTTCAGCAGGGGCCCCGCCTCTTCCAGCTCCCGCCGGTTTCCGGCCCGGGAGCCTCCCAGGCACTTGCCCAGGTCCCCTATGGTCTTTTTGACCTGGGCCCTTCCGGCTTCCAGCCGCCGCAGCAGGGGGTCCTCCTTGTCCCAGCCCCGCAGGGCGCCCCGGCGCTGGGGGGCAAAGCTCCTCTGGCAGGCCACGGCCTGGTCCCAGTCCCCGGCCCGGGCCGCCTGGGCCAAGGCCCGGCAGGCCTCCCCGTCCCCGGCCAGAGCGGGGGCGAAGGCCTTGTCCAAGGCCGGGTCCTCCCCGGCCGCCCGGGCCAGCTCCTCCAGAAGCCGGGCGCAGTACTCCCCGGCCTCGGCCGCGTACCGCAGGACCACCTCCTCCCAGGGTGTGGAATCGCCGGAAAAGTACATGGCCACCTTGTCTTCCAGCCAGCGCTCCGGGAAGGGATGACTCTGCATAAAGCGGTACAGGCTCAGCACCATCCGGGCCAGGCGGCGGTCGTCCCGCTCGGCGGCAAAGGCGTCGGCCAGGGGCGCGACGCTTCCCTCGTCGTAGGCGGCGGCAAGGGCCTCCTCCAGGGCCTGGGCGGTCAGCTCCTCCTCCCGCTTGTCGGAGAGGATCTTAAAGTCCGGGGGCAGCTCCAAAAGGTGGAAAAATTCCCGCACCATCTCCGCGCAAAAGCTGTCCACCGTGCCGATGTGGGCCTGGTGGAGCAAAATGCTCTGCCGGCGCAACAGGGAATCCCCCGGGTTCTCCCGGGTCAGCTGGTCCAGCCGCTGCTCCAGGCGGGCCCGCATCTCGGCGGCGGCGGCCTTGGTAAAGGTGACGATCAGCATTTTATTGGCGGGCGTGGGGTCCTCCCGGCAGGTCAGCCGCTCAACGGCCCGCTGGACCAGCACGGCGGTCTTGCCCGAGCCGGCCGCGGCCGCCACCAGCACCGTGCCCCGCCGCGCCTCTATGGCGTCCCGCTGGCTTTGAGTCCATTCCACACAACCGCCTCCTTAAAATTTGCCTCCACAAGGTCGTGGGGGTTCACCCCACACCCCACAAACTTTTTGAAAAAAGTTTGATCAAAAACTTTTACTCTTGGTTGGTTATTACCTCAGAATCAACTGGTAGGAAAAATTGCGCAGTCCAGGTGCGTTAGGCACCTGGCGGATTCTTAAGGCAGAGCCTTAAGCCGCCGGAGGCCAAACAATACAAAATGGGACGTAGGCCCCCCTTTCGGGACGCTAGTCCCGACCCCAGCATCCCCATTGCTCTTTGGCCGAATGTTTATGAATACAGGTTCTTAAATTGCCGCCCGCGGGATTATTTCTTATACGTAACCACCATGGACTTCGCCAGCCTTTTCCCAACCAGATAGACCAGCCGCCCCACCACCCTTTTGGCGGGCGGCAGGGGGATTCCCGGGGCGTACCCCATGCCCCGGTACTTTAGCCAGAACCGGTTGTCCTCCGTGGGATACTCCCCCTCGCCGCGGTTTCCCACACACAGGGCCTGGAACAGATTGAACGGAATCAGGGCCCCGATGCCCGGGGCGTGCATTTTCCCGGAGCGCAGGTCCAGATAGAACCGTTTGGTTACTCTATGGGTCTTTCTCAAATCCCTCTCCGTGGGCTCATAGGCGTTCCAGCTCAGCGCCGCCACAGGCAGCTGATAGCATTTGTTAAATCCCCACCCGGCAAGGGTGGCGGCCAGGGCCTTTGTGGTACTTTTGGCGAACACGGCCCCGGCGGTGCTTATAATGAGCGCCTTCTTCGTAAAGTACCGGGGGCGGTGCAGCAGAAAGGCCATGTGGTCCGTGAAGTTCTTTAGGATGCCGGGCAGATGCCCTTGAAAGCAGGGCATGGAGAAAATCACCCCGTCGCTGTCTTCGATCCAATCCATCACCGGCTGGACGGCCTCATTATGGGGGCAGGTCCTATGCCCCCCGCGAAAGCAGCCGCTGCAGCCCGTGCAGAAGGGAAGAGCAAGATCGGACAGATGCGCTTCCCGAAACACGATGGCCGGGTCAAAGGCCGCCAGCATCTCTCTGGCCCTCTCTGTCAAGAGCCAGGTGTTTCCCCTGCGCGGCCCGCCGTTTATGATAAGTATCTTCATAGGTCGCCTTTTCCTCCGCAGCGGGCCTCTCCCGCCTTTCCGTCATACCTCTTCACTGAGCAGCTGCTCGCAGTACTGGCAGCGGTAGCGGTGCTCCTCCCCGCCGCAGAGGTAGAACACCTGGTCCACGTCCTCCACGCTGGTGATGCACCGGGGGTTTTTGCAGCTGACGATGTTCACCAGCCTTTGGGGCAGGCGGGGCCGCTTCTTCTCCAAAATCTTCCCGTCCCGGATGACGCAGACGGTGGCGTGGTCATCGATGAAGCCCAGCACGTCCAGGTCCACGTCCCCCACGCCCTCGATCTTGATGATGTCCTTGCGCCCGAACTTGCTGCTGCGGGCGTTTTTGATGATGGCCACGCAGGTGTCCAGCTTGTGGAGCTCCAGCAGCTCATAGACCCGCATGCCCCGGCCGGCGGTGATGTGGTCGATGACAATGCCGTTTTCAATGCTGTCGATGTTCAACATAACTCAAGCCTCCTCCAAAATGCCGGGGGCCAGGCCCAGCAGCGCCAGAATCAGCGCCATGCGCACATAGACCCCGCCCCGGGCCTGCTCAAAGTACAGGGCCCGGGGGTCCTCGTCCACCCTCTGGTCGATCTCGTTGACCCGGGGCAGGGGGTGCAGCACCGCCAGCTCCGGCTTGCCCAGGCGCAGCTTTTCCGGGGTCAGGATGTAGGAATCCTTCAGGCGCACATAGTCCTCCTCATTAAAGAAGCGCTCCCGCTGGACCCGGGTCATGTACAGCACGTCCAGCTCCCCCATGACCTCCTCCATCTTCCGCACCTCCCGCCAGGGGTGGCCCGAGGGCTCCACCACCTCTTTGAGAATGTAGCCGGGGGCCCGCAGCTCCCCGGGGGAGATGAACACGAAGTTTACGCCCTCATACCGCACCAGGGACTTGATCAGCGAGTGGACCGTGCGGCCGAATTTTAGGTCGCCGCACAGTCCGATGGTCAGCCCGCCGATTTTGCCCCGGCTGCGCTGGATCATAAACAGGTCGGTGAGGGTCTGGGTGGGGTGCTGGTGGCCCCCGTCCCCGGCGTTGACCACCGGGATTTTCGAATACCGGGCCGCCACAAAGGGCGCGCCCTCCTTAAAATGGCGCATGGCCGCAATGTCCGCGTAGACGGAGACCATGCGGATGGTGTCCGCCACGCTCTCCCCCTTGGCGGCGGAGCTGCTTTGGGCGCTGGAGAAGCCCAGCACCTGCCCCCCCAGCCGCAGCATGGCCGACTCGAAGCTCAGCCGGGTGCGGGTGCTGGGCTCGAAGAAGAGGGTTGCCAAAATTTTCCCTTCGCAGCAATGGGCGAAGTCCCGGGGCTTGTCCAGAATTTCCCCCGCCAGGGCCAGAAGCCGCCCGGTTTCCTCCCGGGACAGGTCCAGTGGGTCGATCAAATGGCGCATGGTACCGCCGCCTTTCCAAAGAGTTTCTGCTAAAAAGCCGCGGGCGGCTATGGCCCACGGCTGTGTTCCTGTAAAATTATACCGGATTTTTTGGGGGAAGTCAATGGGGCAGGAAAAGGGGGAGTGTCCAAAGGGCTCAGTTTTTAAAGAGTAATACGGAGTAGCCTCCGGCGGCTCAGGGGCTCTGCCCCTAAGAACCCCGCAACCTTTAAAAAGGTTGACAAAACTTTTACTGTTGCGCTCAAAGAGCTTTCTTCTTGTTAAAACGCGCGTTTGGGACACTTCCGGAAAAGGGGGAGCTAGCCAAGCAGCGGCCGCTCAGCCCTTGAGCCGCACGTACATCTGCGGCGAGGCGCTCCCGTCCTTGCGCTGGGACTTGATCTCGAACATGTCCAGAGAATCCAAAAAGGGCGTCAGCTTGGAAAAACCAAAGTTCCGCACGTCAAAGTCCGGGTAGCGCTTGCCCAGAATATTCCCCACCTTGCCGATGAAAATCCAGTCCTCCTCGTCCGAGTTCTCCCGCACGATGCTGCGCAGGGCCCGGCGGATGGTCCGCAGGCTGGTTTTGGGCTCCTCCCGGTCCTCCTCTTTGGGCGGCTCCGGCTTGGCGGGCTTGGCCGGAAGCTTCCGGGCGGACTTTTTGGGCTGGGGCTTTTTCTGGGGCTCGGCCTTCTGGGCCTCCTCCGGCTCCTCCTCGTCGGCGGCGGAGAGAATGTCCAGATATTTAAACTTGTTGCAGGCCGCGATGAAGGAATTGGGCGTTTTGCTCTCCCCCATGCCGATAACCGTCATGCCCGACTCCCGCAGCCGCGCCGCCAGCCGGGTGAAGTCGCTGTCGGAGCTGACCAGGCAGAAGCCCTCCACCTGGCCGGAGTAGAGGATGTCCATGGCGTCGATGATCATGGCGGAGTCCGTGGAATTCTTTCCGCTGGTGTAACTGTACTGCTGGATGGGCAGCACCGAATTGTCCAGCAGGGCCGACTTCCAGGAGACCAGCGCCGGGTTGGTCCAGTCGCCGTAAATGCGCTTGTAGGTGGCCACGCCGTCCTTGGAGATCTCGTCCAAAATAAGCTTGATGTACCGCACGGACACATTATCCGCGTCGATGAGCACCGCGAAGCGGCTGTCGCTAGGCATGGGCGGGTCCCTCCGCTGCGGGCCGGTTTTCCCGCGGCCCTTTGAAAGTAAATGCAATGTTCAACACAATGACGCTCCCATCAATAGTCTTAAGCGGCGCGCCGTCCGGCCTCCGGAAAAAAGCCGCGCAAGCGCCGCCCGCTTATGGATTATTTTACCATAGATCGCGGGGAGTGTCAATTCTCTTCTCCCCTGCCAGGGGCGCGTCTGTCCATTGGCGCGAATGATTTTGCAAAAAATATTGACAAAATAAAATTCAAATATTATAATAAACAGTGAAAGATTTACATTTCCCGAATCCGTGCCAAAGGATAAAATGGAAGGAGGTGAAAACATGTTTCAGAAACGAGGCCTCGTTTTGATGCTGGCAGGCCTGGCTCTTCTGTCCGTATGGGGAGGCGGCAAAAAGCAAGCGGAGCCTGTCATTTCCCAGGAGGCGGTCCAAGCGGCAATCGAGAAGGATGGGGCGGAATATTACGCCTACATGGATTACGACGCCGCGGACCCGGACACCCAGGCCATCATAGACCGGGCCAGAATGTAGGTGATCTCCACAGTGGCCAAGGATGCCTGGGCTGTGGACGGAGCGAAGGCTTATGTGAGCAAAGGCAGCGGGGAAATCGGGCAAAAAATCCCGGAATTCTCCGAGCTTTTCCCCACCGAGTGGTACGAAAGCTACCTGCGCCTCTACCCGCCAAGGCCAGCCGGATAATCCACGACCGGATAAAAAAATAAAAAAGCAAACCGCCTCATTGCATTTTCTCAAAGCCTCGGGTAAACTTAGGCCAGGAGGTGCTGCTTATGGCAAACGAAGCAAACAAGGATTTTAACGCCATGCTCCACGATGGCAAGGACATGCCCAAGACGCAGATTGTATCCGACCCCCGGACCATAGAAAAATACGGCGGCAGCCGGATGTTCTTCGCCCCGCCCATGGAATACGACCGGCTCATGCGCCAGGTCCCCGCCGGACGGGTGACCACCGTGGGCGCGCTGCGAGAATATCTGGCCCGCCAGAACGGCGCCGACTTTACCGAGCCCATTACGGCCGGCGTCTTCGTGTCCATCGCGGCCTGGGCCAGCTTCCAGCGGGAGGCGGACGAGACCCCCTATTGGCGCACCCTGAAGGCCAACGGAGAGCTGAACCCCAAATACCCCGGCGGGATCGAGGCCCAGCGGGAAAGGCTGGAAGCGGAGGGCCACAAAATCCTGCGCCGGGGCAGAAAGAATTTCAAATATTATGTGGCGGACTACCAGGCCCTCTTGTGGAGGCCCGGCCAGGGCTGAGCCATATAGTAGACACACTTGAAAACCGGCAAGGCCGGTTTTCAAGTTCAGCGGCTTTGCCGCTTGGTTCAAAAGAATCACAGGATTCTTTTGAACTGTGTTAACTATAGCCGCCGAAACGCTCCCGCAACAGGTCCCGCATCTCCGCCGCCAGGTAGAAGGACCCGCAGACGATCAGCGCGTCCTCCGGCCCCAGGCCCTCCATGGCCAGGTCCAGGGCCTGGGCGCAGCTGGCGGCGGCCGCGGCCTCGGGGCAGAACCGGGCGGCGGTCCGGGCCAGGGCCTCCGCGTCCAGGGCCCGGGGGTTGTCCGGCCTTACGGCCACCACCTTGGAAAACAGGGGCCCCACGATCTCCAGGGCGGCGGCGCTGTCCTTGTCCGCCATCATGCCCACCACCGCCGCCTTGCGGCCGGGCACGTGCCGCTCCAGGGCCTCCCGCAGGGCCAGGGCGCAGCCGGGGTTGTGGCCCCCGTCCAGCAGGCAGAGGGGGCGGCGGGAGAGAACCTCCATCCGGGCCGGAAGAAAGGCCTTGGCAAAGCCCGCCTGGACCGCCTGGTCCGGGATGGCGAAGCCCCGCTCCCGCAGGATTTTCAGGACTTCCAAAACCACGGCGGCGTTTTTCACCTGGTGGGCCCCCAAAAAGGGCGTGTGCAGGGCAAGGCCCTCCGCGGTAAAGTCCGTGCCGTCGATGCTCTCGTTTCCCACCTGGAAGCGGGACAGGTCCGGCACGCGCAGCGCCGCCCCCTGGCTTTGGCAGGCGGACTCCACAATTTCCCGCACCCCGGGCCGCTGCTCCGGGTAGAGGGCCACCCGGCCTCCGGGCTTGATAACCCCGGCCTTTTCCCGGGCGATCTGCTCCACCGTGTCCCCCAGCCAGGCGGTGTGGTCCAGGGAGATGGAGGTGACGGCCGCGGCCTCGGGGGTGGGGATGACGTTGGTGGCGTCATAGGCCCCGCCCATGCCCACCTCCATCACGGCAACGTCGCAGCCCTGGGCGGCAAACCACACGAAGGCCACGGCGGTCACCAGCTCGAACTCGGAGACCTGGCAGCCCTCCCGGTCCAGCTCCTCCACCACGGGCCAGATCTGGTCCATGACCCGGGCCAGCTCCTCGGGGGCGATCATCTCCCCGTTGATCTGAAAGCGCTCCCGGAAGTCCAGCACATAGGGCGAGGTGTTTTTGCCCACCTTATAGCCGCATTCCTGGAGCACGCTGGCGGTCAGGGTGCAGGTGGTGCCCTTTCCGTTGGTGCCGCAGACATGCACATAGCGCAGGGATTTATGGGGGTCGCCCAGCCGGTGGAGCAGGGCCTCGATCCGTTCCAGGCCGGGCCGCATACCGAAGAGCAGGCGGGAGTTGATCTTTTCCAGAGCGTCTTGATAGGTCATGGAAAAACCTCCTTGGGAAAAATAGACTGGAAACAGTATAGCATTCCCGAGGGCTGGGAGTCAAGAGCGCCGCGCCGGCGGGAATTTCTGTGACGCCGTTCCCCCAAACCCTATCCGTCCTTCTCCGCGGCCGCCTTATAACCTATCCCCCACCGCTCCATAGAGTCCAGAATAGGCCGCAGGGTCTCCCCCAGGTCGCTCAGCGCGTACTCCACCCGGGGCGGCACCTCGGCGTAGACTGTGCGAGTGACGATGCCGTCCGCCTCCATGGCACGAAGGGAATCCGTCAGCACCTTCTGGCTGATGCCCGCCAAATCTTTATGCAGCTCGTTGAACCGCCAGGGCCGGGCGCGCAGGTTCCGAATGATCAGTAATTTCCACTTACTGCCGATCACCTGTACCGTTGTGGCCACAGGACATTCGGGCAGCTCGTCCTTTGTCAGCATGGCAAGAGCCTCCAATGCTTTAAAATGCGATGTTACATAATAATTATACTGCATTGGACCCGCCCCGTCAAGGGGCGGGTTACTTTTTTGTAAGTCCCCCACAAAAAAGTGCGTACTTGCGGCCCCCCCAAAAATCCGTATAATGGAAATCACGGGGCGGGAAATTGCCCTGAATAACCCAACGGAGGTACACAAAATGGCACTGGCAAATTTGGCTGAATGGAATGAGGAGAAGGCGGCTTCTGCCTGCGGCTCCGCCTGTGGCGCGGCCGGCGAGAAGAAGGAGGAGAAGCCCGCGGCCTGCGGCGCCGGCGATGGCAAGTAATCCCCTTTAACCAACCAAAACTGTTCCCGGCCAGCCGGTCGGGAACACCCGAAAATCACCCCGGGCAACCGGTTCAACATAGAAAGGAAGCGCGCTACGCAACATCAGCGCCATACACTATGAGCCGGACGGGATATGCTTTTTCACCGCCCGGGGCAAGGATTTCTGCCGGGAACTGCTCTCAGACGGCAGGGTGCAGATTTTGGGCTACACCAAGTTCAAGGAGATGATACGGCTCTCCGCGAAAGCTGTCCCCGCGCCGGAGGGGGAGCAGGAAAAGTGGATAGATACTATTTTTACAGAGCAGCCGTACCTCGCCAACGTCTACCCCGGCGATACCCGGGAAATTGGCATTGTGTTTGAGATAAAGTCCGGGAGCATCGAGTATTTCAACCTGGGCGTGAAGCCCATTTTCCGAGAGAATTATGTCTTTGGAAATGCAAGGGCTAATATCAACAGAGGATATAGAATTACGGAAAATTGTATTGGCTGCGGCGCCTGCCTGGCCCACTGCCCCCAGCAGTGCATAGAGCCCGGCACGCCTTACCGCATCGAGCCCACCCACTGCCTGCACTGCGGGGCGTGCTCTGAGAGCTGCCCGTCCGGGGCGGCGGAGAGGCTGGCCGGGGGCGAAAAACCATGACGCAGGGAGAACGCCAATGGCAGAGCGCGGGGTAGCGGGGAGAATTCCTTTAGAGGCAAAAAGGCTGCAAAAGCAGCCTTTTGTCATTTTATCTCCCCTTTTCCGCCTGCCCATACAATAAGGTTTTCCAGTATCTTTTGCGTAGAAGGGTGGGAAAGCATGGCCAGCGTGTGCCCCGGAGTATACACTCCCACCCGGCCCCGGCCCAGCACCCGGGTATAGCCCGCCGCCTGCCTGCCGCCGGTTTCCGAAACGGAGTAGGCAAAGGGCGCCGCGTCCCCGGCGGCGACGGCGATTTGGTAGTGCTCGTCCCGCTCAGTGAAGTCTTCCGCGCCTTCGGTCAGGGGGGTACGCTCAAAGCGCAGGCTTACCTGGCACCGGGGCGGGTGGCCAATAAAGTAATTGCCGGTGAGCTCCGTCATGGAGTCCCCCTCTCGAAAGCAGTTCCCGGCGTGGAGGGCGATGAAGCCGCCGCCCCCCTCCACATAGCGTTTGAAGTCCTGGGGCATCACCTCGGTAACGCCCTCCTCGAACCAGGGCTCGTGGTTGCCGCCGTTGATGCAGTCCCCCTTGCAGACTACCGCCACGTCAAAACCGCGCAGGTACTCCGGCGTTAGAATATCCTTCGCGGTGCGGATATAGGTCATGTCGAACTTGCCGTTCAAGGGCGCAAGGCCCATCTCGATCACCTCGGCGGGGTGCCAGGTATCGTCCGAAATCACTAAAACTCTCATAGCCGCCTCCCTTATATCACAATATCAAGCCAGGTATCCGGCCGCCTGCGGGCCTCTCTGGCCGTATCAATAATTGCCAATATCTCCAAAGTCTCCTCGTGGGGGACGGGAACCTTGCCTGTCACAAAAAAGTCCAGTATAACTTTCATCAGGTTATGATAGAAATTGCGGCCGTCGCTTTTGAGGCGCGCGCCGTTCTCGCCGTCCGACGCCATGAAGTTGAACTCGGCATAAGGCTGGGGGCTCTGGACGAAGCTGGCCAGCCGCCCGTCTCCATAGTCCAGAATCAGCTGAGTGACGGCGCTGCCCACGGCAAAGGCTTTTAGGCGCTTCACGCCCGTCCCCATCAGCGCCACGATAGGCTCCAGCTGGTGGACGGCGTAGCTGTCCAGGGAGTGGGGCCCCACCGTGGAGACAAACCGGGGCCGCTCCTTATGTACCGCCTGCCAGTCCAAAATATCCTGGCAGTACCGCTGGGCCGAGGAGGAGAAAACCGGCGTGCCGTGCCCCTCCGCCAAGGCGAACATCCTCTTACCCGCCGCCAGGCTTGGGGCGAAGGTCTTGTCCACGAACACCGGCCTGCCGCTTTTTAGGGGCAGCTCCGCCACCCGCTCGTGCCATGCGGCGTTGTCCGCCGCGATGACCATAACCGCGTCCACGCTGTCCACCAGCTCCTCCATGCTCCCAGCGGGGACAATATCCCTCTCCCGGCACCACCCCCGGGTCGTTACGCCTCCATCCGGGGGCGAGTCGTGGATGGCGAAAGCGTGGGTGACCGCCGCGTCAACGCCGTGCCGGGCGATAGCCTCCCGCAGAAAACCTGGGTAGTAGTTGGCGTGCCAGTTGTCTAGGTAGTAGTCCGCAAAGCCTATCCTTAGCATAAGCGCGCGTCCTCCATGTCCTCTACACAGCGGCCAGCCGCTGCGTCCAGCAGGAAAGTGCAGTCCGGGTGCAGCTGCAACACCGAGGCGGGGATATCCTCCGTCACAGGGCCTTTCAGCATTTTCTCCACCATTTCGGCCTTGTGCCCGCCCTTAGCGATGAGTATGATACGCTTGGTGTGCATAATGGTGCGTATGCCCAGGGTCAGCCCGCCCAGCTCATGCTCCGGCCCAACGCCTGTCTCCCGGCGCACACGCTCCTCAAAGACCGGATCCATAGGCGAGACCCAGGTCTCGCTGCCAAAAGCCGTGCCCGGCTGGTTGATGCCGGTATGCCCGTTATAGCCCAGGCCCAGCATTTGCAGGTCCGCGCCGCCCCGGGCCTCGATGGCCCGCTGGAACTTTTCACACTCGGCGGCGTAGTCGTCCGAGATGGTGGCGGGCATGAGGAACCGCTCCTCCGGAATGCCCAGCGGGTCCGCCAGCTGCTCCTTTATCATGGTGTAGCAGCAGCCCTTGTAGCTGCGGGGCAGGTTGGTCAGCTCGTCCACGTTGAACAGGGTGACCCGGCTGGTATCAAAGGGGTACTGCCGGTAAATGTCGCTGACAATGGCGTGCATGTTTATTGTGGTCTGCCTGGTGGAGAGGCCGATAACCGAGTCGGGCTTTCTCAGCATTTGGCCGATGATCTCCCAGACGGCGGCCGCGTCAAATTCTTTCTCATCCTTCATAATGCGTATATCAAGCATGCTGTCTCAGCAGCTCTCCCAGCACCTGCACGTACCGGCAGGCCGAGCCCACCCAGACCTCCCGGTAAGTGGCGTTGTTGTTCTGGGGCCAGTAGGGCTCGTCGCCATTGCCCAGCGTCTCTACCCCCACCGGGACCTCGCCCACGCTCTCGCCGGTGAGCACCGCGTACTGGCGGCAGTAGTTTTGCCCCATGCCGTACACCAGCGATTGGCCGAAGGGATTTTTTCCCCACATCCAATAGAGCTGCTCCCGGGCCAGCTGCAAAAGCTCCCCGTCCCGGAAATACCGGCCCAATATCCCCGCCGCCTTGCCCATGGAGAGCATAACGGCGGCGTTCCCCCGGAAGGAGAACCACACCGGGAAGTTCCGCAGCACATACCCGCCGCCCAAGTCCTTACCCGCCTTGAGCTGCGCCCGGTAGTTCTCCCGCTCCGCCTCGTAATCGCAGCACACGTGCAGGTAGGGAAAGAGCTCCCGGTTCTCCGGCTCGTCCAGCTTATGGACCCCAGCGGGGAGCATGCCGTAAGGGGCGGCGTTCCCGGCTATCGCTTTCAGATAGCCCCCGTACCGCTTCATGGCATCCTCCCACCGCGCTCTCTCGGGGCGGTCCGGCTGGGTGCGGCAAAGGCTTTCCAGGGCCTGCACGAACTGGTGCTCCCGTGCCTGATGGTTAAAGTGCACGATGTCACGACGGCTCTCGTCCCGGTAGAAAAATCCATCGAAGGGCAGCCCCGCCTCCCCCCGCTCCTGGCAGGCAGCCAGCCTTTCGCCGTACTCCCTGGCAATTTGAGCATACTCCCCCGCAGCCGTACTCTCGTAAAGCCAGCTTGCCGCCCACGCAATGACCGCGTAATACTGCGACAGCCCGCTGTTAAAGGTATGCTCATACATATGAAAGGGCTCCACGCCGGTCCGGGCGAACCGCTCCCGGGCAAAGGCGAAGTCCTCCCGGGCCGCTCTCAGGGCGCACTGCGCAAGGCCGTCATCATAGCCTCTCAGCGCGTGGGCGGCATGGGCCTCGACGCCGGAGAACAGGAAATTCTCAAAGGCATGGTTGTGGACCCGGGCCTCGACGTCGTCGAAGTTTCCTATCAGGCCATCGGTATACCGGGTGGCCCCAGCGCTGGTGGCCCGGTAGCCGTCCCCGAAACGGGTGCGCAGGATAAAGTCCAATCCCCACTGGGCCTCCTCCATCAGCCGCAGGTACAGCGGAGAGCCGGCCCTGCACCGCCCCGCGCACTCGAAGAGCGCCTGTACGATCTCCCCGGTCTGGGCCGACTGCTGGGACTGGTCCCCCGCGTCATGCCAGCCGCCGGAGTAGCTGAGCGCCACGCCGTTGTGCCGGGCGACGATATCCTGATGGCAGGAACTGTGTTTACCGGGTACCGGGAAACCGCAGCGCTGGCAGTAGAAAAAGTTTACCGCCTTCCACAAAGCCTCTTCGCCAGGGTCTCTCAGCAAAACGCCGGCACGGGGCAAGCCGCCGCTTTCCAGCCGGTACCGCCCAGGGCGGGTACATTCGGAGAAGTCCAGCACATCGAAACGGCCCCGCTCGTTCTCCATGTGCCGGACCTGCCCGGTATACACGATCTGCCCGGTCTCTACGTCCGTCAGCCGGAAATCGTTTCCCGCCCCGGCGGCGATGGCGGTCTTGCCTCCCTCCGGCCAATAGCCCGCCGTAGAGAGCCGGACGCCCGGCGCAGGGTTCTCCCAGCCCAGCTCATGCTCGGGATTCTCTATCCGCTCCAAGCCGGCGTCCCTAAAGTCATAGGCCAGCGCGTCCCCAGCGGAAACGTCGTGCCCGCTGCAAAAAACGTAAAAGGAGAGTTTGCACACCGCGTCCCGGGGCATGGCGGCGAACTCCCAGACGCACTCCTGCCACGCGCCGTTCTCCAAATCAAAGACAGCGGCCCCCTCCCTGCCGTACGGGTCGGGGACGGGCACTTCGCCCCGGCTGGTTATGCCCACGTTTAGATGCAGGATTCGCGCCCCCTCGATGTAGGGCCGTACCCAGAAGCGCAGGCGGCCGTACCCCCGCCAGTCCTCCCGCTCAAAGGAAAAGGCCAGCCGCGCCGTGCCGAAGTTGCAGTAATCGCCGTCCGCCGGAGAGCCTTCCGGCCAGCGGTCCGAACGCAGCGGGGCGGTCATGCGCAGATAGCCCGGGCGCTCCTCCAACTGAGCGGTACCTTCTGCCAGAGGGACTGCCTGCAAGCCGCGTTTCTCCCATACTTTTTTGTGTGGGAACCCGCCTTCCAAGCTGCGTTCCCGATGCAGGGGCAGCGGACGGTGGACGTATAGGCTCTCCTTCAACTCCCGTTCAAACTCGCTATCCATCGTTTTCCTCCCGATACATGATACGACCACTATACCGTGAAAACGTTTTCACAACAATTGGCAATTACCGCCAAAGATTTTTCTCCAAATTTGTACGCTTGCACGGAGCCCGCCTTTTTGCTATACTGTTTGCAAGCTATCTCGGGACAGGAGGAGAGCCTATGAAGCCGGCCGTCACGATTCGGCAGATCGCCCGCGAGAGCGGCGTGTCCGTTTCCACAGTTTCACGGGTCATAAACGGCTCCGCGCCGGTGTCGGAGGATGTGCGCCGGAGGGTGGAGCGGGCGATAGAGAAATACGCCTACGCTCCCAGCGGCTTTGCCCGGGGGCTGGTGAGCCGCAGGAGCATGATCATCGGAGTCATCATGCCGGACATCACCAACCCCTATTTCACCGCCATGTTCCGGGAGATATCCCTTGCCGCCCAACGCGCCGGGTATTCCGTGCTGCTGTTCAACACCGGCTTTTCCGCGGCCACCGCCGGCGAGACCACCCGGAACGAGCTGGAGGCGTTCAAGGTCATGCAGGAAAAGGGTGCGGACGGCGTGCTGGTGGTGGGCGGCCAGGCCGATCTGGTGCGGCTGCGGCCGGAGTACCGGCGGGGTCTCGAGGATATGGCAAACCGGGTCCCCGTGGTTGCGTTGGGGAACCCGGTTGACGGCTCCCGCTGCCAGTTCATGGAGCGGGAGCGGGGGCAGGGAATTTATATGGCGGTGGAACACCTGTTCTCCCTGGGGCACAGGCGAATTGCCTTTGTGGGCGGGGAGACGGACGTAGCCATTACGGAACGGCGCCTCGGGGCCTATGGGGACGCCCTGGCCGCACTGGGCCTTCCCTATGACCGGAACCTGGTCTCCACCTCCGACTACTACGCCCCGGACGGCTGGCGGGCGGCGGACCGGCTCATCCGGCAGGGAACCGCCTTCACCGCGGTAATGGCCATGAACGACGGCGTGGCCCTGGGCGCGTACCGGGCGCTGGCGGACCACGGGCTGAGGGTCCCGGAGGACGTGTCCGTAATCAGCTGCGACCAGTTTTTCGACGCGGATTATTTCACGCCCCGGCTCACCGCCCTGAACCAGCATAACGAGCTGCTTGGACAGGCCGTGATTTCCGCGCTGCTGGCCAGGATGAGGGGGGACGCGCAGAGCCGCCCCTTAAAGCCGCGCCCCGAACTGGTCGTGCGGGAAAGCTGCCGCCGGATATCGTAAGAGCCCCTTCCATCCGCTTCAACAAACCGCCTACCGGCCCGCCGCCCGAACGGGTAGACCCCAAAGGCCTTGCAGAACCGGGAGGGCCCCTTCCCTTGTGCGCGAGCGCTCAACCGTTGACTCCCCGTATCGCCGGTACGGAGGGCGCGGCGTACCGGTTTATGCCGGTTATTGCAGGACTCCTCCGTATTCGCGCCAATGCTGGCGGAATACGGCGCGCGTCCGGAATTCCGCATGAAACCGGGGCAAGGGAACGCCGCCCCTCGTAATCCGAACTCCGGGGGGTCCAAATTTCAATGGGCGGTTCGCTCTTACCGTTTTCCCAGCCTTTGCTCAAACCGGTCCTTGCGGGTATCCTTCGGAACAGGCGTGGGGTATTTTCCGTCAAAGCAGGCGGTGCAGATGCCCTCCCCGCCCGCAAGCTCCGGGAGGGACTCCACCGGCAGGTATCCCAGGGAGTCCGCCCCGATGATGGCGGCGGTCTCCTCGACCGTGTGCCTGCAGGCGATGAGGTGCTCCCGGGAGTCGACGTCCGTGCCATAGTAGCAGGGGTTCATAAACGGCGGCGAGGAAATCCGCATGTGTATCTCCTTCGCCCCCGCCTCCCGCAGAAGGCCCGCTATGCGTCCGCTGGTAGTGCCCCGCACGATGGAGTCGTCCACCAGCACCAGCCGCTTTCCCCGCACGGCGGCCTCTATGGCGCTGAGCTTTATCCGCACCTGGTCCAGGCGCTGGCTCTGCCCCGGGGAAATAAACGTGCGGCCAATATATTTGTTCTTTATGAGCCCAATGCCATATGGGATGCCGGAAGCCCGGCTGAACCCCAGGGCCGCGTCCAGGCCGGAATCCGGCACGCCGATGACCAGGTCCGCGTCAGCTGGATGGCGCTCCGCCAGCAGCTCCCCGGCCCGCTGCCTTGCCAGGTGCACGGGCATTCCGTCCAGCACCGAGTCCGGCCGGGCGAAGTAGATGTGCTCGAAAACGCAGAGCCGCCGGGGCTTTGTGCCGCAGTGCTCCCTGTGGGAGGCCATGCCCTCCGGGCCGAAGACCAGGATCTCGCCGGGCTCCAGGTCCCGCACAAAGCCCGCGCCTATGGCCGAAAGGGCACAGCTCTCCGAGGCCACCGCGTACCCGCCCCCGGGCAGCTTGCCATAGCACAGTGGCCGGAAACCGTAAGGGTCCCGGGCGGCTATGAGCTTCTGGGCGGACATGAGCGCCAGGGAGTACGCCCCCTCCAGCTCCTCCATGGCGGCGGAGAGGGCCGCCTCTATGGACGGGGTTTTCAGGCGCTTCTGGGTGACGATGTAGGCGATGATCTCCGTGTCGCTGGTGGTGTGGAAGATGGCCCCGGCGAGCTCCAGCCTGTTTCGGAGCGCGGCGGCGTTCGAGAGGTTGCCGTTGTGGGCCAGGGCCATTTTCCCTTTCTGGTGGTTTACCTCTATGGGCTGGCAGTTCTTGCGGCCGCTGCCGCCGGTGGTGCCGTAGCGGACATGGCCCACGGCCATGTTCCCCCTTGGCATACGGCCCAGCGCCTCTGGGGTAAATACCTCTCCCAAGAGCCCCGCGTCCTTATGGGACGCGAAGACGCCGTCGTCGTTTATCACCATTCCGCAGCTCTCCTGCCCCCTGTGCTGAAGGGCGAAAAGCCCGTAATAGCAGAGCTCCGCCACATCCGAGGTCTCCGGCAGCCATACCCCGAAGACCCCGCATTCCTCATGTATGCTCATATGCTCCCCCCTATTCCCCGCTGGCCCCGTAGTTTGCCAGCACCCGGGCCGAGGGGTCGTTCACCTTGCAGCCCTCCCAGTCCGGGTTGGGCATCCAGAATCCGGCGATGAGCCGCCCCTGGCCGGGGTAGTACTTTTCAAACAGCTCCCGGTACAGAAGCGACTCCTTTGTAAAGGGCCGGGCGTGGGCATAGGCCCGGCTTTTGCTCTCAAATTCAGCTTCTGTGTAAAGGCCGTCCGCGTACTCTTTCAAATAGTCCACCATGGAGTGGCCCACCGCGTCGGAAAAGGCGGCTTTTTCACGCCAAAGGATCTCCCCGGGCAGTAGACCGTCCTCCGCGAAGGCCTTTCGCAAAAGGTACTTGCCCTTATGGTACCTGTTCAGCTTTTTCTCCGGATCGACGGACATGACGTACTCCACAAAGTCCAGGTCGCCGAAAGGCACCCGGGCCTCCAGGGAGTTGACGGAGATGCAGCGGTCGGCCCGGAGCACGTCGTACATATGCAGCTCCCGGACGCGCTTCTCGGATTCCAGCTGGAAGGCCTGGGCGCTGGGGGCGAAGTCCGTGTATTTATAGCCGAACAGCTCGTCGGATATCTCGCCGGTGAGCAGCACCCGGATGTCCGTGTGCTCGTGAATGTATTTGCACACAAGGTACATGCCCACGCTGGCCCGGACGGTGGTGATGTCGAAGGTGCCGAGTATGGCCACCACGGTCTCCAAAGCGTTCAGAACGTCCTCTTTCGTGATGATGACCTCCGTGTGACTGCTGCCGATAAAATCCGCGGCCTCTTTGGCGTATTTCAAGTCGATCGCGTCCCCGCTCATGCCGATGGCAAAGGTGCGTATGGGGGCTTCGCCGCAGCGCTGGGCTATGGCGCAGACCAAGGACGAGTCCAGGCCTCCGGAAAGGAGGAAGCCCACCTTCGCGTCGGATACCAGCCGCTTCTTCACCCCGGCTATCAGCTTGTCGTGTATATTCCCGCAAACGGCGTCTATACCGTCATGGCACACCCGGGTGCTAACAGAAACGTCCCGATAGCAGATGAACTGGCCGTTTTTATAGTAGTGCCCCGGCGGGAAGGGCCGTATCTCCCGGCAGAGGCCCACCAGGTCCTTGGGCTCGCTGGCGAACAGCAGAGCGCCGCCGTCCCCCGCGCCGTAGTACAGGGGCCGGATGCCGATGGGGTCCCGGGCGGCTATGTACTCCCCGGTGGAGCCGTCGTATATGACGCAGGCGAACTCCGCGTCCAGCAGCCGGAACATATCTGTGCCGTACTCCCGGTAGAGCGGCAGCAGCACCTCGCAGTCGGAGCCGCTTTTGAAGGCGTATTTCTCCGAGAGCCGCTCCCTCAGCTTCTCAAAACCGTATATCTCGCCGTTGCAGACCGCATAGCTGCCGTCCAGCTCAAAGGGCTGCATCCCTTCGGGGCTCAGGCCCATAATGGCCAGGCGGTGGAAGCCCATAAGGCCGCTGCCGGTATCGATAAAGTGTGTGTCGTCCGGGCCCCGGGACAGGCTGCGGCCAAAGCACTCCCTAACGCTTTCCGGACTGGCGCAGGGGCCGCAGCAGGTGATGATCGAACACATAAAACTCCCTCCATGAAAGCGGAACAGGCGGGGTCATCCCAGGCCCCGCTTTCCGCATGGTTTCTTAGAACTTGTATTCATATAGTGCTCCGCTAAAAAACGACAGGGAAGCTTGAGACGGGACTTATGACGTTGGCTTCGCCAAGTCGTCCCGAAGGGGGGTGAGCGTCTGCCGGGTACTTGGCTAACCAAGTACAGCAGACCAAGCTGCGAACCGACCGAACCGGCAGGTGAGACACGAACGCCCCTGGACCGCGCAGTATTTTCCTGCTATTAGCTTCCGAGGTAATA
This sequence comes from uncultured Oscillospiraceae bacterium, assembly GCA_948471095.1. Lineage (GTDB taxonomy): Bacteria > Bacillota > Clostridia > Oscillospirales > Acutalibacteraceae > Acutalibacter. The sequence continues at coordinate 45,808 of CAOKRG010000016.1, forward strand.
TCTGTCAGCGTAATCGTTTTCTGGCTGTGGATACGAGTTCTTATTCCACGTCCTGCAATGCGTCGTAGCCGGTCTCGCCGGTGCGCACCTTCACTACGTCCTCAACGTCATACACGAATATCTTGCCGTCCCCGATATGGCCGGTATAGAGCGCCTTTTTCGCCGTCTCTATCACGGAGCTTACCGGCACCTTGCTGACGACCACATCCACCTGTATTTTGGGCAGGAGGTTGGCCTCCACCTGCACGCCCCTGTAATACTCCGGCTTGCCCTTCTGCACGCCGCAGCCCAGCACATGGGAGACGGTCATGCCGGTGATGCCCAGGGACATCATGGCGGATTTCAGGGACTCGAACCGGCTCTCCCGGCAGATGATCTCTATTTTGGTGAGCTTGGGAACGCCGTCGGGGATCAGGGAAGGCTCCTTCTTCACGGGAATGGCCTCGGCGGCGGGGGTATCCCCGGTCACCGCCAGCGCGCCCTCATAGCCGTAATCCAGGCTCTCCACCGCCGGGGCAAAGTCCGCGTAGGCGCTGGGCAGGCCGTGCTCGGTGCTGTCCAGGCCCTTGATCTCCTCCTCGGGTTCCACGCGCAGGCCCACGGTCCTTTTAATGATCAGGAAGGTAATGGTCATGAGCACGGCGGTCCAGGCCAGTATGGCCGTGATGCCCAGGACCTGCACTGCCAGCAGTTCGAGGTCGCCGGTATAGAACAGGCCCCGAAGGCCCGCCGGAGCGCTGGGATTGGCCAGAAGCCCCACGGCGATGGTGCCCCAAACCCCGTTTGCCAGGTGTACGCCCACGGCGCCCACCGGGTCGTCGATATGCAGCTTCAGGTCCAGGAACTCGACCACCGCTACAACCAAGATACCCGAGACAACGCCCACTATGGCGGAGCCCAGGGCGTCCAGCGCGTCGCAGCCGGCGGTTATGCCCACCAGGCCCGCCAGGGAGGCGTTCAGGCACATGGAAACGTCCGGCTTGCCGTTCTTGATCCAGGTGTACAGCATGGTGGTGACCGTCGCCACGGCCGGGGCTATAGTGGTGGTCAGGAAGATGGAGGCAAGGGAGGTGTTGTCCCAGGCGGCGGCGCCGTTAAAGCCGTACCAGCCGAACCAGAGGATGAAGCAGCCCAGGGCCCCCAGGGTGATGGAGTGGCCGGGAATGGCGTTCACCTTCTTGACTGCCCCCTTCTTGTTCTTGACGTACTTGCCAAGCCTCGGGCCCACCATGATTGCCCCGATCAGGGCCGTCACCCCGCCCACGGAGTGGATGGCCGCGGAGCCCGCGAAGTCATGGAAGCCCATGTTTGCCAGCCAGCCCTGGCTGTTCCAGACCCACCCGGCCTCAATGGGGTAGACGAACAGGGAGATCACGGCGG
>CAOKRG010000017.1 GCA_948471095.1 uncultured Oscillospiraceae bacterium
ATTCTACAAACCTTGTCTCTTTTTATTTTTGCGAAACTTATTTTACCTTATCTTGGGCGAAAGCACTGCCCATAGTTCTTACAAGCTGATCTGGCCTGTTGTATTTGACCTTGGCGTAAATATCCATAGTGATTTTGCTGCTCTCATGGCCTGCCAGGTATTGGACCGTTTTGGGGTCCACCGATGAATGAATCAGATTTGTGATATAAGTATGTCGTAGCTGGTGCGGCGTCACTTCAAAATCCAGGCTGTAAACTACTCTGCCATTATGGGCCGCTTTTTCTCCAAGAACCGGTGTGACTGTATGCTTTATGCGCTTTCCATCTTCATACCGGTATCGTCGTCATACGCCCCACCAATCCCGGCACACACACCAGATCCGGTAGCAGCGATGGTTCCGCCGTTGATTACCACCGTTCCACAGTCAAAATTGCCGGTTTTACCAGTTGGAGCATACCAAGCGCCGCCGATACCGGCACTATCGCTACCAGAAACAGTCAGCGAACCTGTGCTTTCTTCGGTAATGACTAAAGTTGCGTCTACCGGTACATAAATTCCGGCGAGATTACTATTAGCCGTTATTGTATTGTTACCATCTAAGGTTAGGTTCATCGTCCCGCCGGGCATGATGCCAACGACGGCAGGACTAAGATTTAATCCTGAAAAAGTTATATCGTGGGTACCGCTTTCTACAAGAATTTTAGCAGCCTCTACGACTCCACCTTGAACATTCTGTGTAGCCACGGTTGCGCTCCACGCGGAAAACTGCCATATCTCCACCGCCTGCGGAACCTGACGGATAAGCCGGTCTGGCAGGCGTTCCGCATAAAGTCCCGGGAGGACGTGGAGCGGGCCAAGCGGAGCAGCGCGGACAGGATTCTGCTGGATTCCGGCGCGGGGACAGGGCTCAGCTTCAACTGGGGGTTCATCGGGGAGCTCCAGCGGCCCTACCTGCTGGCAGGGGGGCTAACCCCCGGCAGCGTGGGGCTGGCTCTGAAAAAACTCTCCCCCTGGGGGGTGGACGTGAGCTCGGGAATCGAGACGGACGGGCGCAAGGACCCGGAGAAAATGGCGGCATTTGTTGCCGCGGTGAGAAAGGAAGATACAAGATGAGTGAGAAAAAGGGGCGGTTCGGTATCCACGGCGGGCAGTACATCCCGGAAACTTTGATGAACGCCGTGATCGAGCTGGAAAGAGCCTATGATTTTTACAAAAACGACCCGGCTTTTAACCGGGAGCTAACGGAGCTGCTGGACGAGTACGCGGGCCGGCCCTCCCGGCTGACCTTTGCCAAAAAGATGACGGAGGACCTGGGTGGGGCGAAAATCTACCTCAAGCGGGAGGACTTGAACCACACCGGCTCCCACAAGATCAACAATGTCCTGGGGCAGGCTTTGCTTGCCAAAAAGATGGGCGAGACCCGGCTCATCGCCGAGACCGGTGCGGGCCAGCATGGGGTTGCCACGGCCACGGCCGCCGCCCTGATGGGCATGGAGTGCGTGGTGTTCATGGGGAAAGAGGACACGGAGCGGCAGGCCCTGAACGTGTACCGTATGCGGCTTTTGGGGGCAGAGGTGGTGCCTGTCACCACCGGCACGGCTACCCTAAAAGATGCGGTCTCCGAGGCCATGCGGGAGTGGACCCGGCGCATTGACGACACCCACTACTGCCTGGGCTCGGTGATGGGCCCCCACCCCTTCCCCACCATCGTCCGGGACTTCCAGGCGGTGATATCCCGGGAGGTGAAGGCCCAGCTCATGGAAAAAGAGGGGCGGCTCCCGGACGCGGTGCTGGCCTGCGTGGGCGGGGGCTCCAACGCTATGGGCAGTTTCTATCATTTTATTAAGGATGAATCCGTGCGGCTCATTGGCTGCGAGGCGGCGGGCCGGGGCACGGACACCTTCGAGACCGCCGCCACCATCGCCACCGGGCGGGAGGGTATCTTTCATGGGATGAAGTCCTATTTCTGCCAGGATGAGTTCGGGCAGATCGCCCCGGTATACTCCATCTCGGCGGGGCTGGACTACCCCGGCATCGGCCCGGAGCACGCCTGGCTCCACGACACGAGCCGGGCGGAGTACGTTGCCATTACGGACGATGAGGCGGTGGAGGCTTTCGAGTATCTCAGCCGTATGGAAGGGATTATCCCGGCGATTGAATCCGCCCACGCCGTGGCCCATGCCATAAAGCTGGCCCCCACAATGGGCAAGGAGCAAATTATCGTTATTACCATTTCCGGGCGCGGTGACAAGGACGTGGCGGCTATCGCCCGGTACAGAGGGGAGGATATTTATGAGTAAGATTGCGAAGGCTTTTGAGAAAACCAAGGCGTTCATCCCCTTCGTCACCTGCGGCGACCCGGATCTGGAGACGACTGCCCAGGTGGTGCGGGCTATGGCGGAGGCCGGGGCGGACCTGATTGAGCTGGGCATACCCTTCTCAGACCCCACCGCCGAGGGGCCGGTGATTCAAGGGGCAAACCTGCGGGCGCTGAAAGCCGGGACCACCACGGATAAAATCTTTGACTTGGTGCGGGATTTGCGCCGGGATGTGAGCGTGCCGATGGTGTTCATGACCTACGCCAACGTGGTGTTCTCCTATGGGACGGAGCGCTTTGTGTCCACCTGCGAGGACATCGGCATGGACGGGCTTATCCTGCCTGACTTGCCTTTTGAGGAAAAGGAGGAGTTCGCGCCTGTCTGCCGCAAATATGGCATTGACTTGATTTCTCTGGTTGCCCCCACCTCGGCGGACCGTATCGCCATGATTGCCAGGGAGGCGGAGGGGTTCTTGTACATCGTGTCCAGCCTGGGGGTCACCGGGAGCCGCTCGGAGATTACCACGGACTTGGGCGCTATTATACAAGTGGTGCGGGAGAACACGTCTGTACCCTGCGCTATTGGGTTCGGCATCTCCACCCCGGAGCAGGCGAAGAAAATGGCCGCCCTTTCGGACGGCGCTATCGTTGGGTCGGCGATTATCAAGCTGCTGGAACAGTTCGGGAAGGACGCGCCAGAGCGGATTGCTGATTATGTTCGGGAGATGAAGGGGGCGGTGGGTTATAGGCCCAGCCTATAACCCAATATCCATTCCAAGTATTGGACAAAAGCACCGCCGCCGGGTATAATAGGCTTGCGCTTCAAAAAGGAAACGCTACACTATATACATAAAGGAGCAAGGTAAACGATGAAACGGAAACTTTTAAGAATCGTAAGTCTGGCACTCATTGCAGCCCTGCTGCTGACCCTGGCGGCCTGCGGCGGGGATGGTGGAACGTCCTCGGGGAGTTCGGAGAGTTCAGAGAGCTCTGAAAACTCCGCCAGCGCGGACAGCACTGCCTCCGGCGACAAGAAGATAACTGTGGGCGTGAACCCGGTGCCCCACGCGGACATCTTGGAAAATGCCGTCAAGGCCGAGCTGGCCAAGGACGGCTGGGAACTGGAGGTCGTGGTCTTCCAGGACTATGTACTGCCCAACACCTCCCTTGAGGAGGGCGAGCTGGATGCCAACTACTTCCAGACCCTGGGCTACATGAACACCCAGAACGAGGAGGCTGGGCTGCATTTGGCAGCGGTGGCCGGGGTACATATCGAGCCCATGGGCATCTACTCCGAGAAGTACAGTTCTCTTGACGAGCTGCCGGACGGGGCCGAGATCGGCGTGCCCAACGACACCGACAACATGACCCGGGGCCTGGAACTGCTGGTGCAGAAGAAGCTGCTCAACTCCCTGGGAGACTTTGGCACAGACCCCAATGTGACCGCCGAGTCCCTCACGGACGACAAGGAGGCCAACCCCCACGGCTACAAGATAACCACCCTGGAGGCCGCCAGCCTGCCCCTGTCCCTGCCGGATTTGGATGCGGCGGCAATCAACGGCAACTATGCCATCGGCGCGGAGCTGCCCGACAAGCACCCTGCCCTGGACATCGAGGAGTTTGACGAGGACTCCACTGTGCGGCGCACCAATTTTGTGGTGGTGAAGCAGGGGAACGAGGACAGCGAGAAGACCAAAGCGCTGGTTGCGGCGATCCAGTCCGACGCCGTGAAGGACTACATAGAGAGCACCTATAAGGGCGCGGTGATCCCGTCCTTTATCGAGGCACCGTGATAGAAATATGTGACGTGCGGAAATCCTTTCGGGACCTTACGGTCCTGAAGGGAATTTCGCTTAAAATTGAGGACCATGAGATTTACGGCATCGTAGGGCAGAGCGGCGCGGGGAAGTCCACCCTGCTGCGCTGTATCAACGGACTGGAGCCCTACGATTCCGGCGAAATCCTGGTAGACGGCTCGCCGGTGGACAGCGGCGACAAGAAATCCCTGCGGCTGCTGCAAAAGCGCATGGGCATGATTTTTCAGAGCTTCAACCTGCTGGAACGGCTGGATGTGTACGACAATATCGCCCTGCCCATGAAGTTCTGGGGCCAAAAGCCCAAGTCCCCGGAGAGCCGCAGGAAAATCGAGGAGCTGGTGCGCCTGGTGGGCCTGGAGGATAAACTCCACGCCCGGCCACGGGAACTCTCCGGCGGGCAGAAGCAGAGGGTGGCAATCGCGCGGGCCCTGGTGCTGGACCCGCAGTTCCTTCTCTGCGATGAGGCCACCAGCGCCCTGGACCCGGAGATAACAAAGGAGATTTTGGCCCTGCTGCAGAAGATAAACCGGGAGCTGGGGCTGACAATCGTGGTAGTGACCCACCAGATGGAGGTAGTCAAGCAGATATGCAGCCGGGTTGCCTTCCTCTATAACGGCAGCGTGCTCTCTGAGGGCCGGCCCGAGGAGCTGTTCATCCGGCCCAAGCAGCCGGAGATTCAGGCGTTCCTCCGGGACCGCTCGGAGCTCCTGCCCGATACTGGGGTGAACATCCAGATATTTTTTGTGGGCGAGGAGGGCTCCGAGCAGCCGGTCGTCACCCAGATGGCCCGGGAGCTGGGGAAAGATTTCAGCATCTGCTGGGCAAAGCTGGAGGATTTTCGGGACAAGGTGTTTGGCAGCCTGGTGTTGAACATTGAGGAGGGGGACCGGGAGCAGGTCTGCAATTTCCTCACGTCGAAAAATATCACCTGGGAGGTGCTGGAATAATGGGCGGGATTTTGAATAACACCGGCATGACCGAGGTCATCCTCACAGCCCTGTGGCAGACGGTATACATGGTGTTCTGGTCCACGCTGCTGTCGGTGATCATCGGCTTCATCCCGGCAATCATTTTGACCCTTACCGCCCCGGACGGCCTGCACCCGATCCGGCCGGTGTATGAGCTTTTGAGCTTTCTCATCAACGTGTTCCGCAGCTTCCCATTCATCATCCTGCTGGTGCTGGTGATCCCCTTTACCCGGCTGGTGGTGGGCAAGGCCATTGGCACCACGGCCTCCATCGTGCCCCTGACCCTCTCGGCTATCCCCTTCATTGCCAGGGTGATAGAGACCGCCCTGCGGGAGACGGACCCCGGAGTCATTGAGGCGGCCAGGTCCTTCGGGGCCTCCGACTGGCAGATACTATGGCGGGTTTATATCAAGGAGTCTGTACCCCGGATTCTGAACGGGGTGGTGCTGCTTATCATCTCCCTGGTGGGCTATTCGGCCATGGCGGGGACCGTGGGGGGCGGCGGTATCGGCGATATCGCCATCCGCTTCGGCTACCAGCAGTACCGGACGGACTACCTGGTGGTCTGCTCGGTAATCCTAATTATATTTGTACAGCTCATACAGATGATTGGCAACCATCTGTATAAGCGCCTGTCCTAAGGAGGAAATATGCCAAACTATGAACTGATGGCCAAACAGATACGCTCCCTGGCGGAAATCGACCGGGACTTCGTGCCCCTGCTCTCCAATGCCGCCGCTATCCTATGGGAGGGGCTGGAGCGTGTGAACTGGGTGGGGTTCTACCTGATGGACAAGGGGAGCCTTTTGGTGGGTCCCTTCCAGGGCAAGACGGCCTGTGTGCGGATAGAGGTCGGCAAGGGGGTCTGCGGCACTGCCGTGGCCCGGGACCAGGTCCAGCGGGTGGAGGACGTGCATAAATTTCCCGGCCATATCGCCTGCGACAGCGCCTCCCGCTCGGAGATCGTGCTGCCCATCCACAGCGGCGGGCGGATTGTGGGCGTGCTGGACATTGACAGCCCGGAAAGAGCCCGTTTCACGGCAGAGGACGAGAGAGGGCTGGCGCTGGTGGTGGAGGCCCTGGAGAGTGTGGCGGATTTCTCCCGGCTGCGGCTCATATAGTCCGTTACTATGATGAAAGAGGCGGCATCCTATGACCTTGCAGCAGATACACTACATTATTACCATAGCGGAAGCAGGCTCCATAAATAAAGCCGCGGAGGTCTTGTATGTGGCCCAGCCATCCCTGACCAGCGCTTTGCAGGAGGTGGAAAAGGAGCTGGGCATCACCTTGTTTTACCGCAGCGGCCGGGGCATCGCTCTGACCCAGGACGGGGCGGAGTTTCTGCTGCACGCCCGGCAGGTGTACCAGGAGTACCAGTCGCTGATGGACAAATATGGAAGGGCCCAGAACCTGAAAAAGAAGTTCGGGGTCTCCACCCAGCACTATTCCTTCGCGGTCAAGGCCTTTGTGGACCTGGTAAAGCGTTTCGACACCTCCCGGTATGAGTTCGCCATCCGGGAGACAAAGACCCGGGAGGTGCTTCAGGACGTGGGCAATATGCGCAGCGAAATTGGCGTCCTGTATCTCAGCGACTTCAACCGGGCTGCTATCCAGAAGCTTTTGCGCACGGGCGGGCTGGAGTTCCACCCGCTGACCAGCTGCCCAACCTATGTGTACCTTTGGTCCGGGCACCCTCTGGCTAAGAGGGATTCCATCGGCTTTGACGACCTGCAGGACTATCCCTGCCTATCCTTCGAGCAGGGGGATGGCGCGTCCTTTTACTTCGCGGAGGAGATTCTGAGTACAATGGAATACGCCCGGGTCATCAAGGCCAACGACCGGGCCACCATGCTGAACCTGATGGTGGGGCTGAACGGCTACACCCTCTGCTCGGGCATCATCTGCGCGGAGCTAAATGGGGAAGGCTGCCTGGCGGTGCCCTTTCGGGCGGATTCGGTAGAGGAGAGCAGCACCATGGAGCTGGGGTATATTACCCGGAAAAGCACCATGCTAAGCCGGATTGGCAGGCTCTATATTCAGGAGGTGCGGCGGACTTTGGGGCTTCCGGCTGAGGAGGTGTGAATATTTTTCTGAGTGGGGCAGGCCCGCAAGGGCCTGCCCTTTGCTATTTCTATAGACTAAGCCTGTAGCTGAATATAATTATTTCATGTAAATACTAAGCAAATTTCCACTCTAACCTTATGTAACTTGGCAAATGGCGGCAAAGCCTTGATTTTCAGGCGTTTCCGCCATTTGCCGTATGGGAGAGTTTTTCGCATATACCGGCATATCCCGGCGTGACTTTGCGTTGAAACGTAGTACGGAAGTAGTAAAAGCGGCCTTTCGCTTCCTTTTTTACTACGCAGCCAGCCGCTCCATCTCTGCCTTTACGGAACAGGCGTCAACATGGGTGTAATAGTCCAGCGTCATTGTGATGTTGGCGTGGCCCATGATAGGACAATTTGGCTTTTAATTACACAAAAGAGGATTTCTCCACCTCAACGCCGTATGAACAAATTCTCGCCATCTCAGACCCATTCCAGCGGGAGATCGCCACCAATGCGCTGGCGGCCTATGCAAAAACAGTGGGAATTGGAGCCAGCGGATTCAAGCGTATGCTGAAAACCTATATCGAGGCCCAATCCATGCGGGATCGTATGGTATATGTGGACCGCGTTACTGAGTTCACCGGGCAGCCCCTGGAGCTGGACTCAGGAGAATGGGACGCGAACGACTTTGGCATTTCCCGGCAGGGACGTTTTGGAGAGGATGTGGCCTGCCCTCACCCCATTCTGCCAGTGGAGAGGTTGGTTAACATTGACACCGGCATGGAGAAACTGAAGCTGGCGTTCTGCAAGGGCGACCGGCGGTGGCGGGAAATCGTTGTAGAGAAAAAGGTGCTGGCTTCTGACAGGGCTATACTCAATCTGGCAGATATGGGTGTGGCCGTTACCAGTGGGAACGCCAGGGCACTGGTGCAGTACATATCCGACCTGGAAAACCTCAACTATGACCTGATACCCGAAAGCAAAAGCGTTTCCCGTCTGGGGTATATTGACGGAGAGGGCTTTTCCCCTTATGTGCCGGGGCTGATTTTTGATGGCGATTTGAAATACCGCCACATTTTTAACAGTATCAAGCCAAACGGCAGCTGTGAAAAGTGGATGCGGCACGTTATTGCCTTACGGAAAGAGGGAAGCATTGAAGCCAGGATTATCCTTGCGGCCAGCTTTGCGTCCGTCCTGGTTGAACCTTGTGGGGGCCTGCCGTTCTTTGTGCATATCTGGAGCAGTGATTCCGGCACGGGCAAAACAGTAGCCACCATGCTGGCTGCGTCCGTGTGGGGCGACCCGGTAAAGGGGCGGTATATGCAGAGCTTCAACACCACTATGGTGGGGCAGGAAAAGCTGGCAGCATTCCTCAACCATCTCCCCATGATTGTAGACGAGCTTCAGCTGGCAAAGGACAACCGCGGCAAGCTGAATTTTAACGTGTACGCCCTGGCCGAGGGAGTGGGCCGTACCAGGGGTACAAAAGAGGGCAGTATCGACCGCACGGCTACTTGGTCCAACTGCATCATTACCAATGGTGAGAGCCCAATTACCGGCATGAGCGCCGGCGCGGGCGCTCTGAACCGCGTGATCGATTTGGAGTGTTCTTCCGGCAAAAAGGTGATTGAGGATGGCCCGGGCACCGCAAATTTAGTGCGGAAAAATTACGGCTTTGCCGGGCGGGCATTTGTGGAAAAACTCTATTCTGACGAAAATCTGGAACGAGCCGAGACGCTGCACAGAAAACACTTTAAGGCCCTGTCTGATTGTGACGCTACAGAGAAGCAAGCAATCGCCGCAGCGCTGATATTGACAGCTGACGAATTGGCTACAGAGTGGATATTCAAGGATAACCGCGCCGTGACCCAGGACGAAATAGGTGATTTCCTTATGAGTCAGGATGCTGTGTCCGTTGGCCGCAGAGGGTATGAATTCTTCTGCGACTGGGTGGCACAGAACGCTAATAAGCTGCGTGATGGGGTTGAGCAGGGGGAGGTATATGGGCTGTTGGAGGGGAAGCGAGCGTATATTATCCGAGGTGTGTTTAATCGGGTAGCAGAGGACAATGGGTATCCATCCAAGGCGTTACTATCCTACCTAAAAGACCGACGACTAATAGAAGCGCGAGGAAGAGCTTATACCAAAGGTAAACGTGTCAACGGCATTCTTTCAGAGTGCGTATATCTGCTGCTGGAAGGACCTGAATTCGATGAAGATGATGACTTGCCATTTTGAGTGTGGAACATGAGGAACAAGTGTGGAACAGTGGAAAACCATAAAAGCCGTACAAATACTAAGTGTGTGGAACTGTGGAACATGTGGAACACAAAACGCATATATGTTATATAGAAAATGCTTTTTTGAATGCACAACCAAACTTACACATGAAAAAATATTTTTCTCCCGTATGGAAAACTGTATGAATTTGTTCCACAGTTCCACATTGTGCCAGAATCCCGCATAAATACTGGATTTTTTGCGTGGAACACACGACCCCTTCAAGTTCCACGCAGTTCCACAGTTCCACAAATCAGGAGGTTTTATGCCCGACATATCAGAAATAGAAACTCTTGCCATTAAATCCGAAATGGTCCCAGCCCGTTATACCCTGCCAGAGCAACTGCTATTTCTTTCCTTGCGCATTCTTCACGAGGAATACCGCCGGGATGAAATCACGCGAGAACAAGCCGCAAAGGAAAAGGCGAGGTTAGTGGACCAGTTTCGCAGAGCACAACAGCTGTTTGCCATTTTCCAGCATACCGTAGAAATACGCAACACCATGAGCTGGAAATTTCAGAAGATAGAGAAGAACGGATGCCCGCATTGCCAAGAACTAATCAAAATATTTGATGGGCGGTTACCGCCCAAAAAGGAGGACCTATGAAAATCGATAAGAACATACAACGCTTTGAAAGCGAGTTGAAAATAATCGACCGCCCCGGCATGGACAAGCTGATAGCTTACATTCGCAAGAGCGATTTTTACTCGGCCCCGGCCAGTACCCGATACCACCTCTCCTGCGAGGGAGGGCTTCTGCAGCACAGCTTGAACGTGCTGGACGCACTGAGAGGAATACTCGCCCCGGGCGAGGGGAGAGTGTGGGAATATCATACCGCTGGTCGGGTTGTATGCACAATCCCTGACGACAGCGTGACCATCATGGCTCTGCTCCACGACCTGTGCAAGACCCACTACTACAAGATCAGCACCCGGAACGTCAAGAATGAGCAGACCGGGAAGTGGGAGAAAGCGCCGTTTTACACGGTGGAGGATAAGATGCCCCTGGGTCACGGTGCGAAAAGCGCGATGCTGGCTATGCAGTTTATCAAGCTGACCAATACAGAAATGTATGCCATCTGGCACCATATGGGCTTCACCGAGCAGGGCGCGGACTTCGGCACGGTGGGTAAGGCAATGGAAATGCACCCGGTAGTGCTGGCCGTGCACACCGCCGATATGATGGCCAGCCGCTTCATGGAGAGCGAGAGCGGAAACAAGGAAATCTTCGCCGATATGCCCGCCGGACAAGAAGCGGCAGGGAGTGCGGCCGCTCCGGCCTCTGATGCACCGCAGTTTGAGAAAGCACCGCCGCTGGTGCCGGGGGTGTGAGCATGAGGAAAGCGATAGCGATAGATTTCGATGGCTGCCTCTGTACGGATAAATATCCGGGAGTTGGCCGCCCAAACTGGCGAGTAATATCGCTTGCCCTGGTGGAGCAGGCCAAGGGCGCGGGGCTGATTCTGTGGACCTGCCGTGAGGGTAACGAACTACGGGAGGCAATCGAAGCCTGCCGGGAATGGGGGTTGACTTTTGATGCTATCAATGAGAGTTTGCCGGAATGGATAGCATATTTTGGAAACAGGCCCAGGAAAGTGGGGGCAACAGAGTATTGGGACGATCGGGCAGTTAAGATGTTGGTTGACTATGGGGACACAAGCGCACATCAGGTAAAAAACATCATAAACATAGTTAAAATTGGTTACCTGATATGTCCATCAAAACAAAGCCGAAAATGCTTAGAGGTTCTATATGAACTGAGTGCTCGATTGATGAAAGAGGGAGGCAGCTAATGATTAACAGAGCTGAAATCCTCCGCAAAAGCCGCGTTTTTACCCTGGAGGAGATGAGGGCCTACCTGGAGGATCAGACTGGCCACCCCCTCACCGCCGCCCAGGCAGAGAAGCTGCTGCGGGACACACTACCCAAAGAGAGCTACTTCCAGAGCGCCATCCTGCGCTGGCTGAGGGAGAACTACCCCGCCGCTTTCATCTGGAAAGTGCAGACCGGGCCCTACGCCCGACAGGGCGTGCCGGATATCTGCGCGATAATAGACGGGCGATTCTATGGGTTTGAGGTCAAGCGACCCTTTGTGGGCAGGCTGTCACGGATCCAGCAGGCTACGATAGAGGCTATAGAAAAGGCCGGAGGCAGAGCTGGGGTTGTTATCTGGCCGGAGGATGCCGAAAAGATAATCGCAGAATAGGCAAAGGAAAAGCCCTCGGGTGGGGGAACACTCGAAGGCAAGAGAAACAACAGCTGCTACGGCGTGTTTCATAAATTTATTATAACAGAACAGAGCGCAAAATGCAAGGCGCCCCTGTTATCATAAAAGGAGGAATGCGCCATGACCCTGGAAGAACTCAACAACTATTTTCATCTGCTGGGGCAGTTGAATAAGGCCCGCGAATTGTTGTCCTCTTTGCAGGCTGCGGCCGCGCCCCGGTCCCCACAGCTTGACGGTATGCCACATACGCCCGGCTACAGTGACCGTGTGGGAAGTCTGGCCGCTGAAATAGCAGATATGCGGGCGCGGGTGGCAAGCCTGGAAGATGAGGCGCGCTGGGCAGGCCATGAGGTTTCCCGGTTTATAGACGGTATTCCAGACGACCAGGCCCGGCTTATCTTCCGGCTGCGGTTCCTGCGAGGTTTGAGCTGGGGAGAAGTGGCGGCAATCATTGGCGGCGGCAATACGGAGAACAGTGTGAAAAAAATCTGCTACCGCAACCTCTCTTGAAAGCTTGGCCCGCGTTGGCCCGTCATGGCACTTGCTGTCCCGCCCTCCTATGTGCTATGCTATACTCGTAAAATCCTACATCAAACCAAGCGGCTCTCCCGGCGAAAACCGGGGGCCGCTATTTTTGTAGAAAGGGGGTTGTTCTCTGCATTACTCCTTGTGCAGAGAATACGCCGGACAGGTGGCCTCACCAGCTGGCTGCTGCGGTGATATTGCAAAAGGAGGATCCATCTAACTCTCGCCCACCTGATAGAACCGCTCCTGCCGCAGCACTTCCAAATGGCTGTTCCAAAGGGTGTGTACGTCATCGTCCTCATGGGGGCTTACCATGTCCCTCTCTCCGGCCCGGCCTACAATGATTTCCACCCCTTTGTAGGAACAGCTGTCGCCCCAGTCGTTGAATCTGCTGATAACCACCCGGAGGATTTCCTCCCCATTGGTGAGGTCCACGCTGGCGATTTCGCCCTGGCTGCCGGTCATGGTGGCGGTATTCAGAATGTAACCCTTGCTGATGTACTCGGAAACGATTTCAGTGTAACGCTTGTTGATTTCTGCATATTTCATGTTGATACTCTCCTTTGTGTTTCTGTTTCGTTGTGAGTCCATTATAAACGATACCCTTTCAGTTGTCAAGGGTTTCTTGAAAAGAATTTCTTTTATTTTCAAAATTTCTTCTTGACATAGCAAAGAATAGCCTTTATAATGAGCAACAGGAGGTGCAGCTATGGATATTCCCAAGAAAATCAAGCTGGCGACCACCTACGCTGGTATCAGTGAAGCAGAGCTGGCCCGGCGGGTGGGGTCCTCGTCCCAGGCGTTTGGTCAAAGGATGAAGACCGGGAAGTTTTCCTCGGCGGAGCTGGACAAGATCGCCGAGGCCCTGGGCGCGGAGTTCGTCTGCGCGTTCAAATTCCCCAACGGCGATGAGGTATGAAAAAGGCGCTGTCCCCATTTCGGAGGCAGCGCCTTTTCTTTATGTGTTCACCGGGTGCAGCTTGGCCACCGCCCACTCTCTCAGCGGCAAGTCATTACCGCAGAGTTCGCGGATGGCCTCATCCGTCCCGCACCTGTCGCAGACATACACATGGACGTGGCGGCTCAGGGCATTGGTGCAGAGCCTGTCCTTGACGGACATCCGTCCGCACCGGGGGCAGAAGTGTACCCCGTCTGTCTGTATTGCGGCGAATTCATCCACGGCCTTTTTTGCGGCGGCGGTAGCCGTTACGTTATCAGAAAATTCCTTATAATTCATACGGATTCCTCCTTCTCCCCGTCAACCCATTAGGCCAGGCATCCAGTGTGTATGTTATGCCGCGGCGGCCTCAACCTGGGGCTGGAACACGGCGGTCAGGTGCTGGCGGCAGGTCTTGAACTCTTTACCCCGCAGGCCCAGCCGGTTCTTCAAGACGCTGGCCATAAGGGTGCATTTCTGCTCGGCGGTGTAGTCCTTGCAGCCCTTGAAGAACAACCGCTCCTTGGGGCAGTCCAGCGCCCAGGCGCTCATGGCCAGGCAGAATTGAATGTAGGATTTTATCTTCCCGGCGTGGGTCGTGCCGTTAAATAACCGAAATTCTACCGTTCCTTTGGTGAAGAAAGCATGGAGATTGATTCCGTGGTACCGGCTGGAATTGTAATGCTGATGGTCAATCCCTCCTGCGTATCCATCATTGACAGCACTGTACCAAATGCGCTCCAGACTTTCCCGGGTCTTTTCGGTGTCTTTCTGCATGGCCTTTAAGAGGTTGCGGTTCATCTTCTGGCACCAGCGGCCGGCTCGGTCACCAATCCCCAGCGCCTCATAGAACAGGTCCTGCCGGCCAATGGCGAAGCCCATCAGGCGGGTAAGGCTTTCGGGCGTGTGGTCCTTGCCATCCACATGGACGTGGATCCCGCAGGATTCGTTGGCGACAGCTCCAGACTTGCGGAGCAGCCGGACGATTTCCTGGAGGTCATCCATATCCTCATACTGAAGAATGGGGCTGACAACCTCACAGGAATACGCCCTGTCCGCGTTCACCAGCACACCGTTCATGCGCTTCATGGTGTGAATGCTTCCGTCCGTCATGGCCCGCCAGACGCGCCCCTTTCGGTCGGTGGCGGTGTAAGGGTCATAGGCTCCGCCGGCATGGCGGCTCCGGGTGCCGAAGTATTTTGCAATCACGTCGGCAGCTTTCCCACGGGTTATGCCTGTCAGTTCAATCTCGATTCCAAAGTTTTGCTTTTTCATACTTTCGTATGCCATTTTCTTTGGCCTCCTTGAAATTCTCCCGGAGGTCTGGTATAATGACTGTGCCAGAGCCTCGCGGTTGTGGTGTTTTGGAGCAGTCCGGACTTTTCCAGGGTTATGGGCTGCTCTTACTTTTTTACCTGTTTGAATACTTCCTCAATCCCTTTTCGGGCCACCTCCGACCGGCTCAACCCCAGTGCTTTGCAGCACTCGTCCAAGATTTTCAGCTCTTCCCGGTTGAACCGAACGCGGAGCATATAATCCTTTGGGCTTTCCAACGGAGGCCGGCCCCTTTTCATTGGCATTGCATCACCTCTTTTCTGTTGCTACAGTTATTGTACCATAGCCCTTTTGTATAGTCAAGGGTGACTTATAAAAAATTTCACAGCATAGAAAAAAGCCCCAAGCGTTACCGCTCGGGGCAGAGGAGAGGACCTGCAGCGTATTTACTTTTTATGGCCGGGAAGTATCTTTGGTCCCGGCTCATTAGGCACACGGACAATCAGATCCGTTAGGTCACAGTCCAGCACCTCGCAGATTTTATCCAGCTGTTCAAGGCTGACGTGAGTTGCCACCTCGTGGTACAGTTCACTGATCGTGTTGGGCCGTATGCCTGTCTTACGCGCCAGGTCCGCCTGCGTCCACCTCAGTTCACCAAGCCGGGTGGACAGTAAAATCCGTATCATAACCAGTCTCCTTTATGGTAGAGTCTACCATAGACTGTCACGAATTTCAGCGTTTTGTTAGATAATATCGATTTCCGATAGACTTTTTACAAGAACAAAGCCACTTGGTATTCCAAGCGGCTTTTCTCTTATCTGTCCATCAGTAACTCCAATGGACAAGCCAGAACAAACACCCCGCCAACCATGGTAATTGTCGGCGTAGGGTTCGCCTGGCTCTCTTTTGGTGGACCCGAAGGGGATCGAACCCTCGACCTCCGCGTTGCGAACGCGGCGCTCTCCCAGCTGAGCCACGAGCCCTCAAAAGTATTAAACTATGATAAATGAGGTGATTGTTTGGTGAAGTCTTTCTCTCTTTTATTTTTTTATTAAATAAAGGGGGGAGAGAAAAGATGAAAGAAATGTTTTGGAAAAAGAAATGGTGCGATTCGGAGGCTGACCTTGTCAGCCAAACCGCCGACATTGCACGGAGTGCGATGGAGGCGGCGAAAATTTACGACTTCGTATCTTACCCGATTTCAACGACAACCAAAAATTGAGGTTGCGAACCGAGTGGCGACCACAGGAGATACATCCTTAAAAAGAGGGTCATATAACCGCACCGGGTGGGCTCCCAACTGAGCTAATCGCCCGTATAAAGCTATGATAAAAAGCACGATTTTCTAACAATTAACCTTACTATCGCCCTTGGGGTTGCGAACCGAGTGGCGACCACATGAGATACATCCCTAAAAATAGGGTCATATAACCGTACCGGGTGGGCTCCCAGCTGAGCCACGGGCCCGCAATGCTATAGAATCTTACAACTTCTTAAGTTTACCATAGCCTGTTTGAAATGTAAAGCCTTTTTTCGCTTTCAACGGAATTTTGACCTTTTTTGTCTTGAGTCCGCCTATGTTTATAAACTTTTGGAGAAAGTAGACAAAGCGGGCCTTTCGTTCACAGCGGGAGGGGGCCAAAACGCGCCGGGAAGGGAAAAGACTCCGGCCAGCGGGCCTCAGCTCCGAATCCTTTCATAACATCGCGGTTTGGGCGCCCTCCCTCCCTTTCTTCCCGTTGACATTCGCCCCTGAAAGGGGTATGATAGTACCGGAAATTCGCCACAGAAAGGATGATTCCCATGCTTCTCTCCCAGCTTCTGTCCCCCTTGGGCGTCCGTCCGTCCCAGGACCCGGATATCTCCCGCATTGTCTATGACTCCCGCCAGGCCGGGCCCGGATGCCTGTTTGTGTGCATTAAGGGCTCCGCCTCCGATGGGCACCGCTTTGCCGCCGCGGCCGTACAGGCAGGAGCCGCGGCCGTTGTGGCCCAGGAGCCTGTGGAGGCCCCCGGGGCCCAGGTTTTTCTTGTTCCGGACACGAAAAAGGCCCTGAGTCTTCTGAGCGCCGCCTTTTTCGGCCACCCGGCCCAGCGTGACGTGAAGGTCATCGGCGTTACCGGAACCAAGGGGAAGACCACCACCGCCTATATGATCCGCTCCATTTTAGAGGCGGCGGGGCACAAGACCGGCGTCATCGGCACCGTGGGCGCGGCGGTGGGGGAGGACGTGGTCCCCCTGCCCAACACCACGCCCATCAGCTATGAGGTGCAAAAGCACCTGCGCCGCATGGCGGACATGGGCTGCGAATATGTGGTGATGGAGGTGAGCTCCATCGGCCTGAAGGAGGACCGAGTGTACGGCCTGCCTTTCGCGGCGGGGGTGTTCACCAACTTCTCCGAGGACCACATCGGCGGGGTGGAGCACAAGGACATGGAGGAGTACCTGGCCTGCAAGGCCATGCTGTTCTCCATGTGCCCGGTAGGCGTGGTAAATACCGACGACCCCAGCGTGGAGAAGCTGCTGGAGCATAGCTCCTGCTGGGTTTACCGCTATGGCATGGGCGCGGCGGGGGACCTGCGGGGAGAGAACTGCCGCCACCTGAACCGGCCCGGCGTGCTGGGGGTGGAGTTCGCCGTGACGGGGGACCTGCATTTTGACGTGCAGGTGGGCGTCCCCGGCAAGTTCAACGCCTACAACGCCCTGGCGGCCATGGCCTGCTGCCATCAGCTGGGCGTGCCGGCGGAGGCCATGAGGCAGGGGCTGCTGGCCGTCAAGGTAAAGGGCCGGGTGGAGCCCGTACCCGTGCCGGGGAACTATACCCTTCTGCTGGACTACGCCCACAACGCCGTGAGCATGGAGAGCCTGCTGGCCACCCTGCGGGAGTACGAGCCGGGGCGTCTGGTCTGCCTGTTTGGGGCAGGGGGCAACCGGCCCAAGATCCGCCGCTACGAGATGGGCGAGGCCAGCGGCAGGCTGGCAGATCTGTCGGTAATCACGGCGGACAATTCCCGGTTTGAGAAGGTGGAGGACATTCTCGCGGACATCAAGGTGGGCCTGGCCAAGACAAGCGGCAAGTTCATCGAGATCCCCGACCGCCGGGAGGCCATCCGCTGGTGCCTGGAAAACGCCCGGGAGGGGGACATCATCGTCCTGGCGGGCAAAGGCCACGAGGACTACCAGGAGGTCGAGGGCGTGAAGCATCCCTTTGACGAGCGGGTGGTCGTCCGGGAGATTCTGGACAGCTTTGGCAAATGAGCGGGCCTATCCGCTCATGGGATAAGGGATGAAAAAACCGGGGAGGATTTCTTATGGAGAAAAACATCATCACCTATCAGCTGCACCTGGACGGTTTCCGCTTTCTGGGCAATGTCAATGTGGTAGACGAAACCTCCGACTTTGGAATGATCTGGGAAAATTTCTTTCAGATGGGCGGCTACGGGCCCATACTGCCCTATGCGGCGGACGGCAAGCCCATCAACGTCTGGTTCCACGACCAGCAGGGCCGGGACGTGTACTTTCAGGGCCTCTTTGTAAAGGACGTGGACCGCGTGCCGGAGGGCTATACCCGGATGGACTTTCCCGGCGGGGACTATCTGGCCGTCACCACGGAGTGGATGGAGACCAACGAGGAGGCCGTGGGGGACGCGGGGAACGGCCGCTGCAACCGGTACGCCGGTACGGTGGAGCCGCCCCCGGGCTGGGTCCGGGCCGACGGGCCGGAGGCCCTGATCTTCCGAATCGAGAAGGAGAACGCCGGCACGCCCCTGGGCAGCCGGTACGAGGTATGGATCCCCATCCAAAAGCGGGATGAAGCCAAATAAATTGACAAATAAGGGAAATTGGAGGAACGAAAATGAACAAGGCCATTACCATCACGGAACTGGAAAGCTTTGAAAAGGACTTTGCCCGTGACCCCGCCAAGCGGGTGGCCCAGCTGGCCGTCACCGCCAACGGGGTCAACAAGTCCGCCACAGACCCCTTTGTCCAGCGGGAGGACCGGCACCAGTTCTCGGTACAGCTGGAGGGCGGCAAGATCACCAACCAGAAGAGCTCCGGCCGGTGCTGGATGTTCGCCGCCCTGAACACCATGCGGGTGGAGGTCATGAAAAAGCTGAACCTGGAGACCTTCGAGCTCAGCCAGAACTACACCCTGTTTTACGACAAGCTGGAGAAGTCCAACTACTTTTTGGAGAGCGTTCTCGACACCCTTGACGAGCCCACCGGCGGCCGGGTGATCGCCCACCTGCTCAGCGCCCCGCTCAACGACGGCGGGCAGTGGGATATGCTGTGCAATCTGGTGGAGAAATACGGCGTGGTTCCCAAGGACGCCATGCCCGAGACCGCCTGCTCCTCTTCCACCTGGGAGTTTACCAGCTACATGACCCGCAAGCTGCGGGAGTTCGCCTGCACCCTGCGGGAGGGCTATGCCGCGGGCAAGACGGTGGAGCAGCTGCGGGACCAGAAGGAGATTATGCTGTGCGGCGTCTACAACATGCTGTGCATCGCCCTGGGCAACCCGCCCAAGACCTTCACCTTTGAGGCCAGGGACAAGGACAAGAAATTCATCCGGGAGACCGGGCTTACCGGCAAGAGCTTCTTTGAGAAGTACGTGGGCTGGGACCTGTCCGACTATGTGAGCCTCATCAATGCCCCCACCGCCGACAAGCCCTACCACAAGACCTTCACCGTGAAGCTGCTGGGCAACATCGTGGAGGGCCGTCCGGTCAAATACCTGAACCTGCCCATCGAGGACCTAAAGGCCGCGGCCATCCGCCAGATGCAGGACGGCCAGCCCGTGTGGTTTGGCTGCGACGTGGGCAAGTGCTCCGTTCGGGAGGGGGGCATGATGGACCTCGATGTGCTGCGGCCCGACCAGCTCTTCGGCGTGGAGTTCGGCATGACCAAGGCCCAGCGCCTGGACTACGGCGACAGCCTGATGACCCATGCCATGGTGTTCCAGGGGGTGAACCTGGACGAAAACGGCCAGCCCACCCGCTGGCGGGTAGAGAACAGCTGGGGCAAGGACTCCGGCGTGGACGGCTACTATGTGATGAGCGACGATTGGTTCACCGAGTACACCTACCAGGTGGTGGTACATAAAAAATACCTGACCGAGGACCAGCGGGCCGAGCTGGACCAGGCCCCCATCGCCCTGGAGCCCTGGGATCCTATGGGGTCGCTGGCGTAAGGGAGTCTTCTGGTAAGAAGTAAGCCCCCTAAGCGCAACAGTAAAAGTTTCGTCAACCTTTTCAAAGGTTGCAGAGCGCGAGACAGAGTCTCGCGACCTTGACCTTCAAAAGGCGGCGCAGAGGAAAACTGAGCGCACCACGCTTTTTTATCCCCCCAAGAAAAAACAGCGCACTAGTTCCGCGCCGCCCTTATGTAACGCCTTAGAGCGAAGCGAATAACAGTGGCCTGTTTCCTGTGGCTAGCTTTTGTGGGATGAGCCATCTGTTCTGCAAGGAGGGTAGCCGCATCGAACAGTCCGCTGTTTGGCGCTTCGCTTAAATGTGCTTTCTGAGGCGGCGGCGCAGCATATGTGCGCTATTCTGTCTTAGGGGGATGATCTGGCGTTGTGCGCTAAGCTTTTTTACTGCACCGCCTTTAAGGGCAAAGGTCAAGGCCGCCTCCGGCGGCTTAGGGGCTCTGCCCCTAAGAACCCTGCAAGGGGCCGCGACTTCGCGATGCGATGTTTATTGGAGACCTGAAGTGAATATTGCCAGCGGGACGCTGAAAAGCCCAGAAGCCAAGCGGTTTCTGGGCTTTTTCTTATTCCTGAGCTTTGTAAGAAAATTGGACTTCGAGTCCGTTTTTGAAGAGAATAGAGGCGGTAAGCCCGTTTTTTATACAAAAGTTTGTGACGACGGAGTTGAGGAAATCCTTGACGATTTGTGGGTCGATTTTGCGGATGAATTTCTCATAGTCCACGAACCGTTTGTCCTGAAGTTGTTGGCTCAGGATGAAGTAGCGGTATGTCCCAGCGTAGAAGGGATTGGTGAGCATCGTGCGGACGGTGGTGGGATTCCACGGTTTGCCGGTTCGGGAGCGTACGCCCTTCTCGTTGAGAGACTTGGCAACTGTACTACCCGAAGTTTTGTCCTGAGTGCGGTCGCCAGCTCGGTCAAGGGGGTGAGGAGGGATGACCTGCCCGTATGCGGCGAGAAGCTACGCCCGAACAAGGGATGGGCCGCCATGTTCTATGACGGCTACTGCAACACCTGCGATATGCCGGTGGAGAACGGAGAGGAGGATGAAGACTGTGAAGAGAATCAAATCGACTGAGGCTCTGGTAGCTTCTTCCGCCCGTCAGGGTGTGACTATCTGCGGAACGGAAGCGGAGATTGTCCTTGCTTACATCAAGGTCCACGGGTATGAGCTGCTGACGGACGATGACTACAAGCTCTACCTGCATGACGAGAGTGCCGGTGAGGACCACACCCATGATGGGACTGAGACAGTCCGTGGCATCGTGGAGCTGTGCGTGGAGCTGAACAAGGAGATGCTGATAGACAGCTACTCCACGCAGGAGCAGGACGCCGACGACCAGCTCGAACTTCGGAAGGACACGCTCATTCTGGAGACCATGCTGGCGAAGGCGGAGAAGGTCATCCCGCCCACGGTGCGCCGTTACAATGTGGTCATCGTCGAGCATCGGAAGAAACTGGTGCCGGTGCTGGCGGCGAGCTGGGCTGAGGCCGAGGAGAGAGTGCGGGAGATGTGGGAGAACGGGGAGGTGGTCATCGGCCAGAGCGACTTCACCGGGATTATGATTAGCAGCGGAGGATGATACCATGGCAAAGAACGGCTACCTTGCCCGGCGGAAGGTTCGGGACAGTGTTCTTCAGGACGCCACCCGCCAAACCTACCAGCAGTACATGACGGACACGCTCGTCCTGACCCTTAACGACCCGGAGGTCATGGGAAAGGATGTGTTCGGATATGAGCGGCTGAAGAAGGTGCTGGAAGCGTGGGGCAGATATTACGATGACTTCTTCGACGCCCTGACGAGGAACCCGGAGGCGGACTACGCACGAGAGAAGATGGACGCAGCCATGAAGCGTATCTGCGGTAAGAGCGGCGACTTCGTGCCGTTTGAGAAGCGGTACGAATGGCTGCCAGAAATCACATACGGGCAGAAGAAGTAAAAATCTTATCAGGCTGTCCCAAAATCTGATTGCATATCGGGCGGAAATCTGATAGAATAAGATATAGAAAGCGGGGTGTTTGATATGCCAGTGTTGAGTATGTTCTTCGGAATCATCGTCCGTATGTATCGGGAGCAGGGCGGGAAACACAATATGCCCCACATCCACGCTGAGTATTCCGGCGAGGAGGTCGTGGTCGCTCTGGATGGGACGGTTCTCGAAGGAGAAAAGAATTTTCCGAGGAATAAGCTGAAGATGCTGGAAGTCTGGATGGATATACACCATGAGGACCTTGAAGCGAACTGGAAGTTGCTGTCCAACGGTGAGCAGTTCTTCCGCATTGACCCGCTAAAGTAAAGGAGGTGGCGTCCATGTTGCAGCCGAGATTGGTGAAAGCGGAGCCGGTAGACCACCTGAAGCTCCGGCTCACCTACGAGACTGGGGAGGTCAAGCTGTTCGACGTTTCCCCTTATGCCAGCGGTCCTTGGTATGGCGAGCTGAGAGACGAGTCCTACTTTAGAACGGTCCGTATGCTTCCGGGCGGAACGGGCATTGAGTGGAGCAACGGTCAGGACATCGCTCCCCATGAGTTGTACGAGTGCAGCGCACCGGCCTAACCGACCAAAAGCCCCTATAAGGGGCTTTTTTACTGAGACAATACTTTTCCCACCCGAAGGTATTGGGCGGCGTCCCGCAGCCTTCAGGGGCTTCTAAGCCCTTGATTTGTAGCACTTTTTAGGGTGCTTGCCGGGGTGGTATCGGGTCTCCCGTGGTCATGGGGGAAGCGAACGTCGACGCCCCTTGACCTTGTATTATCTCCCTTACCATTAACGCCGCTTAAACCGTGGGGCCTTGCAAAAGGTCCCCATTTTGTCATATAATGAGAGCACAGCCACATGATTCCCATAAACTGCGATTGCAAAAAGGAGCCGAGTACTTATGAAACTGAAACTTGCAGAGATTGCAGAAATGTGCGGCGGCCAGCTCCTCTCCGGAGACGGCTCCGCTTTGGTGGCGGGCTTTGTCACCGACAGCCGCACGGCCCGGCCCGGGACCATGTTCGTGCCCATCCGCGGCGAAAACGTGGACGGCCACGACTACATGGCCAAGGCCTTTGCCGCCGGGGCCGCCGCCAGCTTTACGGACCACCCGGTGGAAGCCCCCGGTCCCCTGGTCCTGGTGGACGACTGCCGCGCCGCCCTGCAAAGGGTGGGCGGGGCCTGCCGGGAGCGGTTCCACATCCCCATTGTGGGCATTACCGGCAGCGTGGGCAAAACCACCGCCAAGGAGATGATCGCCCAGGCCCTTACCGCCGCCCACCGGGTGTACAAAACCCGGGGCAACGCCAACAGCCAGGTG
Organism: uncultured Oscillospiraceae bacterium; assembly: GCA_948471095.1. Taxonomy (GTDB): domain Bacteria; phylum Bacillota; class Clostridia; order Oscillospirales; family Acutalibacteraceae; genus Acutalibacter. Next base: position 22,905 of record CAOKRG010000017.1, read on the forward strand.
GGGGTGCCCATCACCATGTGCGGCCTGGAGCCGGAGCACACCGCCGCCGTCATCGAGATGGGGGTGAGCATGCCCGGCGAGATGGCCCGCATCGCCAAGGTGGTAAAGCCCACCTGCGGGGTGATTACCACCATCGGCGTTTCCCACCTGGAGTTTATGGGCTCCCGGGAGAATATCCTGGCGGAAAAGGCCCATATAGCGGACTACCTGCCGGAGGGGGCCCCTCTGTTCGTCTGCGGGGACAACGACCTGCTGCCCGGCCTGCACTCGGACCAGTACCGGGTGGTAAGCTTCGGCCTCTCGGAGGGATGCCAGTGGCGGGCGGAGAATATTGCAGAGGCGGGGGACTCCCTAACCTTCACCTGTCTGGCCCCGGATGGAAGGAGTCAGACCATTGCTCTGCCTGTGGCGGGCGGGCACAATGTCCGCAACGCCCTGGCCGCGCTGGCCGTGGCGGATTATCTGGGCCAGTCCCTGGAAGAGACCGCCCGGGCCCTGGCCGCCTATGAGCCCCCGGCCATGCGCCAACAGGTGAAGGAGGCGGGGGGCGTTACCGTCATCGACGACAGCTACAACGCCAGCCCGGACTCCATGCGCGCGGCCCTGGACCTGCTGGCCGCCCGGCCGGAGGCGGGGCGAAAGATCGCCGTGCTGGCCGGTATGCGGGAGCTGGGCGGCTATGAGCGGGCGGGCCATAGGGAGACCGGGGCCTACGCCAAAGAAAAAGCCGTGGAGCTGCTGGCCGTGGGAGAGCTGGGCGGGCTCATGGCCCAGGGTTATGGCCCCGGCGCTGTATGGGTAAAGGACAACGCCGAAGCCGCCGCCTGGCTGCAAAGGGAGCTGCGTCCCGGGGACGCGGTGCTGGTGAAGGGCTCCCGGGGCATGAAGACCGAAGAGATCGTGGCGGCGCTGCTAAAAAAAGCGTAAAAAGAGGTGCGTCCAAAGGGCGCAGTTATTTGAAGTTTTACGGAGTGGAGTCTCGCCTGCCGGCTCGGTCGGGTCAGAACGATTGCCACAGGCAATCTTCCCCCTCCGGCGGCTTAGGGGCTCATGACGTTGGCTTCGCCAAGTCCCCCTAAGAACCCCACAACCTTTGAAAAGGGCGCTAGTCGCCAGTGGCGACTAGCGCCGACCGAGACGGCAGTCGAGAATGACGAAACTTTTACTGTTGCGCTCAGGGAGCTTTCTTCTTGTTAAAACGCATGTTATGGCCACTCACATAAAAAGGAGAATATGACGATGAAGCTAGGAAATTTTGCCAAGGGCCTTCAGCACATCGGCCTGCCCACCAACCATATGGACGATACCATCGCCTTTTATGAGGGCTTGGGCTTTACCAAAAAGTATGAGACCGTCAACGAACAAGCCGGAGAGCGGGTGGCCTTTTTGGAGTTGAAAGGCCTTATGATCGAGGCCTATGAAAACGGCCAGGCCGCCCTGCACAGCGGGGCCATCGACCACATTGCCATTGACGTGGAAAATGTGGAGGAAGCCTACCGGCTGGCCCGGGAACAGGGGTATGAGATCGTCAGCCAGGGCATAGAGGCCCTGCCTTTCTGGGAGAAGGGCGTGCGGTTTTTCATCATCCTGGGGCCCAACAAAGAACGAATTGAGTTTAACGAAATTTTATAAGAAGGTATTTTGTTATGCTGAGAAGTTTGAAGAAGGACGAGTATCAGGCCTATCTGGACTGGGCCTATGGCCTGGCCCTGGATATGAGCCGTTCTGGCTACCCCACCTATGCCGACGGCCTGAAGACCCGGGCCGAGTTTGACGAAATCGCCGCCCTGGCCCACGAGCGGGAGCACGAAGGGGCCCTGCTCTTTGAGGACGGGGGCAAAGCCCTGGGCTACATCCACTACTTTGCCCTGCCCGAGGACGAATATCTGGACACCCGGGCTTTCTGCATTGAGGACAAAACCGAACAGGCCATGGACAAACTGATCGCTTATCTGGCCCCGAAATATCCGGGCTTTACTATGCATTTTGGCTTTCCGGAGGAGAACGTCCGGGCGGTCAACCACCTGATTGAGCTGGGCTGGCCCCTAAATGAGGAGAGCCTGGTGGCGGTCTTGAAGTTTAAGGACTATGAGCCCAAGCCGGAGAGCGGGGCAATCGTCCCCATCACGGCGGAGAACTTCGACCGCTTCGCGGCCCTTCACGCCCACATGGACGGGAAGATGTACTGGGACAACGCCCACCTGCGGGAGGCCCTGGACCGGTGGCACATCTACCTGTACCACCGGGAGGACCGTGACCTGGCCAGCGTGTACTTCATCTATGTGGACGGGTTCCTGGAGATTTTCGGCATGGACTACGCGGAGGACCGGTTCGACCGGGAGGCGGTCCGGGCGCTGCTGGTGCGGGCCCTGAACCAGGGCAAGGCGGATGGCATGGAGAGCTTCTACTATTTCCACGACAAAGATGAGGCTCCCATCGTGAAAGAGCTGGGAATCCGGACTCTGGGCCGGTACGTAATGTACGCCAAGGAGCTGTAAAGAAAATAGCTAAATCAGTGGGCCAGTAAAAGTTTTGTCATTCTCGACCACCGTCTCGGTCAGGCCGGAACGCTTCCCACTGGGAAGCTTCCTCCTCCGGCGCAAAGGGCGCAGCCTTTTGAAGTTTTACGGAGTGGCCTCCGGCGGCTTAGGGACTCCGTCCCTAAGAACCCTGCCACCTTTGAAAAGGTGGACGAAACTTTTACTGGCTCTCTTCCCATGCTACGGGGGGCCTGCCAGCAAGCCCCAAACTGAGCGCCAAGCGCACGCCTCACACCTACGATAAACGTTTAAAAGTTTCGTCATTCTCCGCTGCCGCATCGGTCGAGTTGACAAAGTCAACTCGTGCGCTGGACAATCGCCACTGGCGATTAGCGCCCTTTTCAAAGGTTGTAGAGTTCTTGGGGGGTGAGCGTCTGCCAGTGGCAGACATGCCGCGAACCGACCGAGCCGACAGGCGAGACCCAGAAGCCCCTAAGCCGCCGGAGGCCTTCTAATACTTCCACAGCAAAGCCCGCCGTGCTCTTGTGAGAGTCCGGCGGGCTTTGCTTGTGCAAATATGTTTCTGAACGGCTTATTCCGCTTCCAGCTCCAATTCCCCCGCAGCCCGTTCTACCGGCAGGCCTGCCAGGTAGCGGCGGTGGAAGCGGGCGAAGCCCTCCCGGTCTTCCGGCTGGGGCTGGGCCGTCACGGTTTTGGCGCTGGCAAAGACCTTGGCGTTCAGCCAGTCCTCCAAAGCCTCGCCCGGGGCCTTTTCCTTGCGGAACATGGCCAGCAGGGCCATGCCCCAGGGTCCGCCCTCTCCGGCGGTCTCCGCCACGGAAACCGGCACGCCCAAGGCCCCGGCCATCAGCCGCTGGCCCACCATGGGCGTCTTAAAGAGCCCGCCATGACCGCAGAGCACGTCCAAAGCGGCCTTTTCCCGGTCCAGCAGCAGGTCCATGCCGGTTTTCAAGGGGGCCATGGCCGCGTACAGCTGGGCCCGCAGAAAGGCCCCCAGGCCAAAGGGCAGCTCCGGCTGGCGGAAGAACAGGGGCCGTCCGGCGGGCAGGTCCACCACCGGTTCGCCGGAATAGCAGTTGTAGCTCACCACTCCGCCGCAGTCCGGGGGACCGGCCAGAGCCTCCTGGTAGAGCAGGTCGTAGAGGGCGGGCTTGGGCAGGGGGGTTCCCGCCTTTTCCAGCAGCTGGCCAAAAAGATTAACCCAAGCGTCCCAGTCGGACGTGCAGGTGTTGCAGTGGACCATGGCCACAGGCCGCCCGGAGGGCGTGGCTACCAGGTCCAGTTCGGGATAAACCCGGCTCAGGGGGCGCTCCAGCACCACCATGGCAAAAATGGAGGTGCCCGCCGACACATTGCCCGTGCGGGGGGCCACGCTGTTGGTGGCGGTCATGCCGGTGCCCGCGTCCCCTTCGGGCGGGCAGAAGGGCACGCCGGGCTCTAGTTCTCCGGCGGGGTCCAGCAGCTTGGCCCCTTGGGGCGTCAGCTCCCCGGCCGGGGCCCCGGCGGGCAGTACGGTGGGCAGCACGTCCTCCAAGGTATAGCCAAGGCCGTTCTCCTTCAAGATTTCGTCAAACTGGGCCAGCATGCCGGCATGAAAGGTCCCGGCAGCGCTGTCAATGGGGAACATCCCCGCCGCTTCGCCCACACCCATAACCTTTTGGCCGGTGAGCATCCAGTGGACATATCCGGCCAATGTGGTCAGGTAGTCCAGGTCCTTTACATGGGGCTCGCCCAGGCGAATGGCCCGGTACAGGTGGGCGATGCTCCACCGCTGGGGGATGTTGAACTGAAAGCGCTCCGTGAGCAGGGCGGCCTCCTCGCCGGTGACGGTGTTGCGCCAGGTGCGGAAGGGGGCCAGCTGCCGCCCTTCCCGGTCAAAGGGCAGGTAGCCGTGCATCATGGCGGAGACGCCCAGGGCTCCGGGGCGGGTAAGGGCAACGCCGTACTTCTGGGCGGCGTCCTTTTTCAGGGCCTGGTAGGCGGTTTGGATTCCGGTCCATACGTCCTCCAGACGGTAGGTCCAGAGGCCGTCTTCCAGGCGGTTTTCCCAGTCGTACGCGCCGGAGGCGATGGGCTGGCAGTCGGGGCCGATGAGCACGGCCTTAATGCGGGTGGAGCCCAGTTCCAGGCCCAGGGCGGTGTGGGAAGATTGAATGGCGCGGGCAATGTCCATGGTGGAAAACCTCGTTTCTATAATCAAAGTAATGTGGAAAAGAACTCACAAAGAGAAAGGCGGGCAAATGATGGAGTCCAGAGGGCGTAGCCCTTTGGCGCAGTCCAGGCTGCGCAAGCCTGGCCGCCGGCGGCGACCTTGACCTTTCGGCGGCGCAGTAAAAAAACTAAAGCGCACCGCACTTTATCATCACAAAAACTAAACTTAGCGCTGCTTAGCTGCGCCGCCGCACCCCAAGCAGCGCTTTCGAGCGAAGCGATGAACAGCGGACTCCTTGATGCGGCCAGCTCCTTTGGCAGAACGGCTTGCCCCTTTCACGGCAGGAGGATGCCAGGGGACGGGCCACTGTTTTCGCTGCGCGAAAAGGCGTTGGAGGGGAAGCGGCGCAGGCCGGGCGGGCACTGGAGGTGTTTTGTGGGATGATAGAGCTTAGTGCTCTCCGGCCGTTTTACTGCGCCGCTTTAAGGGCAAGGCCGTGGAGCTCTGCTCCACACCTCGCAACCTTTGAAAAGGTTGACGAAACTTTTACTGTTGGGCGCTTTTGGCTTAGCCTTTGGCTTCGTACCAGGTGCGGCCCGCGCCGGCCTCCGCCAGCATGGGCACCGACAGGTTCACCGCCCCCTCCATCTCCTCCTCCAGAATCCGCTTCACCTGCTCCGCCTCTTCCTCCGGGCTCTCCACGATCAGCTCGTCGTGTACCTGCAAGATCATTTTGGCCCGCAGGCCCTCCCACTCCAGCCGGGCGCTCACCCGGATCATGGCGATCTTGATGATGTCCGCCGCCGCCCCTTGGATGGGCATGTTCCGGGCTACCCGCTCCCCAAAGGCCCGCAGGTTGAAGTTGGAGCTCTTCAGCTCCGGCAGATAGCGCCGCCGGCCGAACATGGTCTCCACATAGCCCAGCTCCCGGGCCCGCTCCGCCACGTCCTTCATGTAGGCGTCTACCCCGGCGTAGTTGCGCAGGTATTCCTTGATATATTCGTCCGCCTCCTTGCGGCTGACCCCGATGTCCTTGGAGAGGGAAAAGGCCCCAATCCCGTACACAATGCCGAAGTTTACCGCCTTGGCCCTGCCCCGCAGCTCAGAGGTGACCAGCTCCTGGGGCATGCCGAACACGCGGGCCGCCGTGGCGGCGTGCACGTCCCGGCCAGCCAAAAAGTCCTCCCGCATGGCCGGGTCGTTGGCCACGTGGGCCAGCACCCGCAGCTCGATCTGGCTGTAGTCCGCGTCCACCAGCACGCCCTCTTCGGCGGCGAAGAACTTCCGCAGCTCCCGGCCCACGGCCGTGCGGACCGGGATGTTCTGCAAATTGGGCTCCGTGCTGGAAATGCGCCCGGTGCGGGTCTCGGTCTGGTTAAAGCTGGAGTGGATCCGCCCGTCCGGCCCAATGACCTTTAACAGCCCGTCGCAGTAAGTGGACTTGAGCTTGGCGGCGGTACGGTATTGAAGGATGTCGTCCACCACCGGGTTCAGGTAGCGCAGGTCTTCCAGCACGTCCACATTGGTGGACCAGCCGGTTTTCGTCTTTTTTCCGTGGGGCAGGCCCAGCTTCTCGAAGAGGGCCTCGCCCAGCTGCTTGGGGGAGTTGATGTTGAACTCATAGCCCACCTGCTCAATAATGGCGTCGTGAAGCCGGTTCACCTCCCCTTCCAGCTGCCTGCCATAGTCCTCAATGCTCTGCCGGTCCACATAGAAGCCCACATGCTCCATCTGGGCCAACACATAGGCCAGGGGAATCTCGATGTTTTCCAGCAGCTCCCGCTGGCCGTTGGCGTCGATGGCCTTGGAGAGGGCCGCGCACAGGCCCGGCATGGCCGCGGCGGCGTTCAGGGCCTCGTCCTCAAAGTCCGGCTGGGGGGCTCCATACTCCGCGGCCAGGCGGACCACGTCGTACCCGCTGGCGGAGGGGTTCAGCAGATACCCGGCCAGGGCCGTGTCCATCACCGCCCCTTCCACCTTGCAGCCCAGCCGCAGGGCCAGCCGGTGCAGGGGCTTTAGGCCGTGGGTGTGCTTCTTGATGAGCTTGTCCGGCAGAAAGGCCCGCAGAAAGGCCTCGTCCGGCCTGGTGACCCACAGCAGGTCCTTGTGGGCGAAGATCATCCGCTCCAGCTCCCCGGCCTTGCTCCACTGGCAGACGAACCAGGCCGCGCCCTCGTCCTCCAGCCGGGGGAGCATGGGGGCCGGGTCCGAGAGCTCCATCAACTCGGGCCGTCCGGCGGCGGGCGCGTCCGGGGCGGAAGCCGGCGCGGCGGTCAGGCCGAATTTTTCGATGAGGGAGAAGAGCTCCAGCCGCACCATGGCCGCCCCGGCCTTTTGGGGGTCGCCCTCCCTTTTTACATAGGACTCCAAATTCGTGTCAATGGGCGCGTCCCGGCGGATGGTCCCCAGCTCGTAGCTCAAAAAGGCGTTTTCTCGGGAGGCCTCCAGCTTTTTGCGGGCATTGGGCTTAATGGCGGGGTCGTCCAGGTGGGCGTAGACGTTTTCCAAGCTGCCGAACTGCTTCACCAGCTCCCCCGCGCCCTTGGGGCCGATGCCCGCCACGCCGGGGATGCAGTCGGAGGCGTCCCCCTGAATGGCTTTCAGGTCGATCATCTGGGGCGGGGTCACGCCGTACTCCTCCATGATCTTGGCCTCGTCATAGAGGGTGGCCTGGGGCTGGCCGAACTTGGTGGAGGCCAGCCGCACGGTGGTGCGGGGAGAGACCAGCTGCAGGCTGTCCCGGTCCCCGGTGGCGATGACGCAGCTGCCGCCCTGCTCCTCGCAGGCCTTGGCCAGGGTGCCCAGAATGTCGTCGGCCTCCCAGCCCTCGCAGGTGACGATGGCATAGCCCAGGTCTATGAGAAGCTCCTGCAAGACCGGAAGCTGCTGGGCCAGCTCCGGGGGCATGCCCTTGCGGTTGGACTTGTACCCCGCGTATCGCTTGTGCCGGAAAGTGGGGGCCCGCATGTCAAAGGCGAAGGCCACCGCGTCCGGCTCGACCTCGCCGGCGATCTTTTGGAACATGGTGAGAAAGCCGTAAATGCCGTTGGTAAAGTCGCCGGACTTGGTCGATAGGAGCTTGATGCCGAAAAAGGCCCGGTTTAAAATGCTGTTGCCGTCCAAAACCAAAAGTTTCATGTGAAGGAGGCCTCCCAAAGCAGAAAATAGTGGTAGGTCTATAAAGAAACCCCGGAGAATACCGTCTCCGGGGTTCCACGAACGGAAAGAGGGGAACTATAGCTCTAGTATACCGCAGCGCTGGAAAAAAAGCAAGGGGAAATTTTGGCAGGGGAGGCCCAAAGTACGCAGTTTTTGAAGAGTAATACGGAGTAGCCTCCGGCGGCTTAGGGGCTCTGCCCCTAAGAACCCTGCAACCTTTGAAAAAGGTTGACGAAACTTTTACTGTTGCGCTCAGGGAACTTTCTTCTCGTCAAAACGCGCTCTTTGGACACTCCCTTTTGGCAGGGGAGGCCCTGTTCTCACCGAATCACCCCGTTGGCCAGGGCCGGGGCTTTTTCCGGCCCCTCAAGGCAAAGCTCCAGGCCCATTCCCATCACGTCCCGGATGGCGAACCGGCTGGTCAGGCCCACGCACCACCCATAGCCCCGGTTGGCAAATACCACGGGCAGGCAGTCCGCCGGGGCGGCGCGGTCCGGCCCGGGGGCCAGCCGCAGGAGGAAGCGCCCCTCATCGGGCAGGCCCCAAAATTCGGCGGCGGTCAGCACTCCGGCCGTGGTCTGGTAGAGTTTGAGCGTGCCCAGCAGGCGGGGGGGGTCGTCCTTGGACCGCACCGCGGCCCAGGCGTTGGGACGGCGGAGCAGGCGCTGGGCAAAGGCGGAAGTAAAGCTTTGAATCAAAAAACTCACCGGCTTTCCAGAAAATCGTCTCTGGAACATGTGTATGCGGGGCCGGATGGAAAAAGAAGGATGGGAAGAAACGCCGCGCCCCCGGCAAAACTAGACGGGATGGCCAGCGGGCCGTCAGCATTTGCGAAGGAGGCGGTTTTATGAAGGCCAACAAGCCGAAGATTCACTATCACGAGCACGACGAGCCCCGGCAGGACCAGTTTCCCGAGATATCCAACGTGGCCTCGGCCAACGAGTGCACCGGGCTGATGTACCGGGCCCCGGTAGACCGGGAGGAGCTGGAAAACTACCGCCAGCTCTCGTCCATGGCGATTCCGGGGAAGGAGCCGGAGAAGTCCTAGACAAACAGAAAGGCCTCCCGGTTCGGGAGGGCCTTTCTCTTAGCACCCTGTATTCATAGCCAGAGAATGCGGACAGGACGAGGATTATTTCGCCCGGCAAGATATTCCGCAGGCATACTGGCGTATGGCGGAAAAAGCCCCGCCTTGGCCGCGCTCAACGGCTGTGAACATGCGGGTCCTTACTCCGCCAGGGCCCTGGTCAGCCAGGCCTCGGCGATATCCAGGGCCAGGTACAGCCCTTCCTTTTCGCTGGTTTTCACGATCTGCTTGCGGGAGCGGATCTCCGGGTCGGTGTACATCAGCTGCACGGTCACCTTGTCGGCCACGTCCAGTTCGCCCACCTTTTTTTTGGATTTCACATCCATCTTGATTACATATTTGTCCGCCATGCTCCCATAGTAAATGGTGTCGCCGCAGCGCACCAGGGGCTTGCCCTTATAGGTGGGGAAGGGGGACTTTTCCTGCGCCGCTTTTTTCTGTTCGCTCATAGTGTCACCACGCTTGTCAAAAATTTGGAACCTGTACGGATCGGACCGGCGTCCGAACGGACGGGAGGGCGCCGCCGGAAAGACGGGCCGGACTCCAGCCAGGGCAGGTTCTTGGAACGGGGAGGTCACTCTCCCAGGTAGGACCGGACCATAGCCTTAAGCAGCTCGTCCCGGTCGATGCGCCGGATGAGGCTGCGGGCGTTGTTATGGGTGGTAATGTAGGTGGGGTCTTCAGACAGCAGGTACCCCACGATCTGGCTGATGGGATTATACCCCTTCTCCTTTAGGGCGTCGTAGACCACCAAGAGGATCCGTTTCATGTCGGCCTCGCGGACTTCCTCTAAAGAGAAGGTAATGGTGTTGTTGTTGTCAGGCATGAGATCCACCTCCAGGCTCATAAGCTTATGGTTTTCCTCTATTTTTCTATAATACCCCATATCGAAGAGAAATGCAAGTTTTTTCTTGGCAAGCATTACGATTCGGTTACACAAGGTCAAACGGCCCGTGTAACCTAATTTTTTTGCAAAGGGGCCCCCCATCTTTTACATTTTTTCTTGACTTTTTCCCACTCATATGGTATCCTAACTTTCAATATGCAAAATAGTCGTGCGCCCCGTGTACGTTGCGCGGGGACCTGCACAGCACAGCGCCCTGCCCGCGGTCTGCCCCTGTGTCTCGGGGAATCCGCCCGGCGGACTTGTGTTGTGCTTTTTTTGCGAAAAAGCCATTTCGATTCACGTAACGAGGTATTGCATGAAGAAAAAAGAGAATCAAAAGAAAAAGTCCAGCATCCTCCGCTTCGCTCCTTTTACCAAAGGGCTGCGGGTCCAATTCCTGCTGGCCATGGTCTTTGTGGTCTGTTCCGCTCTGGCCAACTACATGACGCCCCAGGTCATCCGGGTCACGGTGGACTCGGTGATCAACTCCGAGCCCTTCGCCCTGCCCGGCCCCGTGCTGGGCTGGCTGGACGCCCTGGGCGGGCGGGAGTACCTGCGGGGCCACATCGTCCTCTGCGCCGCGGCGGCCCTGCTCTTCGCCGTGGCGGCGGGGCTTACCAACTTCGGCTCCCGGGTGTGCCTGGCCAGGGCCTGCGAGGGCTCGGTGGAGCGGGTGCGCAACCGGCTCTTCGACCACATCCAGCGCCTGCCCTATGCCTGGCACAACCAGAACCCCACCGGCGACATCATCCAGCGCTGCACCCAGGACGTGGAGCTGATCAAGAACTTTATCAACGACCAGCTCATGACCATCCTGCGCACGCTGCTGGCCATCTGTATCTCCATGGGGCTGATGTTCCTGATGAACGTGAAGCTCTCCCTGATCGTGCTGGCCTTCATCCCGGTGACCATGCTGTTCTCCTTCGTGTTCTTTGTGCTGGTGGGCAATAAGTTTGAGCAGGCCGACCAGTGCGAGGGCCAGCTGACCGCCTTGGTCCAGGAGAACCTGACCGGCGTGCGGGTGGTGCGGGCCTTTGGCCGGGAGCGCTATGAGATCGACCGCTTTAACCAAAAGAACCAGGAGTTCACCGGCCTGTGGGTCCGGCTGGGGCGGCTTTTGGGCATGAACTGGGGCGTGTGCGACTTTATGGCGGGCTTCCAGGCCCTGGTCATCCTTGTGGTGGGCGTCTTCTTCGTGGAGGCGGGGGACCTGACCCAGGGGGAGTTTTTGGCCTTTACCGCCTACAACTCCATGCTGGCCTGGCCGGTGAGCAACCTGGGCCGGGTGCTTACCGAGCTGAGCAAGACCGGCATCAGCGCCACCCGCATTTTCGAGATTCTGGACGCGCCGGCGGAGCGGGACCGGCCCGGAGCCCAGACCCCGGACATGACCGGGGACATCGTCTTCGACCATGTGAGCTTTGCCTATGGCGAGGCCGGCGAGGTGCTGGAGGACGTGAGCTTTACCGTGAAGGCCGGGACCACCTTCGGCATTCTGGGGGCCACGGGCAGCGGCAAATCCACCCTGATGCACCTGTTGGACCGGCTGTATGAGCTGCCCGAGGGCGGCGGCAGGATTACCATCGGCGGGGTGGACGTGCGGGACATCCGTCTGGACCACCTGCGGGGGCACATCGGCATGGTGCTGCAGGAGCCCTTCCTCTTTTCCAAGTCCTTCCGGGAGAGCATCGCCGAGGGCGCGGGCCGGGCGGACCTGGACGCGGTGCGCAAATACGCCCGCATGGCCGCCATTGACGACGCCATCGTGAACTTCTCCCAGGGCTACGAGACCCCCATCGGCGAGCGGGGCGTGACCATCTCCGGCGGGCAGAAGCAGCGGGTGGCCATTGCCCGCATGCTGATGCAGGACACGCCCATCAAGGTGTTCGACGACTCCCTCTCCGCCGTGGACATGGAGACGGACCTAAAAATCCGCCGCTCCCTGCGGGAGAACGTGCGCGGCACCACCATTCTGATCGCCCACCGCATCACCACCCTGATGGGCGCGGACCAGATTCTGGTGCTGGACAAGGGCCGGGTGGCCCAGCTGGGAACCCACCAGGAGCTGGCGGCCCAGGAGGGCATTTACCAGACGATTTACAATATGCAGCGGTCGTAGGGGAAGCCAGACGCAAAGGCTGGCTAGCGAGCCAGTAAAAGTTTTTGATCCAAACTTTTTTTAAAAAGTTTGGTCCGGTCCAGGGTGAAACCCTGGCCGCCGGAGGCGACCTTGCCGTAAGGCGCGACCTGTGCGCCTGTAGGCCACTCCGTATTACTCCCAAAAACTGCGTCCTGTGCGCCGGAGGGTAAGCATCTGCCAACAAGCCCCAAACCGAGCGCCAAGCACACGCCTCGCACCCACGATAAACGTGTAAAAGTTTCGTCCACCTTTACAAAGGTGGTGGGGGTGGAGGGGGCAAAGCCCCCTCCCCGCCGGAGGCCTTCTCATGCGTCAAACACATAATGGGCATTTTCAAAGAAAATGCCCATTAGGGGAACCCCCGACGAGGGTTCCCCTACGGAAAAACGTCCCACTGAGACGTTTTTCCTACCCCTCCTGCGTTGTTTTCTCAGGAAAGCAAGGGCAAGGCCGCGAGACTCTGTCGGCGACTTCGCCGTGCGAAGTCGTGCTCTGCCACCTTTGAAAAGGTGGACGAAACTTTTAATGGCTCACTGTCTCAGCTCGTGTGCGAATCAACGTCTTTGGACACGCAACATACCATATTATAAAAGGAGTTCTACATGGATATAGAAAAAAACCAAGCCAGCCAGCCGGAGGAGCGCCATTCCGTTAAGGTCTGGCTGAAAATCCTCCCCTACTTCCGGGTCTACTGGAAGAGCATTACCGCCCTGTTTCTGGCCATGCTCACCAGCGCCCTCATCGGCGTGGCCTACACGCTGCTTTCCGGCTACGCGGTGGACCGCTTCGTCACCCCCCGGGTGCACCAGGGCATTACGGCCTTTGCCCTGCTCTACCTGGGGCTGGTGGTCTTAAAGGCCTTTACCGAGCTGCTGCTGGGCTGGGTGGCCCTGCGCATGGAGGTAAACCTCAGCCGGGACCTGCGGCGGGACCTTTTCGCCCACCTGCAGGCGCTGAGCTTCTCCTACTATAACCAAACCCCCGTGGGCGTCATCGTGGCCCGGGTGATGAGCGACGCCAGCCGCATCGGCGGCTTTACCTGGAACCTGGTGGACGGCTTTTATTGCAGCCTGTACGTGGCCGGGTGCGTGGCCGTAATGCTGGCCATCAACTGGAAGCTTGCCCTGCTGGTGCTGTGCGTCTCGCCGGTGGTGGCGCTGGTCACCCTGTATTTTGAAAAGCGCATCTTAAAGATCAACCGCCAGGTCCGGAAGATCAACGCCGAGGTGACCCGCCACTACAACGAGGGCATCTCCGGGGCCAAGACCTCCAAGACCATGGTCATTGAGGACAAGAACACCGCCGCCTTTCAGGAGGTCAGCGGAAGCATGCGCCGCAGCAGCGTGAAGGCCGTGTTCCTGGACGCGGTCTATGTGCCCATCATCAGCTTTCTAACCGCCCTTTCCCTGGCCTTTGTCCTAACCGGCGGGGGCGGCATGGCCCTGGCCGGGGGCATCACCATCGGCGAACTCACCATCTTCGTCAGCTTTGCCCTGATGATCGCCGACCCAGTGCAGGCTTTCGCCTACTGCGTTACCCGGTTCGTCTCCACCCAGGCCAATGTGGAGCGGGTCACCGGCCTGCTGGAAATGCGGCCGGAGATCGCCGACCCGCCGGAGGTGGAGGCCCGGTACGGCACCTCGGTGGAGCCCAAGCGGGAGAACTGGGAGCCCATAACGGGCCGCGTCACCTTTCAGGACGTGACCTTCCGCTACCCGGACGGTACGGAAAACGTGCTGGAGCACTTTACCCTGGACGTGCCCGCCGGGTCCGCCGTGGCCATTGTGGGGGAGACCGGCGCTGGCAAGTCCACCTTGGTGAACCTGGCCTGCCGCTTTTTCGAGCCCAATGAGGGCCAGGTGCTCATCGACGGCCGGGACTACCGGGAGCGCAGCCTGCTGTGGCTGCACAGCAGCATCGGCTATGTGCTGCAAACGCCCCACCTGTTCTCCGGCACGGTGAAGGAGAACATCCGCTATGGACGGCTGGACGCCACGGACGAGGAGATCATGGCCGCCGCCAAGCTGGTGAACGCCCATGACTTTATCATGCGCATGGAAAAGGGCTATGACAGCGACGTGGGCGAGGGAGGCGGCCAGCTCTCCACCGGGGAGAAGCAGCTGGTCTCCTTTGCCCGGGCCGTGCTGGCGGACCCCCGCATTTTCGTGCTGGACGAGGCCACGGCCTCCATCGACACCAAAACCGAGGCCCTGATTCAAGAGGCCATCTCCACCCTGCTCAAGGACCGCACCTCCTTCCTCATCGCCCACCGGCTGTCCACCATCCGGCAGGCGGACCTGATTCTGGTGGTCCGGGAGGGGAAGATCATCGAACGGGGCACCCACCAGGAGCTGATGGAGCTGGGCGGCTACTACGCGGAGCTGTATCAGAACCAGTTCAAGCAATAAGCGGAAGAATTACCGCCCAGCTAACGGTAAGCAAATGTACGCGGTCAAGGAGTTTACAACGTTCGCTGCGCGAAGTTGACATTCGCTGCGTGAAGTCGCGGCCCCTTGCAGAGCACGACTTCGCAAAGCGAAGTCGCCGGCAGAGTTTCGCAGCCTTGCCGAAGCCATACATCACACAATGGGCCGTAGGGGTCTCGCCTGCCGGCTCGGCCGGTTCGCGGCGTGCTGGCAGACGCTCACCCCCTTCGGGATGACTTGGCGAAGCCAATGTCATAAGTCCCGACTTTGCTTCCTATCGTTTGACGCTGGAGTATATATTAACCCAAACGCCCCCCGCGGGCCAGCCACAGAATGCGTGGCCGAAACCGCAGGGGGCGCTTTTCTATGCTTTATAGGAAACACACTTAAAAATCGGTAGGCGCCGAGTTTTATGCTGGGCGGCTGCCCCGCCTGGTTCAAAAGAGGTATCCTGCCTCTTTTGAACTGTGTTAACTGTAGGAACGAATTCCACCCTCAGCCCGCCTCGGGGTTAGGGCAGGTGATGATCCAGGTAAAGCCAAAGCGGTCCCGGATGAGGGAGCCGCAGCCGCCGTCGTCCGGCTTGGGATGGGGCTTCAAGGGGGAGAGGAGCTCTCCCCCCTCTGCCAGGACCTCCACGGCCCGCTCCGCCTCCTCCTTGCTTTCCATGTGAATCATCAGCTTGACGGCCGTGCTGGCGGCGGCGCCCTCCGGCGCGTCTCCCGCCGCCATCGGGGTTCGGCCCAGGCGGAACTCCACGTGCATCACCTTTCCCATCAGCTCCGGGGAGCTAGTGTTTTCCTGAGACCAGCGGGAGAGATAGAGAATCTCGCCCCCAAAAGCCTCCATGTAAGCCCGCAATGCCTCCTGGCAGTTCCCCGAAAAGGCCAGGTAGGGAATCACCTCAATTTGTTGTTTCTCCATGCCTTCCTCCTGTTTCCCGGCTTATTTAAAGAACAGGGGCAGGGGCTCCAGGTAGATAATATCCGTCCGGTCCTTGGCGTCGCCCTCGGCCAGCACGCAGGCCTTGCCCACCACGTTGCCGCCGATCTCGCGCAGCAGCTCCTCCATGGCGGCCAGGGACTCGCCGGTGGAGATCACGTCGTCCACAATGAGGATGCGCCTGCCCCGCAGGTTCTCGCAGTCGGCCTTGGAGAGATAGAGCTTTTGCACATGGTCCGTGGTGATGGACTTCACCTCCACATGGATGGGGTCCTCCATATAGGCCTTGATCCCCTTGCGGGCCACCACGTAGTTCCGGCAGCCAATGCGGGCCATCTCGTAGGCCAGGGGGATGCCCTTGCTCTCGGCGGTGACGATCACATCGTGCTCCGGGCACTTGGCCAGCAGGGCCTTGGCCACCGCCTCGGTGATCTCCACATCGGAAAACATCACGAAGCCCGCGATGTCCATGTGTTCGTTAATGGGGCAGATGGGCAGCTCCCTCTCACAGCCCGCGATGTTAATTTTATATACGCTCATGATAAATCTCCTTTCGTATGTTTTAGGCGCGTTAAAACTGGTTGTTATAGAAGTATTAGATGGCCTCCGGCGGCTTAGGGACTCCGTCCCTAAGAACCCTGCAACCTTTGAAAAGGGCGACAATCGCCAGTGGCGATTTCCCGTCGCCGACCGAAGCGCCAGCGGAGAATGACGAAACTTTTACTGTTGCGCCCTGGAGTCTTTCCTGATTTGTTACCCTGACAGTTAAAAGTAGGCAAATACGCGGCCCCTTCGGGACGCAGTCCCGTCTGTTCTCAGGCTCATTGATCAGCCCGTTTGGCCGCCCTCCTCCGGCAGGTGCCAGGGCTTGACCTCCGCATTGAAATAGTCCAGGCCCTTCTGGAATTCTTCCTCTTCGGCCTGGCCCAGAATGTCGATGGAGTAGATATCGCAGAAGCTGGGCGGGGCCATCAGGTTGTTCATGCCGTCATGGTTGATTCGGATTTTTTGCCCCACTTCCAGCTGGCCGTTGGATACCTTTTCCTGGGGGGACAGAGTGAATATCCGGGAAACCAGGTCCAGGTTCACATCATCGCCCTCCGCCATCAATTGGTTCACATAGTCTTCGGTATAAAAGTAGAAGCCGTCGCTCTCATACACCAACACGCCCTCTATGACAGCGGGGTTTTCCGGAGAATGGATGGAGCTCGGGGCCTCGGCTGGCTCCGGGCTGGGACCGTCCTCTGGCAGATGCCAGGGCTTGACCTCCGTATTGAAATAGTCCAGGCCCTCTTGAAATTCCTCTTCCTCCGCTTGGCCTAAAATGTCAACGGAATAAATTTTGTCGAACTGGGGCGGGGCAATCTCCCGCACGGAGCCGTCAAAATTTACCCGAACCTTCTGTCCCACCGCAAGCTCGGCCCCGGAGGCTTGGGCGGGGACCGTATAGATCAAGTCGCCGCCGCCCTCCGCGTAAAGATAGAAGGTTTCCCCATGCTGGTAGACCAAAACGCCCTCCATAGCTGCCCGGGGCTCTTCCTGGCCGCAGGCCGCCAGCGTCAGAAGCAGCAGGGCCAGGGCCCACAAAAGCGTCCGGCGAAGGCGGCGCCCGCGGCCGGTCATTCCGCCTCCTTCTGGGGCGGGAAGGGGGGCCAGCCCATCTTTTGGCCCGCCAGCATGTGGAAATGCAGGTGCTGGACGCTCTGCATGCCGTCCTCCCCGCAGTTGTTGACGATGCGGAAGCCCTTCTCTAAGCCCTGCTCCCGGGCGATCTTCGCCGCCGCCTCAAAGATATGGGCCACAACCCCGCTGTTTTCCGGGGTAATCTCCGCCGCGGAGGCGATGTGCTCTTTGGGGATGAGCAGCACATGGAAAGGGGCCTGGGGATCCAGGTCCCGAAAGGCCAGGACCGCTTCGTCCTCGTAAACCTTTGTGGAGGGGATCTCCCCCGCCGCTATTTTACAGAAAATGCAGTCAGACATGATTATATGCTCCTTTGATTGGATTTCGCATCAGTGCTGGGAGGACCTGGGAGCAGCCAAGCGCGCGTTAAAGAAGAAAGCTTCTTAAGCGCAACATTAAAAGTTTCGTCCACCTTTTCAAAGGTGGCAGGGTTCTTAGGGGCAGAGCCCCTAAGCCGCCGGAGGCCACTCCGTAAAACTCTCATTTTTATTTCTCCAGAAATAACATAGTATGGAAAACTGTTTTGGGCCTGCGGCCCGTTTTGTATTGTATGGCCTCCGGCGGCCAAGTTCATCAAACATGAACTTGCGGGCTCTGCCCTAAGAACCTGCAAGGGGCCTAACGCCCCTTGACCGCGCAATGTGTTCCTACTATTAGCTTCCGGGGTAACATAACAACTCGCCACTTCCTAGGCCACCTAGTTTTCCCGGCAGCCGCCCCCCGTGTCCTTACCCGCGCCCACGGGGCCCATCAAAAAGACACCCGTTTGGCGCTCATCCCATCTGCTCTTTTACCAGCCCGGGCACCGCCGCCAGGGCCTCGTCCAGCTTGGTCTGGTCCTTGGCCCCGGCCATGGCGAAGTCCGGCTTGCCGCCGCCGTTGCCGCCGGTAAGCTGGGCCACGGCCTTGACCAGGGCTCCGGCCTTTAGGCCCTTTTCCTGGGCAGGCTTGTTGCAGGCCGCGCACAGGACGGCCTTGCCCTCGCTGACTCCCGCGAAAACCGCCGCGATGGGCTCGGGGCGCTCCTTGGCCTTGTCGCACAGGGCCCGCAGGGCGTCGCTGCCCGTGCCGGAGAGCAGGGCGTACACCACCTTCACGCCGTTTACGTCCTTGGAGTCCCGGAACACCCCCTCCAGGTTGGCGGAGGCCACCTTGGCGTTCAGGGCCTCGATCTGCCGGTCCTTCTCCTTCAGCTCGGCCATCACCTGCCTGGCCCGGGCGGGCAGGTCCAGAAGGTTCGCCACCTTCAGGGTTTTGGCGGTCTCCTGCAGGGCGGACGCCTGCCGGCCCAGCTCCAGCAGCACGCTCTTGCCGGTTACGCCCTCAATGCGCCGCACGCCCGCCGCCACGGAGGACTCGGAAACAATCTTAAAGAGCCCCAGCCGGGCGGTGTTGTCCATGTGGGTGCCGCCGCAGAACTCCCGGGAAAAGCCGTCCGCCACGGAGACCACCCGCACAATGTCGCCGTACTTCTCCCCGAACAGGGCCATGGCCCCCAGCCTTCTGGCCTCCTCAATGGGCATCTCTTTTACTTCCACCGGCACCGACTTTAAAATTTCCAGGTTGACCAGCCCCTCCACCTGGGCCAGCTCCTCCGGAGAAAGGGCCGCGAAGTGGGTAAAGTCGAACCGCACGTGCCGCTCGTTGACCAGCTGGCCGGCCTGCCCCACATGGTCTCCCAGCACCTTCCGCAGAGCCGCCTGCAGCAGATGGGCGGCGGTGTGGTTGCGCATGGTGTCAAAGCGCTGGGCGGAGTCCACCTCGGCGCTGACGCCGTCCCCCACATTCAAGACGCCCTCGCCGACCTGGGCCCGGTGCAGGAACACGCCCTCGTGGCGGGTCACGTCGATCACGTCCACGACAACGCCCTCGGCCTTCAGCTGGCCGCCGTCTCCGGCCTGGCCGCCGCTCTCCCCATAGAAGGGGGTGCGGTCCAGCACAACGGACACCTCGGCGCCCTCTCCGGCAGACTCCACCCGCTGGCCGTTCTGGATAATGGCCAGCACCTTTGCCTCCCCGGCAAGCTCCGTGTAGCCAATAAACTCTGTGGCGGGCAGCCCGCTGACAGCCCCGCCCTCGCCCTTCCAGGCGTCGGCCCCGGCGTTCTTCCGGGCGCTGCGGGCCCGCTCCTTCTGCTCCTTCATCAGCTCCTGGAAGCGGTCCTCGTCCACCAGCATCCCCCGCTCGGCCAAAATCTCTTTGGTCAGGTCCAGGGGGAAGCCAAAGGTGTCGTTCAGGGTAAAGGCGCTTTCGCCGGAGAACATTTTGCTCTCCGCCTTGTCAATGAACTCGGTGAGCATGGCCATGCCCTGGTCAATGGTGCGCTCAAAGCTCTCCTCTTCATAGGCCATCACCTTGCGGATGGTCTCCCGCTTCTCTTTGAGCTCGGGATAGGCCCCGCCGTTCTCCTCAATCACCGTGTCCACCACATCCTTGAGGAAGGGCCCGCGCACCCCCAGCAGACGGCCGTGGCGGGCGGCCCGACGCAGCAGGCGGCGCAGCACGTAGCCCCGGCCCTCGTTGCTGGGCAGCACCCCGTCGCCGATCATGAAGACGGTGGAGCGCATGTGGTCGGTGATGATGCGCAGGGAGATATCCGTCTTGGGGCTTTGGCCGTAGCGGACGCCGGTGATCTCGCTGATCTTTTTCATGATGTTCTGCACCGTGTCCACCAAAAACAGGTTGTCCACGTCCTGCATCACGCAGGCCAGGCGCTCCATGCCCAGGCCCGTGTCGATATTCTCCCGCCCCAGGGGGGTGTAGTTGCCTTTGCCGTCGTTATTGAACTGGGTGAACACCAGGTTCCATACCTCCACATAGCGGTCGCACTCACAGCCTACGTCACAGTCGGGCCTGCCGCAGCTGTGCTCCGGGCCCCGGTCGAAGTAGATCTCTGAGCTGGGGCCGCAGGGGCCGCTGCCGTGCTCCCAGAAGTTGTCCTCCTTGCCCATGCGGCGCATATGGCTTTCCGGCACGCCCACCTCTTTTGTCCAGATGTCCCAGGCGTCGTCGTCCTCCTGGTATACGGTGACGTAGAGCTTCTCCTGGGGAATCTCCAGCACCTCTGTAAAGAACTCCCAAGCCCAGGGAATGGCCTCCCGCTTGAAGTAGTCGTTAAAGCTGAAGTTGCCCAGCATCTCGAAGAAGGTGCCGTGCCGGTCGTCGATGCCCACGCTTTCTATGTCCGGGGTGCGGATGCACTTCTGGCAGGTGGTCACCCGAAGCCGGGGCGGAGTGGACTCGCCGGTGAAGAATTTCTTCATGGGGGCCATGCCGGAGTTTATCAGCAGAAGGCTGTTGTCTCCCTGGGGAACCAGGGAGAAGCTGGGCAGCCGCAGGTGCCCCTTGCTCTCAAAAAAGCTCAGGTATTTTTCTCTCAGCTCGTTCAGTCCGGTCCATTGCATTTGAATCGTCTCCTTCATAATTTTTTAGCAATTTTGATTGATCGTACTTTTAAGGCCTTGGGGACTTAAGACCTTGGGGTTTCACCCCAAACCCCACAAACTTTTATACGCTTTTCGTGGGTGTGAGGCGCGAGCTAAGCGCTCGGTTTGGGGCAAAAAGCTACAACTGACACGGCAGCGGAGAATGACGAAATTTTCCCTTGCACTTGTACCAACAAAATGTAACAGTAAAAGTTTGGTCAGCCTTTTCATCTGTCCCCCAACGAGCCCTCTCACAAACTCCACTCCACCCGGTAGCTCCCATCGATCAGAATATATTCCAGCCCCCGGGCTTTGCACTGGCGGAGGTTCTCCTCATTATCCCGAATCAGCGCTTCCCGGTCCAGTTCCTCCTCTCCCCGCTGTTCCACCACATTGGCATAGCCGCAGATGTCCTTCCAGTGCTCCTCCACATACCGCCGGGTCATGACCAGGCATACATAGCGGGTCTCCCGCAGGTATTCCTCCGCCAGGCCCTCCCCCCAGTCAAAGGGGATGTAGCAGCCCTCCACGATCAAGTCTTGGCGGTTCTCCATGGCGGTCTTGGCCATCTCCCGCACAATGGGCCAGAGGTATTCGGTAAGCTCCGGGCCGTCCTCCGGGGTCAGGGTGGTCTGCCCGCTGCGGATAAGGCCCATTTTCAGATGGTCGATGGAGAGGTAGGGCCAGCCATAGGCTTCCAGCAGCCTTTGGGCCAGGGCGGTCTTGCCGGTGTGGCTGGCCCCGGCGATCAGAACGACCATGGCTCAATCCTCCTTTTTAAAGTACTCGATGCCCGTGACCAGCAGCCCCAACAGGAGCAGCACGCCGCCAATTGCCAGCGGGGGCATCATGCCGCTTCGCAGGATGGCCGTCACGTAGCGGCCCTGGGCGGTGGGCCACTCGCTCACGTTCTCCATATAGGCCGCGCCCACCAGCAGCGCCGCCAGGCCCCAGATGGAGCCCAGCAGGGACAAAACGGCCCCGATTACGGTCCGCTTCAAGCTTTTCATGCCTTCCTCCTCCCCTTTCTCTGAAAAATGAAAAAAGCCTGCCTGTCCCAAAACTTGGGACGGGCAAGCCCGCGGTACCACCCAAATTGCCCGGCGCAAGCCGGGCCAGCTCGAACCCGTTAACGCCGGGATACGCCGCCGCTCCTCGCGGCAGGGCGCGGCCGGAATGGCACAGCCTCCGGCCAAGGGAAGCGGCCCGCCTTCCCGCCCTATTACGGCTCGCACCCTCCGCCGCTTCTCTGCCAATAGGGCGGGGAAAGCGTCTTCTCCCCCGCTTTATAAATCTGCATTCATAGCCAGAAAATGCGGAAAAGGCCCCGCTTTGGCCGCGTTCAACGGCTGTGAATCCAGATTCTAGGTCTTTTGCCTGTAGTATACCTCTTTTCCCCCGGTTTGTCAACGGCTTAGGAGGGGAAAATTCCCTGGGCCACCTGGCGGAACACGCCCGCGGTCACGCCGCCGTCCTCCTGGGCCGACTCCCGCAGGACCGTGACGCAGCAGCGCTTGCCGCCGTACTCCACAAACCCGCAGTACCAAAAGTGGGAGAGCTCCCGGCCGTTTTCATAAACGCCGGTCTGGGCCGTGCCGGTCTTCACGCCGCAGGCCAGGCCCTCGGGGGCCCCCGCCGCCCCGGTGCCGGACCGGGCCGCGCTTTCCAGATATTCCCGCAGGGTCTGGGCGGTTTTGGCGCTCATGGCGGGCCGTTTTACGTCCGTAACCGCCTGCTGGGGGACCAGCTGGCCTTCCTCGTCCACCAGGCCCTCGATCAGCTTGGGGGACTGGTATTCCCCGCCGGAGGTGATGGCGTTCATCAGCCCGCACATCTGCAGGGGGGTTACGGTCAGGTCCCCCTGCCCGAAGGAGAAGTTGGCCAGCGCCCGGGCGTTTTCCAGGGCCCTGCCTTGGGGCAGGGAGCCCGCGGCAGTCCACAGGCCCCGGCCGAATTCCTGGCTGGCCCCCAGGCCCAGGTTATAGGCCATGTCCAGCACCGGCTGGCCCCCCAGAGCCCGGGCGGCGGCAATGAAGTAGCCGTTGCAGGACTTCTCAATGGCCCCCCGCAGGTCCAGCGTCCCGTGGGCCTGGCCATCATAGCAGTGAAAGAGCAGCCCCCCGGCGTTGAGGGAGCCCGTACAGTCAAAACGCTCCAGGGCGGCGCCGTTTTCCAACAGGGCCGCGGCCACGGCCAGCTTGAACACCGAGCCCGGGGCGTAAGCGCAGAAGGCCCGGTTCAAAAGGGGCGAGTCCTCCTCGTGGGCCGCGCTGCCCACGTCGGCGGGGTCAAAGCTGGGCACGCTGGCCAGGGCCCGTATTTTGCACTCGGGCCCCTCGGTGACCACCACCGCGCCCCTGCCCAGCCGTTTGGCCGCTTCCTGGGCCAGGGCCTGTAATTTCCGGTCCAGGGTGAGGGCTACCCCGCCCGCGGACTGCTCCAAAGTATCCACCGCCAGCCGCTGGGCCCCGGCGATCACCCGCCCCAGCGCGTCCACCTGATAGTAAACGGAAATCTCCCCGCCGGAGCGGCTCAAGGCGTCGTTCATGGCCAGCTCCATGCCGGAGGCCCCCTGGCCCATGCTGTCCAGGTACCCCACCACATGGGGGGCCGGCTGGTCCGGCTCATAGCGGACGGGCACGTTGAACAGGTCCACGTTGGGGTCCTTCACATACCGGTCGATGGGAAGGGTAAAGGGCTTGCCGTCCTCCAGGGCCAGGGCCAGCCGGTCCCGGTACTTGCCCTCTGTGGCGGAGTCCAGGGCCCCGATGGTCTCAATGGTGGGGGCGATGGCGGCCATGCGGCGCTTTACGGTCCCCGTCAAGGGGACGAGGTTGCAGTCGTAAATGGTCCCCCGGGCCTTGGACACATCCAGCTTGTAGAGGCTCTGCTGCCCAGCGGCGGCCACATACTCCGCGTCGCCGGACACATGGGCGATGGAGTAGGCCGCCGCGCCCATAAGGGCCAGCAAAAGCAGAAAAATGAAATAGGCTTTATACTTGATCTTCATAGGGGTCCTCCCGAGATGGCGTTGCCTTAACCGGTCTTATTATGCGGCGTTTCGGGAGGATAATTCTTGAAGGGCGGGAGAAAATAGAGAAGTACCGGCAGGGGCTCTGGGGTCGGGACTTATGACGTTGGCTTCGCCAAGCCGTCCCGAAGGGGCCTAACGGCCCCATTTTGTAATGTTTAGCCTCCGGCGGCTTAGGGGCTTTGCCCCTAAGAACCCTACCAGGTGCCTAACGCA
>CAOKRG010000018.1 GCA_948471095.1 uncultured Oscillospiraceae bacterium
TTTTTTATGCAAAATTGGGGGTCCTGGGGGGCCCCCTGGGCGGGGTCTTCTGGGGGGGCGTTTTTTTGTTTTTTGGGTACCCCCCTACCCCCGCCGGAGGCCATACATTACAAAACAGGCCGTGGGGCTCTGCCCCACACCCCGCAAGGTGCCAACTTCGCGGAGCGAATGTTGTAAGCTCCTGGACCGCGTATATTGCTCACCGTTAATTTGAGTTTCGCCACATTTTTGCGAAGCAAAAATTAGCGCCTCGCGCAAAGGGCGGAAACTGGCAACAGCGTACATTATAGCACAATTTCCGCCAAAATGGAAGCAAAAGATTACAAAATAATTACAAAAAGGCGGCAGGTTGCCCCGCCGCCTTACATTGGTATTCGATCCGACTAAAAACTTCTCAGTTCTCCATGATCTGCTTGTACAGCTTGATGTACTCGCCGGCCGACCTGCCCCAGCTGTTGTCGCAGCCCATGGCCCGGTCCACCAGCACGCCCCAGCCCTCCTTGTCGGAGTTGTAGGCGTAAATGGCCCGGTGCAGGCTGTGCAGCATGTCGCCGGTGTTATAGGTCATAAAGGTGAAGCCGTTGCCCACCCCGTCGCCGCTGTCGGTAATGGAATCCTTCAGGCCGCCGGTCTCCCGGATGACCGGGATGGTGCCGTAGCGCAGGGCGATCATCTGGGACAGGCCGCAGGGCTCGGACTTGCTGGGCATCAGGAAAATGTCGGCCCCGGCGTAAATCTTCCGGGAGAGCTCCGGCACAAAGCCCAGGCACAGCACGAACCGGCCGGGATACTTCTCCTGCATCCACTTGAAGTAGTTTTCATACTCCAGGTCGCCGCTGCCCAAGATCACGATCTGGGCGTTGGAGTACTCCATCACATTGTCCACGCCCTCTTTCACCAGGTCCAGGCCCTTGTGGGAGACCAGCCGGGTCACCATGCCGATCAGCGGCACGTCCGGGTCCGCCTCCATGCACAGGCGCTCCTGGAGCTTTTTCTTGTTCACCGTCTTGTTGGCCTTGTCGGCCTGGCTGTAGTTGGCGTAAAGGTTGGGGTCGGCCGCCGGGTCGTAGCCCACGGTGTCGATGCCGTTGAGAATGCCCGAAAGCTTCCAGCTGCGCTCCCGGAGGATGGGGTCCAGCTTGTGGGAGAACCAGGGGTCCAAAATCTCCTGGGCATAGCTGGGGCTCACGGTGGAGACCCAGTTGGCGCACTCAATGGCCCCCTTCATCAGGTTCACGTCCCGGTTGAACTCCAAAAGCTGGCTCTCATAGGCGGGAATGCCGAACACGTCCTCCAGAATATCCTTGCCATACTGGCCCTGATACTGGATGTTGTGGATGGTGAACAGGGTCTTAATGCCCGCGTACCACTCGTTGTTGGCATAGAACAGCCGGTAATAGACCGGCACCAGGGCGGTCTGCCAGTCGTTGGCGTGGATCACGTCCGGCTTGTAGTCGATGTAGGGCAGCATCTCCAAAATGGCCCGGGAGAAGAACGCGAAGCGCTCCGCGTCGTCAAAATGCCCGTAAAGGCCGCCGCGCTTGAAATAGTACTGGTTGTCGATGAGGTAATAGGTCACCTGGCCGATCTTGGCCTCAAAAATGCCGCAGTACTGCCGCCGCCAGGCCACGGGCACGGAGATGCTGGTGATGAACTTCATCTTGTCCCGCAGCTCCTGGGAGACATTGTCATACAGGGGCACCACCACCCGGCACCCTACCATGCGGGCCCGCAGGGCCTGGGGCAGGGAACCGGCCACGTCCGCCAAGCCGCCGGTGGCGGAGAAAGGCAGGGCTTCGCTGGCACAGAATAAAATCTTCATTGGTCAAATTCCTTTCCGCTTTTCTCGGTGTAGTAACGGGCTTTGCGCGCCAGGCTTAGACCCGGCTGCCCTTGCCCACGTAGACCGGGTAGCTCTGGTAACCGGCCATCTTGCGGCCCGCGTCGAAGATCACGTTCTTGTCCGCCACCACATAATCCAGGCGGCAGTCTTCGCCGACCACGCAGTCCTGCATGATCACGCAGTTCTGGAGCTTGGCTCCCTTGTGGACCTTCACGCCCCGGAAGATGATGCAGTTCTCCACCTCGCCGTCAATGATGCAGCCGTCGGCCACAATGGAGTTGGTGACGGAGGAGCCCAAGCCGTACTTGGCGGGCATGTCATCCCGCACCTTGGTGTAGACCGGGCGCTCCGGCAGGAACAGCTGGGCCCGCACCTTGGGGTCCATCAGGGCCATGTTGGCCTCGAAATAGCTGTGGAAGGAGGTGATGGTATAGGCCGCGCTGGTGCACTCGTAGGCAAAGACCTTCAGGTCCTTCAGGTTGCGCTGCAGCACGTCCCGGTCAAAGTCGTACAGGTTGCGGCTCATGCAGTCCTCTACCATGTCTATGAGCATCTGGCGGCGCAGGATGCACTTGCCAAAGCCATAGTTGCAGTTGGCGTCGCTGCCCCGCTTGATGAGCATATCCCGCACGAAGCCCTCCGGGTCCACGGTGTAGACCACGTTACGGTCCGTGTCCGGGGAGGTGCCGTGGCGGTAGATCACGGTGATGTCCGCGTTCTTCTCGGTGTGGAAGCGGAACACGTCCCGGTAGTCGATGTTGGAGACCGTGTCGCAGTTGGAGAGCAGCACGTACTCCTCCTTGGAATTCTTCAGGAAGCGGTGGATGGAGGAAAGGCTGGCCACCAGCCCGTCCGTCCGGTTGGTGTCCGCGCCGAAGGGGGGCAGCAGGTACAGGCCCTCCCGCTTGCGGGAGAGGTTCCAGGACTTGCCGGAGCCCAGGTGGTCCATCAGGGACTGGTAGTTCTGCTCGGTGATTACGCCCACCTTGTTGACCCCGGAATTCACCAGGTTGGAAAGGGCGAAGTCCACCAGGCGGTAGCGCCCGCCGAAGGGTATGGAGGCCATCACCCGGTTTTCAGTCAGTTCTCTTACACGCTCCTCATGCACATAGGCAAAGAGGATGCCAATTACGTCGTTGCCGCGCATCATATGGGCCATCTCCCTTTCTTTTGTGAAAATTGTAAGGTTTTCATCTCTTTACGCCCTCCTCGGCGTCCAGCATCTCCTGGGGCGCCACGCAGGCGCCGGGGGCCACGTGGGCCCGGGGGCCCACCACGGCCACGCCCCACTTGTCCTTGTCTTCCATCTCCTCGGGCTTC
Organism: uncultured Oscillospiraceae bacterium; assembly: GCA_948471095.1. Lineage (GTDB taxonomy): Bacteria > Bacillota > Clostridia > Oscillospirales > Acutalibacteraceae > Acutalibacter. Next base: position 3,164 of record CAOKRG010000018.1, read on the forward strand.
ATGCCCACCACGGCCCCCGCGCCGACCACCGCGTCCTCGGCCACGATGGCGTACTGGACCTTGGCGCCCTCTTCAATGCGGGCGCCGGGCATGATGATGGAGGACATGACCTCCGCCCCGGGGGCCACATAGACCCCGGCGAAGAGGATGGAGAACTCCAGGTCGCCGTACACATTGCAGCCCTCGGCAATCAGGGAGTTCTGCACCTGGGAGCCCTTGGCGATGTAATGGGGGGGCATAACCGGGTTGCGGGAATAGATGCGCCAGTCCGGGTCGCCCAGGTCCAGGGGGACGTTGGGATCCAGCAGGTCCATGTTGGCCTCCCACAGGCTGTCGATGGTGCCCACGTCCTTCCAGTAGCCCTCAAAGCGGTAGGCGAACATCTTCTCGCCGGCGTTCAGCATGGCGGGCAGGACGTTCTTGCCAAAGTCGTTGTCGCTGCCCGGGTCCTCCTCGTCGGCCAGCAGGAACTTGCGCAGCTTCTCCCAGGTGAAGACATAGATGCCCATGTTGGCCAGGTCGTTCTTGGGCTGCTTGGGCTTCTCGTCAAACTCGTAGATGGAGTCGTCCTCGTTGGTGTTGAGGATGCCGAAGCGGCTGGCCTCGGCCATGGGCACCTGCTGCACGGCGATGGTGACGGCGGCGTCCTTCTCCTTATGGAAGGCGATCATCTTGGCATAGTCCATCTTATAGATGTGGTCGCCGGAAAGGACCACCACATAGTCCGGGTTGTAGCGCTCGATGAAGGGAATATTCTGGGTGATGGCATTGGCGGTGCCCTTGTACCAGTCGGAGCCCTTGCTCTTCTGGTAGGGGGGCAGCACATGGACGCCCGCGTCCATGCTGTCCAGGTCCCAGGGCTGGCCGGAGCCGATGTACTCGTTGAGCTCCAGGGGCTGGTACTGGGTGAGCACGCCTACGGTCTCGATGCCGGAATTGACGCAGTTGGAAAGGGGAAAATCGATGATGCGGTACTTGCCGCCAAAGGGCACGGCGGGCTTTGCCAGGTTCTTCGTCAAGACTCCCAGCCGGCTGCCCTGGCCGCCCGCAAGCAGCATAGCTACGACCTCTTGTTTGGGTAACATGTTTCGTCCTCCTATTATTTCAATTTATATATCGCAACGCGTCCGCCAGGGCTGGCTGCTGAAAAAACCGGCGGACGCACGTACTGCGCCGGGCTCAGCCCGCGGCCCGAACCGAACCGGGCCGTTCGGCGGGAGCCTCCGCCGCCTTGGGCACGGGCATGGCCTTTACCTTGGGCTTGGGCTTCTCGCTGCGCTTTACGCACTCCAGGAAGAACACGGAGCAGCCGGGCAGGGTCAGGGAGACGCTCTGCTCGCAGCCGTGCATGGGCTCGTCCAGGGTGCGGATGCTCTTGCCGTTGCTCACGCCGCCGCCGCCGAACTCCTTGGCGTCGGAGGTAAAGACCTCGGCCCAGGTTCCCCAGTAGGGCACGCCGATCTTGTAGTCCTCCCGCTCCACGGGCACAAAGTTGCACACGCACACCAGCTCTTTGCCGTCCTTGGCCTTGCGCCGGAAGGCGATGACGCTCTGGGTGTAGTCGTCGTTGCTGATCCACTCAAAGCCCTCCCAGGAGAAGTCGATCTCCCACAGCTCCGGGCGGCTCAGGTAGAAGCGGTTTACGGCCTTGAAGAAGCGCTGGGCGTTCTGGTGCTCCTCATACTGCAAAAGGCCCCATTCCAGCTCCTTTTCAAAGTTCCACTCGTTCTTCTGGGCAAATTCCGTGCCCATAAATTGCAGCTTCTTTCCCGGGTGGCCCATCATATAGGAGACGAAAGCCCGCATCTGGTCCGCCTTCATCTTGTCGTCGCCGGGCATTTTGTTAATCAGCGAGCCCTTGCCATAGACCACCTCGTCGTGGGAGATGGGCAGAATGAAGTTCTCGGAGAAAGCGTAGAAAAAGGAGAAGGTCAAAGAGCTGTGGTTGCCGCTGCGGAACAGGGGATCCATGGACATATAGCGGAGCATGTCGTTCATCCAGCCCATGTTCCACTTGTAGTTGAAGCCCAGGCCTCCCATAAAGGTGGGCTTAGAAACCATAGGCCAGGCGGTGGACTCCTCGGCGATCATCATGGGGTCCTTGACCTCGGCGAAGACCGCCTCGTTTAGGGCCTGCAAAAAGGCCACCGCCTCCAGGTTCTCCTTGCCGCCGTCCTTGTTGGGGACCCACTCCCCGTCCCTGCGGTTGTAGTCCAGGTAGAGCATGGAGGCCACCGCGTCCACCCGCAGGCCGTCCACATGGTATTCCTTCAGCCAGAACACCGCGCTGGACACCAAGAAGCTGACCACCTCGGGGCTGCCGTAGTCGAATACCAAAGTGCCCCACTCCTTATGCTCGCCCTTGCGGGGGTCCGCGTATTCATAGCAGGGCGTGCCGTCAAACTTGGCCAGGCCCGCCGCGTCCCGGGGGAAATGGGCCGGGACCCAGTCCATAATGACCCCAATGCCCGCCTGATGGCAGCGGTCCACAAAGCTCATAAAGTCCTTGGGCTGGCCATAGCGGGAGGTGGGCGCAAAGTAGCCCATCACCTGGTAGCCCCAGGAGCCGTCGTAAGGGTACTCGGTCAGGGGCATAAACTCAATGTGGGTAAAACCCATCTCCTTCACGTAGGGAATCAGCTCGTCGCCCAGCTTCTCGTAAGAGAACACGCTGCCGTCCGCGTATTTCCGCCAGGAGCCGGCGTGTACCTCGTATATGTTCACCGGCTGGGCATAGTGGGGCTGCTTCTCCTTCTTCTCCTGCCAGGCCTTGTCCTGCCAGGCGTAGTCTTCCAGCTCATACCAGCGGGAGGCTGTGCCGGGGCGGGTCTCGGTGTGGCGGGCGTAGGGGTCGGCCTTATAGCTGTCCTGCCCGTCGGCGGTCTTGATATAGAACTTGTACATCTCAAAGGGCTGGAACACAAAGTCCGTGTAGCCCTCCCAAACGCTGCCGTCCACCTTGCGCAGGGGGTACTTGGCGCTGTCCCAGTTGCAGAAATTGCCCACCAGGGACACCGCCCGGGCATGAGGGGCCCACACACGGGCCACCATGCAGGGCTTGCCGCCCCGAACCGCCTTGTGCACGCCCAGGTACTCGTACACCCGCCGGTTTTTGCCCCGGTGGAACAGGTCCAGGGGAATTTCGCCAGGGTTGGGGGCCTTGGCCCCGGCTTTCGCGGCAGACTCCATACCGGTCTTTTCCGTATTCATGGCTATCGATCTCCTTGTCCTGGTATTGTCGGCAGCGCCGCGCTTCCCGCACGGAGCCGCCTTTCAGAATTTACCACTACTATCATACCATATCCCAAAAAAAATTCAAGTGTTTTTAGCTATTTATTTTAAGATTTACACTCTAACTCCTTGATCTTTGTTTCTTCTCACAAAAATCGACTCCATTCTCTGTGTAATAAGTAAACGGACTTTGAGAAAGGGACGCCCTTTTTTGAACGGCGCTGCCCATGCCGCCGGCAACCGTGCCCGCGTCTTCGGGCCCGGAAACGCAAAAGGCGGGGGATGCTCCCCCGCCGGACCGCTTTTTCTCCTTTGTTCAGCCCTGTCCGCCCCACACCGGCGAGGGGTACTCCCCCCTCTCGGTCAGGTCCCGCAGGGCCCGGGCCACCGGCTCCCGGTCCACCCGGTAGGTGACGCCGTACCACTTGCAGCCGGTCTCCAGCACCCGAACCTGGGCCTTGCCCGCCTCCACCAGAGCGTTCACCGCAAAGGGCAGGTAAAACTCCCCCTTCAGCGGGTTCTTGGGCAGGTCCTCCCGGAAAAACCGGGCGTACTCCCGCTCCAGCTCCGCCGTAAAGCCCGGCGTAAAGCCCCAAAGCTGCATGGAAACCGGCGTTTCCGGCTCCAAAATGGTCCAGCTGGCGCCCTCGTCCTCGGTGTAGCCGATGCGCCCGTCCTCCAGCTTAGAAATCTTGGTGCGCTCCACCACCCGGGCCAGCAGCCCGTCCTCCACCTGGCATACGCCCCGGGACACCGCGCCGTTTTCGGAGACCGTGTTCTGCACCTGGTAGCCCACCATGCACAGGTCCAGCTTTTCCCCATCTCGGGCGCTTTTCAAAAACTGGTACACCTGCTGGAAGGCCTCCCGGCCGTAAAAGTCGTCCGCGTTGATGACCGCGTAAGGCGCGCCGCCCACGGCCCTCGCGCCCGTCAAGGCCGCGTGGCCGGTGCCCCAGGGCTTCTCCCGGCCCGCTGGGATACCCTCCCCCGCCGGGACGTCCTCCATCTCCTGAAAGACGCAGTCCGCCTGTAGGTAGCCCTCCATGGGGGCCAGAATTTCCCGGCGGAAGTCCTCCTCCATGCCGCGCTTGATCACGCATACCACCCGGCGGAACCCGGCCCGCCAAGCGTCGTACATGGAAAAGTCGATGATCCGCTCGCCGCAGGGTCCCACCGGGTCCACCTGCTTCAAGCCGCCCCCGCCGTACCTGCTGCCCATTCCTGCCGCCATGATCACCAATACCGGTTCGCTCATACTTGCCTGCCTCCTGTTCTATGCCCAACGGGCATGATTAGCCGAAAATGAACCCGTGCAGATTTTGGACCATCAAGTCCTGGTCGAAGCGCAGGACCCAGCTGTCCTCTTCGTTGGTATCCCCATAGGCCCCTTCCGCCTCGCCGGGGAAGGTGGCGGACTCCACCTGGAAGCCGCCCAGGGCAAAGGGGGCCAGCCCGGCCAGGCCGGATAAATCCAGGGAGGTCTCGCTGTGGGAGAGCAGCCCCCGGGCCATGGAGGGAAGCCGCAGGAAATTGCCGGGCCGTACCTGGTCCAGAAGCCCGGCCAGCACCTGGTGCTGGCGGCTGGTGCGCTCCCCGTCCCCGCCCAGCTCCCGGATGCGGGCAAAGGCCACCGCCTGCCGGCCGTTGAGCTTCACCTTTCCGCCCACATATTCGCCGTCCACCATATTATGGGTGCCGTCCGTGGCGGTAAAGTAGTCGTCGTGCCGGATGCCGGAATCGCCGCCCTCTTCCTCCACCTCCCGGGAGAGGTTCCACAGGTTCCGGTTCACCTCCAGCATCTCCTCGCCGGAAAGCTCCAGCTCCACCCCGCCGAAAGCGTCCACGATCTCCGCCATCTCATAAAAATTGACGGTGACATAGTCTTCGATGTCTAAGTCAAAATTCTCGTTGATGGTCCGCACTGCCAAGGAGGGGCCTCCATAGGCATAGGCGTGGGTCAGCTTGTCATAGCCGTAGCCCTCGATGTACACCTCCGAGTCCCGCATCAGCGAGGCCAGCTTCAGTTTGTGGCTCCGGCTGTCCGCGGTCAGCACCATCATCACGTCGGACCGGCCCTCGTTCTCCCTCTCCCGGGCGTCCACTCCAAAAAGGGCGATGTTCTTCACCCCGGCCGTCCGCACGGAAAGGTCGGCGCTCAGGCCCCCTTCCAGAGGCTTGACCCGCAGCGCGGAGAGCACGTACACGCCCGCCCCCACCAGGGCCACCAGCATCAGCGTAAGGACCCAGCCGATGACGCGGCCAGCGCTCCCCCGCCGCCGGGGCGGTTTGGGGGGGCGCTCTGCCCGCCGCTGGCCGGCCCGCCGCTCCCGCTCCGAAGAATAGCTGGAAATGTCCTGGAACTCCTGCCGGGCTCCTGGCTGGCCATAGGGCTCTTCATAGTAATAATTGTCCCGCAGGGGCTCCTTTCGGGCCCGGGCAGGACGGCCTGCGCCCCGCCGCTCCCCCGCCGGGGGCCCGCTGCGGCTCCCGGCGGAATGCCGGCCCGCCTGGGGCTTTCTATCGTTGTTTCTCATTGGCGTTTCCTTAAGTTATTTGCCCTTCTTCCCTTTTTTTGAAGCAAGTCCATTCATGCCGGGGCGTGTCCAAAAGGGCGCAGTTTTTGAAGAGTAATACGGAGTGGAGTCTCGCCTGCCGGCTCGGTCGAGTTGACAAAGTCAACTCGTGGTCAGAGCGCTTCCAGTACGTTGGCTGCGCCAAGTACCCGGGAAGCTTCCCCCTCCATGCGCAAGGTACGCGCATTACGGCAAGACCGTGGGGCTCCGCCCCACACCCCGCAGCCTTTGAAAAGGTTGACGAAACTTTTTCTGTTGCGCTCAGGGAGCCTTCTTCTTGTCAAAACGCGCGTTTTGGCTACTCCCTCATGCCGTCCCTTATTCCTCCGGCTCCGCGGCGGCGTCCGGCTGGGCACCGCCCCCGTACTCGTCCCAATAGGGCGAGCCCTCCTCGAAGATAAAGGCGCTCATCCGCTTGGCCGCTCCGCCCAGGTCGTACACCAGGTCGTAGGCCACGTCCCGCAGGTCGGTCTCATAGTCGATGTCCGGAATGGAAATGCTCTGGATGTCGAAATCCTTGGTCAAGATCGGCGCCATGCCCAAGATATCGTCCAGCTCCAAGTTGGTCTCGCAGTAGGGCATCAGCTTTTTGATCATATTGGGGTAGCTGGTCACGCTCAGGGCCTTCACCTGGGTGATCAGGGCGGAAAGCACCTTCTGCTGGCGCTCCACCCGGGCAAAGTCGCTGCCGATGTTCCGGATGCGGCCGTAGGACACCGCCTGGTTGCCGTTCAAATGGTAGACGGCCACATCCGCCGTGGCGGACATATAATCGCTCTCCACAATATTGGGGTAGCTGCGGCCGTCATACATGCCGTTGGCCATATCCTGTTCCTTTTTCTGTTCCACTTCCCAGGTCAGGTTGTGCAGGTTGGTGTTGATCTCCTCCACCTCGGCGGCCGTGACCTCCATGTCCACTCCGCCCACCGCATCGATGATGGAGGCCATGTTCACAAAGTTGATGGTCACATAGTCCTCGATGCGCAGGCCGAAGTTCTGGTTCAGGGTGCGCACGGCCAGCTCGGCCCCGCCATAGGCATAGGCGGCGTTGATCTTATTGTTCTCGTCATAGCCGCCGCCCTCGATGTGCACCAGGCTGTCCCGCAGGATGGAGGTCATCTTGATGGAGCCGTGGCGGTTGTCCACCGTTAGGATCATCACCACGTCGGACTGGCCGGAAAAGGCGCTGGAACGGTTGTCCAGGCCGAACAGGGCGATATTCTTGATGCTGGTGTCCACCACGGCCTCCTCGTGGAAGCCCAGGGCCACCGGGTCCTTGGTGATGGTGCTGGTGGTCAGCTCGGCGATGATATCCGTGGATATGTATATCATGCCGGAGCCCAGAAGGATCAGCAGCACGCAGACCACCGCGGCCACGCATTGCAGCGCAAGCCTGCCCCGGCGGTTCTTTTTGCGGCTGTTATATTCCTTGGAGGACGAATAACTGGAAACGTCCTCGAAGCCCTGTTCTCTTTTCTTTCGCGCCATAAAATTCCTCCGAAGGGTAATCCGCCCGCCGCTCAGGCCTGCGGGCCGTGCTTTTTGAACACAAAGAGCTTGCTGAAAACATAGTTCGCGGCAATAATGATCACGTTGGAGATAATCTTCATCAGCTTGTCGTCCACGTGCAGAAAGCTGACGCCCACATACATGGCCGCCATGTCCAGCACCAGGGAGACGCCCCGGGCCCCGAAAAACTTGGCCATCTCCACCACAACGCCCCGAAAGCCCCGCACTTTGCTCTCAAAAACCCAGCGCCGGTTGGTCGCGTAGGCGAAGAGGATGGCCAGCACCTGGGCCAGGAAGGTGGCCGCCATGTAGTCCGCGTGGAGCAGGTCCGCCAGCAGCCAGTAGGCCAGCCAGTTCACCAAAGTGGTGAGCACGCCGAAAAACACATATAAAATCAGTTCCCGGTATTTCCGGAAATATTTTTTCACCAAATCCATTGGGTCCTCCCAGGCGGGGCGGCGGGCGCTCCGGTCAATTATCCCTTATTATACCCCAAAATCTTCCGGATTTCAAGCCTTGGTTTCTGGGGGACTGTCCAAAATGGCGCAGTTTTTGAAAAGTAATACGGAGTAGAGTCTCGCCTGCCGGCTCGGTCGGGTCAGAACGGTCCCCACCAGGGACCTTCCCCCTCGGTCGGTTCGCGGCATGTCTGCCACCGGCAGACGCTCACCCCCTAAGAACCCACGAGTTATCCTTTGGATAACTCGTCCACTTCTTGAAAAAGTGGACAAAACTTTTACTGCTGCGCTCAGGATGCTTTCTATCCACAGCGCATCCATACGCAGTCCCAGCCCTTCGGCTAAACCGCGCCGCGCCCCCGCTTCTCCGCCCTGCTCAGGCTGGGGAACCGCCCCGCCAGGCGGGGATAGGGCCGCTTGCGCTTGAAAAACTCATACACCGAGCAGCCCTTATCCACCAAGGTGACCACCGCGCCCTCCCGGTACCGGGGCGGGCGGAGCGTCAGGGGGAACATGTGGGTGCGGATGATGTCCGCCTCCCGGCCGGTCAGGGGCAGCTCCTTGGCGGCGTTGCGCCAGGCGATTTCCGGGTGCCGGGACCAGTGGCCCTTATGGGACGGGTCGCCGTCCTGGGCGTCGTAAAAAAAGTAGTCGTGGAGCAGGGCCCCCCGGGTCATCTCCCGCATGTGGAAGCCCCCGCCCAGCAGGGCCGCCACCCGGCAGCTGTAATAGGCTACCGCCACGCTGTGCAGCAGGCGGCAGGTCGCGCCGTGCTGGGGGTATTGGGCCATACATCCCAGGTTGGACGCGTTCGCCGTCTCCTCACAGTCCCGCCAAAACGCCTCCGGGTCCCATCGTTTTCTCATACCATCGCGCCTCCATCGTTTCATTCTTCATCACAGAGCCAAATTTAAATCCGTCAGGCCGTAAGGAACGGGCGGACGGGCTGAGCCCCACGCCGCGCCCCGTGCCAGAACCTATGGCACGCATAGGAAAAGAGCTTCCTAAACGAAAAGAAACAAAGCCATCCGCGGGGCTTTCCTTCGGCATAGGCCCTAAGAAAGCCCTAAAGCCGCGGCTAACTTTTTTATTATACCGCAAACCGCCGGGCTTTTCAACCCCGGAAAAGCCCGTGGGAGCGCCAAATTTTAGGAGCCCGGGAGCTTTTCCAAACGCAAAACGCCTTGATTCCAAAAGAAAAGTATGATAAAATGATAAAAACGGAAAGAAGGAATTCTCTATGCTGCGCTGCGTTCTATTCGACATTGACAACACCTTGCTGCTGAAAAAGCCCAGCATTGTGGAAAAGGTTTTTGAAGCCGCGGGTCCGGGGCTTCGGTTTGAGGACGTGGAAAGGGCCTATGCCGAAAGCGAGATCTGGCAGGGCGAACAGATCCGCCGGGAGAACGAGACCGGCGTGCGGATGGCGGACGACGAGTATCTGCGCAGCGTCTTTGGGGTATACCAGCGGGTCCTGGGACTAAAGGAGGAGGCTTTCGCCGCCCTGCGGCCGGTGTTCATGCGGAACTACCATATGGACTATGAGGCCGCTCCCGGCGCGGAGCAAGCCCTGCGGTCCCTAAAGGCGAAGGGGCTGCGCCTGGGAATCGTCAGCAACAACACGCCCCAGGTGCGGCAGGCCCTGGAGGCGCGGGGGCTGGCGGGATTTTTTGACGCGGTGGTAATCTCCGAAGAGGCGGGCCTTTACAAGCCCGACCCCCGCATTCTGGAGCTGGCCTGCCAGCGGCTGGGCGTTCCCTGCGCCGGAAGCGTCTATGTGGGCGACCACCCCTTTGACATCCTGTGCGCCCATGGGGCCCACATGCCCGCCGTCTGGATGCCGGCAAACCGGTTCATGACGGTCCCGGAATCCATCGGCCCGGCGGAGTATCGGATCGGCTCGCTGGCGGAGCTGGACGGGGCGCTGGAAAATCTGTGAGAAAAGGGGCTCCCCGTTCCAGGCGGGCCCCCGGCATGCAACGCATAAACTATAACAATCAGGAGGCACGGAACATGACAGCGGAAAAGGATTGGATCAAGGACCTGGTGATCTACCAAATTTATCCCAGAAGCTTTTGCGACTCCAACGGGGACGGCGTCGGCGACCTGCCGGGCATTTTGCAGAAGATGGACTATCTGCAGGAGCTGGGCGTCAACGCGGTCTGGCTCTCCCCGGTGTACCGCTCCCCCAACGACGACAACGGCTACGACATCTCCGGCTATCGGGAGATCATGGAGGAGTTCGGGACCATGGAGGACTGGGACCGGCTGCGGGACGCCTGCAAACAGCGGGGCATAAAGCTCATCATGGACCTGGTGGTGAACCACTCCTCGGACGAGCACCCCTGGTTCCAGGAGTCCCGTTCCTCCCGGGACAACCCCAAAAGCGAATATTACATCTGGCGGGACCCGGTGGACGGCCACGAGCCCAACAACTGGGCCTCCGCCTTCGGAGGCAGCGCCTGGGAGTACGCGCCGGAGCGGGGGCAGTATTATTTCCACTATTTCTCCAAGAAGCAGCCGGACCTGAACTGGGCCAGCCCCCGGCTGCGGGAGGAAATCCTCGGCATGATGGAGTGGTGGGTGGACAAAGGCGTGGACGGCTTCCGGGTGGACGCCATCAGCTACCTGGACAAGCCGGAGGACTTTCCCGACTCCAAGCTGCCGCCCCAGCCGGACGGGTTCTCCTTCCCGGACTGCCTGGCGGGCCGGCCGGGCACCCACGGCCATATCCGGGAGATGAACCGGCGGGTCTTCGCCCCCCGGAACGTGCTCACGGTGGGCGAGGTCTCGGCCCCCACGGTGGAGGAGCTGGCCAATTATGTGGATACCGGCCGGGAGGAATTCGACATGGCGATCCCCTTTGTGCTGCCCATGGTGGAGATCGATACCTGGTCCCCGGAAAAGCTGCGGCGGGACGTTTGGGAAAGCTATGAGGCTTTAAAGGAAAACGGCTGGTGGGCCCGGTTCTTCAGCAACCACGACAAGCCCCGGCAGGTCTCCCTCTATGGGGACGACGGAGAATATTGGGAGGCCTCCGCCAAGCTGCTGGGCCTCTTCCTCCACAGCCTGCCCGGCACGCCCTTTGTGTACCAGGGGGAGGAGATCGGCATGACCAACGTGAGGCTTCCCCGCATCGAGGACTATGACGACCCGGACACCCAGAACCGCTACCGGCAGCTGACGCTCTCCGGGGCCAGCCCCGAAGCGGCCTTGGCCCGGGCCCAGCTGGAAAGCCGGGACAATGCCCGCACCCCCATGCAGTGGGACGCCACGGAAACCGGCGGCTTCACCACCGGCAGGCCCTGGCTGAAGGTGAACCCCAATACCGCGTCCATCAACGTGGAGGCCCAGCGCCGGGACCCCTGCTCGGTCTTCCAGTTCTACCGGCGGCTCATCGCCCTGCGCCGGGAGCGGCCCGCTCTGGCCCGGGGGGACCTGGCCTTCCTGGAGACCGGCAGCGCGGAGCTGGTCGCCCTGACCCGCAGCCTCCCGGGGGAAAAGCTGTTGGCCGTGTTCAATTTTTCCGCGGAAGGGCACACCGTTCCCGCCGGCCTGCTGGAAGGGGTGGGGGAAGCCCTGCTCTCCTCCTACGACCGGCAGGGCGGCTGGCAGGGCCCGGCCCTGCGGCCCTATGAGGCGGCGCTGTTCTCCGTTGCCGGATAAGAGCCTGTATTCACAGCCAAAGAACCACCACTCGGCTGACGGTAACCAAGTGTACGCGGTCCAGGTGCGGGGAAGATTGTCAGTGGCAATCTTCCCCGCACCTGGACCGCGTATATTCCCTACTTTTACCTGTCAGCGTAATCGTTCTTCATTTGTGAATACAAGTTCTTAGTTATAAAACAGACTCTAGGGCTCCCGGGTGCAGACGGAGTCCCGCTCCACCAGGACCGGCGTGAAGGCCATGTTTTTTTGAAAGTTCCGCTTGTTTATAATCCGGTCCATCACAAAGGCGGCGGATTCCTTTCCCACCTGACCCTGCAGCATGTCCACCGAGGTCATGGCCGGGTTGGTGCACAGGCAGTACTCCGTGTTGTCCATCGCCACAATGGAGATATCCTCCGGCACCCGCAGGCCGAAGTCCGCGCAGGCCTTCATGCAGCCCACGCCCATCAGGTCGTTGCAGGCCACCACGGCGGTGCAGGCCCCGCCCCGGCGCAGGAACTCGGCAAACGCCCCGTAAGCGCCCTCACGGGTGAAGTCGGCGTGGACGGCCAGCAGCTTGGAGGCGGAAAGCCCGCCCTCCTCCAGGGCGCGCCGGTAGCCCTCATAGCGCTCCCGGGTGTTCTGCTCCTTGGCGCTGCCGCCCAAAAAGGCGATCTGCCTGTGGCCCTTTTCCATGCAGTACCGGGTGGCGGTCCAGGCGGCGCGGGGCTGGTCGATGTACACGCAGTCGTAATCCTGAAAGCCCCCCGGGCTCTGGTAATAGCTGGTGATGACCGTGGGCAGGCCCATGTCCCGAATGGCCCGGATCAGCTGGGGCGTGTAGTCGAAGGAGCCGAAAATCAGCCCGTCCACGTACCGGCCCTTGAGGGAGTCCAGGACCTCCAGCTCCTTCTGGGGGCTGTGCATGGTGTAGCCCAGCAAAATGCTGTAGCCATACCGCTCCAAGGTCAGGGCCGCGCCGTGGATCATCTCAAAGTAATAGGGGTTCATAATGTCGGGAATGCACATCATGATTTTTTTCGTTATATTATTTTTAAGGGTCTTCGCGGCCTGGTGGGGCACATAGCCCAGCTCCGCCGCGGCCTCCAGGATCGCCGCCTTGGTCTCCGCGCCGCAATACCCGCTCCCGCTCAGAGCCCGGGCCACCGTGGAGGCGGAGAACCCGGTTTTATCCGCAATATCATAAATGGTTGCCATCCTTCAACACCGTACTTCCCCAAAATGAATTACAGGCAGTCGCGCGGCGCTCCGCGCTCCCTCCCGCCAAGCCGAAGGCCTGGGCGGATTGGGCCGGCCGGCGGAACGCGCGGAAAAAACGCGCGGGGCCGAAAACCAGGCTCAGCGCGGCGTTGCCTCTGTGTCTTAAAAACGGTATTCCCTGCCGGAATTGTGAAAAAAGGAGGAGCCGCCGCCGTCCCGCAAGGCAGAAATGTGCAAAGAGATTCGGCGCGTTGCAAGATTTTCAGCGGGGCGGGACGGAAAAATCCCCCGGCGTTCTCCGGCGGTGAATACGGGTCTTTTTTATCTTTTTATTGTATCACGGGCTTTCCGCGATGTCAAATGAAAGCCGCCTTCCGCCAAAACAAAATTTTCCACCTGGTGGAAAACGGCCTGGAAGCCCGGCCGCGGGGGGAGTGTCCAAAGGGCGTTGTTATTCAAAAGTATTAGGAGGCCTCCGGCGGTCAAGTTCATCAAAGATGAACTTGCGGGGCTCTGGGTCTCGGCTCCGCCTCGGTCGGTTCGCAGCGTGTCTGCCACTGGCAGACGTTCACCCCCTAAGAACCCCGCCACCTTTAAAAAGGTGGACGAAACTTTTAATGGCTCGCTGACCTAACTTTTTTAACAACGCGTTTGGACACTCCCGCCGCAAGAAAGGCCTTGCATATTTTCCCCGTTTGCGCTAAAATAAAGAAAAATTTGAACATTAGGAGGAACCCTCTTGAAACGAATCATTTCCATTCTGCTTGCCTGCGCCCTGCTCTTCTCCCTTTCCGCCTGCGGCGGCTCCGCCGGAGACTCCAAAGCGGCCCACGTTCTGGACAACAAGGACAGCCTGGTTCCCATGGACGAGCTAAGCCCCGCTAAAAACAGCCAAAAGCTGGGCTATCAGCTGGAAGAGCCCGCCAAGGGCGAAGAGATCGCCGTCATGACCATGAAGACCGGCGAGGTCATCAAAATCCGCTTCTTCCCCGACGAGGCGCCCAAGGCCGTGTATAACTTCAAGCTCCACGCCATTCAGGGCTACTATGACGGCCTGACCTTCCACCGGGTGATGGAAAACTTCATGATCCAGGGCGGCAGCCCGGACGGCACCGGCACGGACGGCGTCAGCGTGTGGGACCAGGACTTTGAGGACGAGTTTGCCGGCAACCTGGTGAACATCGACGGCTCCCTCTCCATGGCCAACCGGGGGCCTGCCACCAACGGCAGCCAGTTCTTCATCAACTGCACTAACACGCCGGTCCAGTCCAGCCTGTGGAGCCAGTATGAGCAGGCCTTTGAGGAATTCCAGGAGGTGTATAAGGAGAACAAGGAGTACATCGACTCCAACCCCAACCTGAAGACCCTGGACATGGACAAGGTCACCGAGGAATACAAGGCCCTTTATGAGGCCCAGGGCGGCAACGTGCACCTGGACGGGGCCTACTCCACCAATGGCACCGGGCACACCGTGTTCGGGCAGGTCTTCGAGGGCATGGACAGCGTGTACGCCCTCTCCAAGGCCGAGACCGACCCCAGCAACGACAAGCCCCTGGAGGACATGGTCATCGAGAAGGTGGAGATCGTGGTTTACTAAGAGCCTGTATTCACAAATGAAGAACGATTACGCTGACAGGTAAAAGTAGGAAATATACGCGGTCCAGGTGCGTTAGGCACCTGGCAGGGTTCTTAGGGACGGAGTCCCGCAAGTTCATCTTTGATGAACTTGGCCGCCGGAGGCCTTAACAGTACTTAAAAGGGCCGTAGGCCTCTTAGGGACGACTTGGCGAAGCCAACGTCATAAGTCCCGGCCTGCTTTTCCTGTCGTTTAGCGCAGAAGTAATATCCCGGTCAAGTTCTAAAGGCCCACAGGAACGCGCCCGCCATTTTATGCAAAAACCATAAGCATGAGCCCGCCGTAAAACCGGAACCTCCCGGTTTTGCAGCGGGCTCTCCGCTTTTAATGGGAAAGGCAGAGGGCGGATTCCGGCCGCAGGAGGCAGAGGAGCGGCCGTCCCGGCTCTTCCCTACCCCTTGATGGCTCCCACCATAACGCCCTTAATGAAGTAGCGCTGCAGGAACGGGTAGATGCACAGAATGGGCAGGGTGGCGATGACCACCACGGCGTACTTGACCAGCACCTGGTACATGTCGTTGGTGTAGGTGCCCACGGTGTTCATATTGGTCATGGAGGACATGTCGTTGGCAATCAGGATTTCCCGCATAATCAGCTGCAGGGGGTACTTGGCCCGGTCCCGCAGAAAGATCATGTGGTTGAACCAACTGTTCCAGTTGCCCACGCCGTAGAAAAGGGTCATGGTGGCCAGCATGGGCTTGGAAAGGGGCAGGTAGATGCTGGTGAAGGTCCGCAGGGGACTGGCCCCGTCGATCTTGGCGGATTCCTCCAGGGAGTCCGGAATGCCCAGATAGGAGGTCCGCATGACGATCAGGTTCCAGGTGTTCACCAGGCCCACCAGGATAATGGCCATCCGGGTGTTGTAAAGGCCCAGATTGTTCACCAGCAGGTACAGGGGGATCAGCCCGCCGGAAAAGTACATGGTGAAGATAATGCCCAGCATAATGGGCTTGGCCAGCATGGCGTCCTTCCGGGAGGTGACAAAGGCCCCCGCCGCCGTGACCGCCAGGCTGCACGCCGTGCCCACCGCCACATAAAAGATGGTGTTCATGTAGCCGGTTAGAATATTGGGGTTGCGAAAGGCCAGGGTGTAGCCCTCGAAGGTGAAGCCCAGGGGCCCCAGCAGCAGGCCGGTGTGCTTCATGATCCGGGCCGGCTCGCTGAGGGAGGCGAAGACGATATAGAGCATGGGATACAGGCACAGCGCCCCCACCAGGCACAGGATAATCCCGTTGAGCAGCGGAAAAATGGACTTGGGCCGTTTACGCAGTTTCATTGGGGTCCCTCCTTACCACATGCCCACTTCGAACAGGCGCTTGGAGACCTTGTTGGCAATGACCAAAAGCACCAGGTTGATGACGGAATTGAGCAGGCCCACCGCGGAGCTGTAGCTGAAGTTCATCTGCATCAGGCCCATGCGGTACACATAGGACGAGATCACGTCGGCGGTCTCATAGGTCATGCCGTTGTAGAGCAGAATGATCTTTTCAAAGCCCAGGCTCATCATCTGCCCCACCTTCATGATGTAGACGATGGCGATGGTCTCCCGGATGCCGGGCAGGGTGATGTGCCACATCTTCCGCCAGCGGCCCGCGCCGTCGATGGTGGCGGCCTCGTACAGGCCCTGGTCGATGTTGGTGATGGCGGCGATATAGATGATGCTGCCCCAGCCCAGCCCCTGCCAGATGTCCGTGATGGTGTAAATGGGCCGGAACCAGCCCGGGTCCAGCATAAAGGAGGTGCGCCTGCCCCCAAACAGGGCGATCAGGTCGTTGACCACGCCGTCCTGGCGGGTAAACTCCAAAATCATGCCGCACACCACCACCAGGGAGATAAAGTAGGGCATGTAGGAGACGGTCTGCACCGTGCGCTTGAAGAGGGGATTGCGGAGCTCGTTGAGCAGCAGCGCGAAGATGATGGGCGCGGGCAGGCCGAAGGCCAGGGCATAGAGATTGATCATAAAGGTGTTGCGGATCAGCGCCCAGCAGGTGCGGCTTTGAAAGAAGGCCTCGAAATGCTTTAGGCCTACCCAGGGGCTGCCCATTATGCCCAGCCCGGGGGAAAAGTCCTTAAAGGCGATGATCTGCCCATAGATGGGGCCGTAGCAGAAAATAAGGTAGAACAAAATCATGGGGACGGCCAGCAGGTAAAGGGGCCAGTTCCGGCGCATATCGCGCCCCAGCCGGGGCAAAAGACCGGTTTTCATGGTTTCATCTCCTCCAACGGGAAAGATTGGTGGAAAAGCCGCCGCACAGCGCTTGTACGGCGGCTTTTCCCAGGACTTGGATCGATCAATCTATAGGAAAGAAACAGACGAAGGCTTAGTGGCTGTTGTAGGTGTCCAGGCCCTTCTGCTGGTACTCGATGGCCTTTTCAATGCCCAGCTTCTTCAGCTCCTCCACAAAGGCGTCAAAGTTGTCCAGGGGCTCCATGCCCATGATGAAGCTGAGGATCATCTGGTCCTGGTAGGTGTTCACCTCGGTCATAATGCCGCTGTACTCCTTGGCGTTCTCCACCGGCACCTCGCTGGGGGGCATCTGGTCCGTCCGGTCGTTGTTGGAGATCCAGGTGCTGATGGACGCCCAGCTGGCCTCGATCTGCGGGTCGGGCATGGCGAAGGCGTTGTAGATATAGGGGCCGCAGAACAGCTTATACTTCCAGGAGGACACGGCATAGTCCAGCCCGTCCGGGTTGTTGGCGATCAGGTCGGTGTACACGGGGCGGCCGTCTTCCATGTTGTAGCTGCGGCCCTCAATGCCATAGTTGAACAGCATGGTGGACTCTTCGGTGTACCAGTTGTCCCGCCAGCGGCACACCGCCTCCAGCCGGTCGTCGGAGACCGCGGTGGTCAGGTAGTCCCTGCGGCCGTTGCCGGTCTCCACAATGGGGGACAGGGAGCCCAGGTGCAGCTGGTCGCCCTTGTTCTTCACCGGGTAGGGCACTGCCGCCACCTTGCCTTCTCCCCCTTCAAACAGGGAGTTGTACAGGGGCACGATGTCCTGGTAGGTCTCGGTGATGGAGCCGGCCTTGCCCGTGGTCAGGTACTCGGCGTAGAAGTTGGAATCGGAAGCCGTGGCGGCAAAGTCCGGGTCCAGCAGGCCCTCGCTGTACCACTGGTTCATCAGGGCCAGGTAGTCCTTGAAGCCGGGCTCCATGGGGCCGAACTTCACCTTGCCGTCCTCCTGGTAGAAGCCGGCGCCCACGCCGAAGGCGCTGACGAAGATGGACTGGCCGGAGCGGCCGGACTTGGGCAGGATCAGGGGGGCGGTAGCGCCCTTCTGGTCCCGGAAGGCCACCAGCATCGTGTGCCAGTCGTCGATGGTCTCCGGCGCATCCAGCTTCAGCTCCTCCAGCCAGTCGGCGCGCACTGCCGGACCCGCCCAGGGAGAGATGGAATACTGGCCCTTGTCGCCCTGGTTCTCCGGCAGGTTGAACTGGCCCCAGCCCCAGATGTGGCCGTTGGTGGTGGTCATCTGCTTGCGGATCTCCGGGTTGCTGTCAATGATGGCCTGCATGTTGGGCGAATACTCCATCAAATCGTCCAGGGGCCGGTAGATGTTCTCGTCAATGGCGCTGTCCGCGCCGCTGGGATAGTCATAGCTGATGATGTCCGGCAGCTCCTGGGAGGCAACCATCAGGTTGTACTGCTCCAGCTCCTGGCCCACCGGGGGATGGATGAAGTTCACATGTACGCCGGTCTGGCGCTCCAGCTCCTGGAAGCACTCGTTGTCGTTCCAGTCGGTGAGCACCTGGGCCGCGTTGGAGTGCAGGGGCACCCAGTAGGAAATGGTCTCGCCCGTTCCGGCGGGCTCTGCCTGGGAAGAGCTGTCCTCCTGCGAGGCGGCGGAGCTGGAACTGGACGGGGCGCTGGAGGAAGAGGACAGCGCGCTGCTCTCGGAAGAAGGCGTGGAACAGGCGCTCAGCGCCAGGCTGGCGGCGCAGGCCAGGCAGGCCAGCAGAGCGATGGACTTTCTTTTGGAATTCCTTTTAGTCATCTGAGAAACACCTCTTTAAAAAGCGATTTTATGGTTTGATCAGCGAAACTTTAGCGAATGGCATTCGTAATAGTATGGCTCCCTTTTTTGCGCGCATGTATCATTCACGCGGTTTCAAAGGGCTAGCGCTCGCCTTCCCGCAGGACGCCCAGCGTGCCGCCCGGATGCCACCGGACGTATTGGGCCGGGTCCAGCCCGCGGTAGGCCTGCAGCAGCAGGCTGAGCCGCTGGATCACCACGTTCTCCACCAGAATGGAGATGCGCGGGGCCCGGTTCAGGGGGCCGCCCTCTTCCGGCACGCCGGCATAGAGGAAGACCTCCGCCTGGGCGGCCAGCCAGGAACCCGCGTTCCCGCTGACGGCGATGAGGGAGCAGCCGTTGTTCTTGACGGCGTTTACCGTGGATTTCAGCTCCGTGGTCTCGCCGCTGTTGGAGATGGCGATGACCACGTCGCCGGGCACCAGCTGCCCGCAGGAGCCGTGCACCGCCTCGGTTCCGTGAAGGAAATAGGCGGGCGTGCCCGTGGAGGACAGCAGCGAGGCCCCATAGGCGGACACGTGCCCCGGTTTGCCGATGCCGGTAATATGTACCCGGTTGCCGGCCCTTTGGGCCTTTAGAATCAGCTCAGCAGCCTGCACGTAGGCCCCGTCGTCCACGCTGCTGAAAAAGTGCTCCATCTCCCGGGCGGCGGTCTGGTCAAACTGTTTGAGCGCGTTTAAATCCCATTGTTCCATGTTCAATTCCTCCTCAGCCGCACCGGGTCAGCTTTTCCGGCAGGAACAGCAGCTCCGTCTCCCCCCGCTCCCGGATGAGCCGGTTGATCTGCTCCAGCGAGGGCAGGGAGGTCTGGGCCCCCAGCGTTGAAACCGTCAGCGAGCCCACATAGTTGGCCATGCGGACCGCGGTTCTGTGGTCCGCCCCGGCGGACACGAAGGTGGAAAACGCCCCGATGAAGGAGTCGCCCGCGCCGGTGGGATCCACGGAAACCACATTGTCCAAAGCGGGGAGCAGGAAAAACTCCCGGCGGTTTCCAAAGGCGGCCCCCGCCCGGCCCAGGGTGATCAGAACATTCTCCACGCCCATGTCCAAAAACCGCTCCACTGCGGTCCGGACGCTGTCCGGGTCCGCGGCGCCATTGCGAAAGCGGATGGGCGCTCCGGTCAGCTCCCCGGCCTCGGACTCGTTGGAGGCCACATAGGTCAGGCCGGGAATCAGCTCCCTGCTTTTTTCATCGGCGGGGGCCGTGTTCAGCATCACCGGCACCCCGCTGCGGCGGGCGTACTCCATCACCCGGCGGTTCACCTCCAGAGGGATCTCCAGCTGGAGCAGCACCATGTCGTACCGGGCGATCTCCCGCTCCAAGAAGGCGACTTCCTCCAGGGTGATGCCCATGTTGGCTCCCGGAACCACGATGATCCGGTTCTGGGTGGTCCCGTTTTCGTCCACCTGCAGCTGCACGTTGCCCACCGAGGAGGGGTTCTGGCGGTCGGTCATCACATGGCTGCAATCGATGCCATCCGCGAGGCAGGCGTCGATCAGCTCCTTTCCGAAACCGTCGTCTCCCACCTTGCCCACCATCGTGACCCCCGCCCCCAGCCGGGCGGCCTGGATGGCCTGGTTGGCCCCCTTGCCGCCCGTGGCCATCTGAAAGCCGCACCCCAAAACCGTCTCGCCCTGGCCGGGGAATTTGCGGGTGGAAACGATCAGGTCCTTGACAAAGCTGCCCACCACCAGAATCCTTGGTTTACCCTTATCCGTTGGAATCTCCTCCCTTCATGGCGCTCAAACCACTTCCAGCTCGTCCTTGCCCTTGAGCGCCGGGAAGCCGGCCGTTGGCAGCGTCTGATACCAGAACGCCACCGAGGCGATGTCGTCCCGCAGGGGCAGGTAGCGCCCGCCCTCCCGCCAGCCCAGGGCCTGGATGGTCACCCGCAGGCTGGACTCGAAGCGGATGGGGTCGGCAATGTGGAAGCGGTAGAGGCCAAAGCGGTTCTGGCTCTGGTAGAGCTTATCCTGCCCCACCTTGTACATGCCGCCGTAGGGTGTGGTGAACTCCGCGTAATTTTTGTGGGTGTGCGGGTCCTCGAAATTGTAGGAGCCGCAGAAATAGTCCTCGGTCCCTGTGCCGCAGATGGTGGGATACTCCCCATCGCCGTCCAGGTAGAACTTGATCTCGCCCTCGCCCCACCAGTTGTTGTTGTTTACGCCCCAGGCCATATAGGTGCCCACATAGTGGCCCTTGCCGCTGACGCCGTCCAGAATGGTGTAAACCTCCTTGTAGGGCAGGGGGTTCACCCGGCGGAACTGGGCGTGGAAGTAGGCCGCGTCCTCCGGAACCGGGCCCAGGGCGTAATCGACCTGGTAGTAGTAGATTACGTCCTCCTCCGCCCGGTTTTCCAGGGTGATGCGGCAGCGGCTGCGGAAGGGCATGGTCCAGTAGCAGTTGAAGGCGCTTCCCGGGTTGACGCAGACCGCCAGGGTAGAAACCTGGAAGTATTCCTGCCAGCCGCTGCAGAAGAAGTCGCCTACCGGGCACTCCACAGAGGGAGCCTCCTGGCCGTCCCAATAGAAACGGATAATGGTATTGCGCCATTTGCCCGTGGGGGTCATCCAAATGTGCTGGATGGCCCCGGGGCCTTCGATGTCGGCCACCTCAAAGGTCTCTCCCGCCGGGATGCGGACGCAGGGGTTCACCTTCCAGCCCTTGCCCAGGTCCCGGGCCGCAGCCTTGGCGAAGCCGTCTTCCAGCTCGCACCTGGCGCCCCCGCCCTTTTGGCCGGTGTAATTTTCCGGGCTGATGGAGCGCGTGACCGCGTTGGAGAGCAAAGAAAGGTTTCCAATGTGGTTTGACATGCCATCATACATGGTAATGCACCTCCAATTTCTGATATCGGTATCACATTGGTTTCCTGTATTATACTCGATCTCTTTCGCCTTGTCAATACATTTTTCAAACTTTTTTCTGATATTTTTTGGATTATTTCTATCAATCCCGAAAATTACCATCTCTCTTCGGAGATTTATTTGGAAAACTTTTTCATAAATATGGTATCGATTGGATATTCCGGAATGAAGCCTCGCCGAAAGGACCGGCACCGTAAACGCAGCCCGAGGAGGGACCCTCGCGGGTCAGGAGGCAAAGCCCCCGGCGTTCCAGCCGCCCATGTCCCCGGCCCGCACAAAAAACAACGCCTGCTGAAAGGCGGGTCCCTTCCAGCAGGCGCTTGCCGCGCAAAATACAGTTTTGAAGCGCTAGATTCCTCTCCCTTTGCCGAGCCCGCCGCTTCTAGCCGGCGGCTTCATCCAGCCCCAGCAGCTCCCGCAGGGTGCGGCTCAGCAGCTCCGCGTCCACAGGCTTCGCGATGTGGGCGCTCATGCCCGCGCTCATGGCCGCGTTCACGTCCTCCACAAACGCGTTGGCCGTCATGGCGATGATGGGTATGGTCTTCCCGTCCGCCCGGTCCAGGCCGCGGATGGCCTGGGTGGCCTGGTAGCCGTTCATCACCGGCATCTGCACGTCCATCAGCACCGCGTCAAAGGTCCCCGGCGGCTCCGCTTGGAACGCCTCCACCGCCAGCCTGCCGTTTTCCACCAGCCTGCATCGGGCCCCCTGCATGGCCAGCAGTTCGCCCAGGATCTCCGCGTTCAATGCGTTGTCCTCCGCCATCAGGAAGCTGCGCCCCCGCAGGGCCCCGGCCTCCCGCCGCTCCTTCTCCCGCTGGCGGGCCTCGGCTTCCGCCTGGCCCCGCTTGGCCCGTACCTCAATGATCTGTTCCTTAAAGTTGGCCACGAAGAAGGGCTTGGGCAAAAAGCCGTCAATGCCCGCCGCCCGGGCGGATTCCTCGATCTCCGACCAGTCGTAGGAGGTGAGGATGAAGAGCAGTGAGGACTCCGGCAGGATCCCACGCAGGGCCCGGGCTGCTTCCAGGCCGCTCATGCCGGGCATTTTCCAGTCCAGCAGCACCGCGTCGAAGGGCCGGCCCTCCGCCGCTTCCAGCGCGGCCGGGCCTCCCAGTACGGTGCGCACCTCCACGCCCGTGCCCTCCATCATGGCGGACACCGTCTCGCACAGGTCCGGGTCGTCGTCCACCGCCAGCACGGACCCCACCCCATGATGCTCCCAGAAGGATTGGTCCGCCCGCTGGTCCGGAATGCGCAGCTCCAGCCGCACGGTGAACTCGCTGCCCTTTCCCGGCCGGCTCTCCACCTGGATGCTGCCGCCCATCATCTCCACGATGCTCTTGGTGATCGCCATGCCCAGCCCGGTGCCCTGCACCTTGTTGGTAACGCTGTTTTCCGCCCGGCTAAAGGCGTCGAAAATACTGCGGCAGAATTCCGGCGTCATGCCGCAGCCGTCGTCCCGGACCGAAATCAGCAGGTTCTGGAACTGGGGGGAATGCTGCTCCTGCCCCAGGATGCGCAGCCAGATATGGCCGCCCTCCTGGGTATACTTTACCGCGTTGGAAAGCAGGTTGAGCAGCACCTGGCTGATGCGGGTCTCGTCGCCCAGAAGGGTTTCGCAGCGCAGGTTTGCCACCTCCACTTCCAGGCTCTGCCCTTTGGCCTGGGCCTGGGGGCGGATGACCGCGTCCACCGAGCCTACCAGGTCCGCCAGCTCAAACTCGCCGGTATTGAGGGTCATCTTCCCGCTCTCGATCTTGCTCATGTCCAGCACGTCGTTGATCAGGCTGAGCAGATGCCTGCCCGAAGCCGTGATCTTCCGGGTGTATTCCCGCACCTTCTCCTCGTTGGCCGGGTTCCGGGCCAGCAGGGTGGAAAAGCCGATGATGGCGTTCATGGGCGTGCGGATGTCGTGGCTCATATTGGCCAGAAAGGCCGACTTGGCCTGGTTGGCGCTGCGGGCGGAGGCCAGGGCCTCCTGCAGCTGGCGCATGTGCAGCTCCCGTTCCTTGGCCCGGTCCCTGCCGGCCTGGGCGCTTTTATACGTATAGGCGGCATATCCCCCGGCAGCCAGCAAAAAGACCAGCGCCAGCACCCCGGTGATCAGCAGAATGGAGAAGTTCACCAGGTCCGAGATCTGGTGGACGCTGTCCTCTGGCACATAGCCCAGCAGGTAGAAGCTGCCCCCGTCCACAGGCCAGAAATACATGAAGCTGGGCTGGCCCTCCACCTCCAGGCGGAGCATGAGCTCCCGCCCCTGTTCCAGGGCCCGGTCCACCTGTCCGGCTACCTCCTCCTCCACCCGGTTGCAGGCAAAAAACACCTCCAGGTTCCGGCTTCCGCCCCGGTTGCCCTTCCGGTTTTGGGGCAGCAGCACAAAGCGGCGGCTGGTAACGTCCATCAAATAGAGAAGCCCGTCCCCCTCATAGAAATTCTGCGGCACAATGTCCCGGTAGGAGCGGTAAGAAAACTCCCCGTACAGGGTCCCCAACGTCCTGCCGTCCCGTTCCACGGGCAGGCGCAGGCAGTAGGACCAGATTCCCGCGTAGTTCACATAGGATTCCGAAACCTGGGCCCTGCCCCGGGGCTGCTTTAAGCCGAACCGGCGCTCCCCCGGGCAGAAGGGCTCACCCCGGCAGGTGACGCCCCGGGAGTGTCCGGCCTCCACATAGGCCAGGCTCAAAAGGCCCCGCCCCTTTTTCACTTGGCGGATGCACTCTTCCGCCTGGTCCGGCTGGGCGGCAAGGATTTCCGCCCACTGCTCCAAAATCTGTTCGTCTTTCAAAAAGACGCCGTTCAGACTGCCGGCCACCTGGTCCAGCGCCCTTTCCAGCGAACGGTGGGCAAAACCCGCCGCCTCGTCCCGCAGCCGGCCGGCCAGCAGGAAAACGCCCAGCCCAGCCGCAAAAAAGAGCAGCGCGCCTACCGCCGCCCACCAGATCCGCCGCCGGTTCCGTTTCCTTCTGCTTTCCTCACGCCCCGCCATGGCAACCCCTCTTTTTCCTCCAGCGCCTCCCGCCAGCGCGTCGAACTGGCGGCCAAAAAAATCAGGATACGCAATTTTGTGCCGGATAAATTCATACTGGCGCGTATGCTTTATTTGCATTTTACCACAATTTCACAGGAAATTCAATACATTATTCAATAGGAAAGCCACCTGGCGGTGGGCGCACGTGCGGGCGGGCTTGGGGAATTCGTTGGGTTGGTTGCCCGCGAATGTGCCGGGTGGGGGCTGGAGCAGGCCCGCCTCTGTCCTGCGCGTGGTCCGTGCCTACTCTCGCCGCTTTGCCCAAACCAGTGGGCGCGCCCCGCCCGGCTGTGAATAGGGTCCACATCCCCTCAAACCTTATGCCGC
Organism: uncultured Oscillospiraceae bacterium; assembly: GCA_948471095.1. Taxonomy (GTDB): domain Bacteria; phylum Bacillota; class Clostridia; order Oscillospirales; family Acutalibacteraceae; genus Acutalibacter. Next base: position 27,691 of record CAOKRG010000018.1, read on the forward strand.
ACGGGCCATGACGGCAAAAAACTGTACAAATTGCGGCGATTCTGTTATCGATATTTTTTTATCGAATAGAGAGAATTTCCGCTTCCCTTTTCCGTGAAAGTGTGCTATATTATAAGTAGTAAGAGCAAACCACAGCCTGCAACGAGAAAAGAGGTGAGGAAATGCCGGACCGGTGTGTTTCAAAGCAGACCCTGCAGCGGCTGCCAGCCTATTTGAATTACCTGCGCAGCCAGGCGGGAAGGGCCGGGAAGAATGTTTCTGCCACCAGCATAGCCGAAGCCCTGGGCCTCAACGACGTGGTGGTGCGCAAGGACCTGGCCGCGGTGAGCAGCAAGGGCAGGCCCAAGGTGGGGTATGCCCGGCTGGAGCTCGTTCGGGAGCTGGAGAGCTTTTTGGGCTATGATAACTCTCAGGACGCCATTTTAGTGGGCGCGGGCAAGCTGGGACAGGCGCTGCTGTCCTACAGCGGGTTTCCCCAGTATGGGCTGAACATCCTGGCCGGGTTCGACGCGGACCCCAGCCTTGCCGGGCGCGAGGTGGCGGGAAAGAAGATTCTGCCCATGGATAAGCTGCCGGGCCTCTGTCGCCGGGTGGGGGTGCATATCGGGATCATCACCGTGCCGGGCGAACAGGCCCAGGCCGTGTGCGACCAGCTGATCGACAGTGGGGTGCTGGCGGTGTGGAACTTTGCCAACGCCCACCTGCGGGTGCCCGAGGGCATTTTGGTCCAGAACGAAAACATGGCCGTGTCTTTGGCGCTGCTTTCAAACCACCTGAGAGAACGATTCAGCACCAAGGGAGGCGCGTAACCGCTCCCGCCTCCCCAAATAAACAGCAAAGGATGGGCAATTTCATGGAGACAAATTTCGAAATCGTGGAAAATGTAGAGACCTTTGAAAAGATGCTGGCCCGGGTCCGCGAAGCGCAGAAGAAATACGCTACCTTTACCCAGCAGCAGGTCGACGAAATTTTCCGCGCGGCGGCCATGGCCGCCAACCTGCAGCGTATCCCGCTGGCCAAGCTGGCGGTGGAAGAGACCGGCATGGGCGTGGTGGAGGACAAGGTCATTAAGAACCACTATGCCGCCGAGTATATCTATAACACCTACAAAGACACCAAGACCTGCGGCGTCATCGAAGAGGACAAGGCCTATGGCATCCGGAAGATCGCCGAACCCATCGGCGTGATCGCGGCGGTCATTCCCACCACCAACCCCACCTCCACCGCTATCTTCAAAACCCTGCTGGCCCTGAAGACCCGCAACGGCATCATCATCAGCCCCCATCCCCGGGCCAAGAAGTGCACCATCGCCGCCGCCAAGGTGGTGCTGGAGGCCGCCGTGAAGGCCGGCGCGCCTGAGGGCCTCTTCGGCTGGATCGATGCGCCCTCCCTGGAGCTGACCAACCTGGTCATGGCCGAGGCGGACATCATTCTGGCCACCGGCGGCCCCGGCATGGTCAAGTCCGCCTACTCTTCCGGCACCCCGGCCCTGGGCGTGGGCGCGGGCAACGTGCCCGCCATCATCGACGAGAGCGCGGATCCCATTATGGCCGTCAACTCCATCATCCACTCCAAGACCTTCGACAACGGCATGATCTGCGCCTCCGAGCAGTCCGTTATCACCCTGGAGCCCCTGTACGACGCGGTGAAGGCCGAATTTGTCAAGCGCGGCTGCCATATCCTCTCCAAATCTGAGCTGAACAAGGTGCGCAAGACCATCATCATCAACGGCGCCCTCAACGCCAAGATCGTGGGCCAGTCCGCCTTTAAGATCGCCCAGCTGGCCGGGGTCACCGTGCCCGAGAGCACCAAGATCCTCATCGGCGAGGTGGAGAGCGTGGACATCTCCGAGGAGTTCGCCCACGAGAAGCTCTCCCCTGTGCTTGCCATGTACAAGGCCAAGGACTTCGACGACGCGGTGGCAAAGGCCGAGCGCCTCATCGAGGACGGCGGCTACGGCCACACCGCCTCCCTGTATATCCACCCGGCCCAGCAGGAGAAGCTGGCCCGGCACCAGGCGGCCATGAAGACCTGCCGCATCGTGGTGAACACCCCCTCCTCCTTCGGCGGCATCGGCGACCTGTACAACTTCAAGCTGGCCCCGTCCCTCACCCTGGGCTGCGGCTCCTGGGGCGGCAACTCCGTTTCCGAGAACGTGGGCGTGAAGCACCTGATCAATATTAAGACCGTGGCCGAGAGGAGAGAGAACATGCTGTGGTTCCGCACGCCCGAGAAGGTATTCTTTAAGAAGGGCTGCATGCCCGTAGCCCTGGAAGAGCTGAAGACCGAGTACGCCCGCAAAAAGGCGTTCATCGTCACCGACAGCTTCCTGTATCAGAACGGCTACACCAAGCCCCTGACCGACCGCCTGGACGAGCTGGGCATTCAGTACGCCGTGTTCGCGGACGTGGCCCCGGACCCGACCCTGGCCTGCGCCCGGGAAGGCGTGAAGCAGATCAACAGCTTCCAGCCCGACGTGATCATCGCCCTGGGCGGCGGCTCCCCCATGGACGCGGCGAAGATCATGTGGGTGCTCTACGAGCATCCGGACGCGGATTTCCAGTCCATGAGCATGGACTTTATGGACATCCGCAAGCGCATCTACCGCTTCCCCAAGATGGGCCAGAAGGCCATGATGGTGGCCATCCCCACCTCCTCCGGCACCGGCTCCGAGGTGACCCCCTTCGCCATCATTACAGACGAGACCACCGGCACCAAGTGGCCCCTGGCGGACTATGAGCTGCTGCCCACCATGGCCATCGTGGACGTGGACAACATGATGAACCAGCCCAAGGGCCTGACCTGCGCCTCCGGCATTGACGCCATGACCCACGCCCTGGAAGCCTACGTGTCCATCATGGCCTCCCCCTTCACCGACGGCCTGGCGCTGGAAGCCATCAAGCTGGTGTTCAAGTACCTGCCCTCTGCCTACGAGAACGGCGCCAACGATCCCTATGCCCGCGAGAAGATGGCCGAGGCCAGCTGCATCGCCGGCATGGCCTTTGCCAACGCTTTCCTGGGCCTGAACCACTCCATGGCCCACAAGCTGGGCGCTTACCACCACCTGCCCCACGGCATTGCCAACGCGGTCATCCTCACCGAGGTGATGCGCTACAACGCCGCGGAGGTCCCCACCAAGATGGGCACCTTCTCCCAGTATCAGTACCCCCACGCCAAGGCCCGCTACGCGGAAGTGGCCAAGGCCTGCGGCCTGCCCGGCAATAACGACGACGAGCTCTTCGAGAGCCTGATCGCCGCTTTGGAGGACCTGAAGGACAAGATCCAGATCAAGAAGTCCATCAAGGAATACGGCGTGACCGAGGAAGCCTTTAACGCCACTCTGGACGAGATGGTGGAGAACGCCTTCAACGATCAGTGCACGGGCGCCAACCCCCGTTACCCGCTGATGAAGGAGATCAAAGAGATCTATCTGAAGTGCTACAACGGCAAATAATTAAGGGAGGAGTATACACATGAATCTGGAAAACGCAAGAGTAATCGCTGCCCGCACCTCCAAGACCATCTACCGGGAAGACGACCGGGTGATCAAGGTTTTTGACGAGGGCTTCTCCAAGGCCGACATTCTCAACGAGGCGCTGAACATCGCCCGGGTGGAAGAGACCGGCATCTCCATGCCCCATGTACAGGGCGTGGAGATGGTAGACGGCAAGTGGGCCATCGTCACCGACTATATCGAGGGCAAGACCCTGGACCGCCTGATGAAGGAAAACCCCGAGAAAAAGGAAGAGTACCTGAACCGCCTGGTGGACATCCAGCTGGAGCTGCACCAGCACAGCGCCCCCATGCTGACCTTCCTTCAGGACAAGATGCGCCGGAAGATCAGCCAGACCGGCCTGGACGCCACCACCCGCTACGAGCTGGACGCCCGCCTGGACAGCCTGCCCAAGCACCGCAAGCTCTGCCACGGGGACTTCAACCCCTCCAACGTGATCATCAAGCCCGACGGCGGCTACGCCGTTTTGGACTGGTCCCACGCCACCCAGGGCAACGCCAGCGCGGACGCGGCCCGGACCTACCTGCTCTTCTGGCTGGACGGCGACATGGACGGCGCGGAGAAGTACCTGGATCTGTTCTGCAAAAAGTCCGACACCGCCAAGCAGTATGTGCAGAAGTGGCTGCCCATCGTGGCCGCCTCCCAGTCCGTGAAGGGCAAGCCCGAGGAGAAGGAATTCCTCATGGGCTGGGTCAACGTTGTCGAGTACGAATAAAGAAAGCTTATGGGAGGGGGAGGCTCTGGCCTCCCCCCCTTGCTTTTCAGCACGGCCTCCGGCGGCTTAAGAAACTTCTTGAAAGAAGTTTCTTAAGAATCTTCAAGAACTTTTAAACGTTTTACGAGGGTGGAGGGAGTGAGTTGGGCGCTCGGTTTGGGGCGGGATGCGATACATTGTCTTTGTGAACTCGACCAACGCGGCAACCGAAAAAACACAAAGCTTTTACTTCCGCTTTGACCAACCAAACGTAGCAGGAAAAGTTTCGTCCTTCTTTGCTGCCTCATCGGTATAGCCTTCCCGTTGCCTCAAACCGAGCGCTCAGTGTGCGCCTCGCACTTACGATAAACGTTTAAAAGTTTCGTCCACCTTTTCAAGAGGTGGACGAGTTATCCAAAAGATAACTCGTGGGTTCTTAGGGGGTGAACGTCTGCCAGTGGCAGACACGCTGCGAACCGACCGAGGCGGAGCCGAGACCCAGAGCCCCGCAAGTTCATCTTTGATGAACTTGACCGCCGGAGGCACGCGCAGCGGAGCGAGCACTTCCAAAACTATACACAAAGGGATGATATTATGAAAGCAAACTATTTCCTGGGAAACCAGGCCTTTGAGATCCGCGAGACGGAGATCCCCGCCCCGGGCCCCGGCCAAGTGGCGGTTAAGAACATGTTCTGCGGGGTGTGCGGCACGGACGTGCACATCTTTTACGGCGAACCTGGCTCCGCCGATGTGAACCCGCCGGTGGTGCTGGGGCACGAGTACTCCGGCGAGGTGGTGGAGGTGGGCGAGGGCGTAACGGCCTTGAAGCCCGGCGACCACGTGACCATCGACCCCAACATCTACTGCGGCGAGTGCGAGTACTGCCGCAATGGCAAAAAGCAGCTCTGCCCCTCCATGCAGGCCGTTGGCGTAACCCGGGACGGCGGCTTTGCCCAATACAGCCTGGTGCCCGCCGCCCAGGCCTTTAAGCTGGACTCCTCGGTTCCCTTTGAGGCCGGGGCCATGGCGGAGCCTCTGGCCTGCTGCCTCCACGGCATCGACCTGGCGGGCATCCGGCCTGGGCAGACCGTGTGCGTCATTGGCGGCGGGGCCATCGGGCTGATTATGCTCCAGCTCTGCAAGCTTTCCGGCGCGGCGAAGCTCATCCTCAGCGAGCCCAACCAGAAGCGCCGGGAGGCCGCCCTGCGGCTGGGCGCGGACCTGGCCATTGACCCCACCGACCCCCAGAGCCATCGGTTGGCGGAGAACTGTGCCGACGTGGTGATCGAGTGCGTGGGCAATAACCCCGCTGTGCAGAGCGCCTTCGACTTTGCCAACAAGGGGGCGGTCATAGTGCTGTTCAGCGTGCCCAAGGTGGAGGCCCAGTTCCCCCTGCCCCTGTTCGACGTCTATAAGAAGGAGCTGACCATTCGCGGCTCCTTCGTGAACCCGGACACCCATGCCCGGGCCGTGGCCCTGATCAACGCGGGCAAGGTGGACTTCGGGCCCATCATCACCCACCGCTTCCCCCTGGCCCAGCTCCCCGAAGCCATCGCCGCCCAACAGGGCAGCGAGTCCATCAAGGTCGTGGTGGACTGCCAGGCATAACCCCCTCGTTTCGAAAGGCTCCGGCCTAACATAGAACCAGCCCCATGGCGCTTTGCCAGCGGGGCTGGTTTCCCTTTTTATCGTGTGAATGCCGGTTTATTGATGAGGGCCTCCGGCGGCCAAGTTCATCAAAGATGAACTTGCGGGGCTTATGACATTCGCTTCGCGAAGTCGCCCCTAAGAACCCACGAGTTATTCATAGGATAACTCGTCCACTCCTTGAAAAAATGAACAAAACCTTTACAGTTGCGCTCAGGAAGCTTTCTCCGTGAAAAACACGCGTCCGGCCGCTTCCCTTCCACAAAGGCCCTTGAAAAAATCCCCATTCTGCGGTATAATATCCATTGTTTTCTTTATTCTTCCCGCCAGAGGAGGCCTTCCCCCATGTAAACCCAGCCCCCTTTTCACCCCATTTTACTTTCAGAAAGGATGGCTTCTTTTGCCTGATATAAAAACAGAAATCACCCGCCGCCGGACCTTCGCCATTATCTCCCACCCTGACGCGGGCAAAACCACTTTAACCGAAAAATTCCTTCTCTATGGCGGCGCCATTACCCTGGCCGGTATGGTCAAGGGCAAGCGCAACTCCCGCCACGCGGTCTCCGACTGGATGGAGATCGAAAAGCAGCGGGGCATCTCCGTCACCTCTTCCGTCATGCAGTTTCAGTATGACGGGTTCTGCATCAATATTCTGGACACCCCCGGCCACCAGGATTTCTCCGAGGACACCTACCGCACCCTGATGGCCGCGGACTCCGCCGTCATGGTCATCGACGCCAGCAAGGGCGTGGAGGCCCAGACCCGCAAGCTCTTTAAGGTCTGCGTGATGCGGGATATTCCCATTTTCACCTTCATCAACAAGCTGGACCGGGACGCCCGCAGCCCTTACGACCTTCTGGACGAGATCGAGAAGGAGCTGGGCATCGGCGCCTACCCCATGAACTGGCCCATTGGCTCCGGCGTGGACTTTAAAGGCGTGTACGACCGGGAGCAGAACCGGGTGCTCCGCTTTGTTCCGGAGGAAAGCGGCGCGGGCCGCCGGGAGGTGGAGGAGGAGGACTACACCCTGGACGACCCGGACCTGGAAGGCGCCATTGGGCCCTACCTTTATGAAACCCTAAAGGACGATGTGGAACTGCTGGACGGCGCGGGCTATGAGTTCGATTTGGAAAAGGTCCGCCACGGCAAGCTCTCGCCGGTGTTCTTCGGTTCGGCCCTGACCAATTTCGGCGTGGAGCCCTTCCTGGAGAGCTTCCTCCGCCTGACCCCCCCGCCTCTGGCCCGTAAAACCGCCGGCGGCATGGTGGACCCTTTTGACCCGGCCTTTTCCGCTTTCGTGTTTAAGATTCAGGCCAACATGAACAAGGCCCACCGGGACCGCATCGCCTTCATCCGCATATGCAGCGGCAGGTTTGAAAAGGGCATGGAGGTGGAGCACAACGGCCGGAAGATCAAGCTGGCCCAGCCCCAGCAGATTATGGCCCAGAGCCGGGAGATCATCGACGAGGCCTATGCGGGAGACGTCATCGGCATTTTCGACCCGGGGATTTTCTCCATCGGCGACACCCTGTGCGCGCCGGGAAAAAAGCTGAAGTTCGAGGGCATCCCAACCTTTGCCCCGGAACTGTTCAGCCTGGTGCGCCAAAAGGACACCATGAAGCGCAAGCAGTTTGTAAAGGGCGCGAACCAGATCGCCCAGGAGGGCGCCATCCAGATTTTCCAGGAGATCAGCTCCGGCATGGAGGAAATCATCGTGGGCGTGGTGGGCAGCCTGCAGTTCGACGTGTTCCAGTACCGCATGGAGAACGAGTACAACGTGGACGTGCTGATGCAGACCCTGCCCTACTCCTTCATCCGCTGGATCGACAACGAGGACATGGACGAAACCGCCTTGAAAAAGCTGAACCTGACCTCCGACACCAAGAAGGTCCAGGACCTGCGGGGCCGCTACCTGCTGCTGTTCGCCAATCAGTGGAGCATCAACTGGGCCCTGGAGCGCAACGAGGGGCTTTTGCTGTCCGAGTTCAGCCAGGGGTAACCGCCGCCCAGCCCAAAGGGCCATTGGATTTCTAAAGTACAGAAAAGCCCGGAAGCCTGCTGCGGCTTCCGGACTTTTTTGCTTGTTTATAGCGCCAACTCTACCCCCACCGGGTAGTGGTCGGACAGATACACCCCGTCCTCCTGGTCCTGTGCCAAAAAGGCGGGGCCAAGGCTGGGCAGGTTGGTGAAAATGTAGTCGATCTTCTCCGGCGGGCTCTGCCGTCCAAAGTCGTGGAAGGTGCCGCCGGTATTTTGGGTCACGTCAGCCAAAGGCCGGCCGCACCCGGCAAAGCCCTGGGCGCTCTGGTAAACCAGGCTGTCCGGGTAGGCGTTGAAGTCTCCTGTCAAAATCACCGGCATGGGGCGGCGGGCATAGTCCGTGGCCATGCGGGAGAGGATCAGGCTCAGGCCCTGGGCCTGGGCGGTGGGGCCCTCGTGGTCCAGGTGGGTGTTGTAAAACCGCAGCAGCTTCCCGGTCTCCCGATGAACCAGCATGGCGCAGGTGCAGATGCGGGGGCAGCCGCTCTGGTCCGTGGCGAAACGGCTTCCGGGCAGGTCCGGCGTGTCGGATAGCCAGAACTGGTCCAGGCCCAGCAGGTCGAAGTCCTCCCGCCGGAAAGCGATGGGGTTGCTCTCGCCTTGCAGGTCCGCCTCCCGGCCAACGCCGCACACCTCATACTCTGGGAAGCTCTCCATCAGCCAGCGGCGCATGTGGGGGGCCGCCTCCTGAAAGCCCGCCAGCCCCGCCCCATGGCCGGGGAACCGGGAGCGGATAAACGCCCGCCGGTTGGCAAAGGAGTTCCTGCCGTCCTGGGGCACGTCCACCCGGAGATTGTATGTAAAAACCTGGATGCTCGCCATAGGGGGTTACAGAACGATCTCTCCGTCCACTGTGCCGGGCAGCGCGGCGGCATTGGACTCGTCGGTGTCCACATGCATGGCCAGGGCGTACTTGGGGCTCACCCGGCAGACCACATCGCCGAAAATCAGGGCGCGGCCGTTGTAATCCACCTTCACGGAGACGATCTGCTTGTCCTCCACCCCGGCCTCTTTGGCCTCTTCGGGGTTAAAGTGGATGTGGCGCTTGGCGGCGATGACGCCTTTTTCAATGGCGACCTCCCCGGCAGGGCCCTTCAGGGTGCAGCCAGGGGTGCCTTCCAGGTCTCCAGACTCCCGGATGGGGGCGGTGACCCCCAGCTTGCGGGCGTCGGTCAGGGAGATTTCTACCTGGGTCTCGGGGCGGCAGGGGCCCAGAATGGACATGGACATGGAGCCCTTGGGGCCAACGACCTCCACCTTTTCGGCGCAGGCGAACTGCCCGGGCTGGGACAGATCCTTCTTGTTGGTGAGGGTCGCGCCGGGGCCGAACAGGGTGGCAAGGTCAGCCTCGGACACGTGGACGTGATGGGCGGATGTTTCTACCATAACTTTCATTGCGCTGTCCTCCTGAATCAATGTAAGCATTTGGTATAATTATACTCCCGCCCTCGAGAAAAAGCAACGGAAATTTGACTTTATTTTCTCTCCGTGGTAAAATGTACACGGCGCAGACCTAGATGGGAAACGCGACTTGTCGTGGCCGTGTACCGGAAGTTTCGGGACTGCCCCAAGGGGGCAGTTTTGGAAGAGTAATACGGAGTGGCCTCCGGGCGCAAAAGGCGCGCCCTACGGCAAGGCCGTGGGGCTCTGCCCCACACCCTGCCAGGGGCCGCGACTTCGCGGAGCGAACGTCGACGCCCCTGGACTGCGTACATTTTTCACCATTAACTGGTAGAGTAATGCGGGTTCTCAGAAAAATCTCCAAGCCTTCGTGGCCAAATGAACGCATCAAACAATGGGAGGCGGTAAGTGTGTACGACAATTGGGAGGCGTTGGAACGGGCCTGTCTGGAATGCCGCAAGTGCGGCCTCTGCCAGGACCGGCGCCATGTGGTGTTCGGCGTGGGCAGCGCCCAGGCCAAGGTGCTGTTTGTGGGCGAAGGGCCCGGCGAACACGAGGACCTGCAGGGAGAACCCTTTGTGGGCCGGGGCGGGCAGCTGCTGGATAAGTATCTGGCCGCAGTGGACCTGGACCGGAAAACCAACGTCTACATTGCCAACATTGTCAAGTGCCGCCCGCCCCAGAACCGGGACCCCCTGCCCGAGGAGCAGGAGGCCTGCATCGGCTGGCTGCGGAACCAGTTCGCCCTGCTGCGGCCCAAGATCGTGGTGTGCCTGGGCCGGGTGGCGGCCATGCGCATGATGAAGCCGGACATCAAGATCACCAAGGAGCACGGGGTATTTGTGGAGAAAAACGGCACGCTGATGATGGCGACGCTCCATCCCGCCGCGCTGCTGCGCAACCCCAAACAAAAGCCCGCCGCCTTTGAGGATTATCTCCGGCTGCGGGAAAAAATAGATGAGCTGGGGTGCGATATCGCGAAATAGGAGAAGGCGTTATAATTCGGAGCCATAGCGCAACGGACGGCCCCGTTCCGGCAAAGCCTCACGCTTACAGCTCCCTACGGCACGCCGGTTCAGAGCCATGGTTCTGTAAAATAGCGGCACTCCCAAGCGGAGCCCCAAAGACGATCCGCCGCGGCGCTTTGTTCGCGCCGCGGCTTTTTCTTCCATAAACGGCCGTTCAGCCCTCCCCGGCCGCTTTGCGCCTGCCATAGAGGAACTGGTCCACCACCACCAGCAGGGCCCCGGCGATCACCACCAGATAGTAAGTAAAGAACCGCCAGACCATGACGGCGGCGTAAAGGTCGTTGTTCACAAAATAGGGCCGGAGAAAGCTGGAAAAGCCGATCTCCTGGGCTCCCGAGGCCCCCGGCATGGGCATGAAGGACACCGAGGACTGCAGCAGGCTCTGCATGGCCACGATCTCCCCATAGCCCGCCTGGGTGTAGCCAAAGGAGCGGTAGACAAAATAGAGCACGCTCATTTGCAGAATAAACTGGGGGATGGAGAGCAGCACGCCCCACACCACCGCCTTTTTCTTCTCTTTAAAGTCATCGGTGTAGCTGTCGAAGTCCGCCTCGAACTGGTCGATGGCCTCCGCCGCGTGAAAACGGACGGAAAGCTTGGGGAAGCGTCCGGCCAGCCGCTTGGCGAACCGGCAGATGGCCCCCAGTACGGGCCGGCAGAACAGGGACCCGAAAAATACCACGGACCCGCCGTTGATCAGCAGCCCCACCACGATAAACGGGATGATGCCCGGGTTTTCCGCCGCGATCTTCCCATACATGGCCCAGAAGGACAGAGCCGAGCACAGCACAAAGGCGCATTGATAGCAGAAAAATTTCATGATCAGCACCGCCGTGGAGAGGCCCACGGGAACGTGGTCCCGCCGCAGATAGGCCGCCTGCATGGGCTGGCCGCCGGTGGAGCTGGGCGTGATGTAGGAATAGTAAATGCCGATGAGGGCGATCTTCATGGACGCGCCCAGGCCCATGGGGATGTTCTGGCTGCGCATCAGCAGCATGATCACGCCGCCCTCAAAGAAAAAGAACGCCACCGATATCACGATGGCCATGCTCAGGTTTCCCGGCGTCAGGTGGGTGATGGTGTAAAACACGTTGCCAAATTCCCGGTTGAATACCCCGAACAGGACCACCGCCAAGATGGTGGCGGCAATGTACAGCATCCCCCAGGGGAACTTTTTCTTTTTCGGCGGCAGAACGCTCATCGCGGGACCCTTCCTTTCCTTCGAACCGGCGCCAACCGGATATAAACTCCGTCTTTCCGTGTACAAGACCCATTGGCGCAAGTTCTGATCAAGCCTGCGGGACAAAGCATAGCAGACAATGCTTACGTTCCGCCGGTGGTCTTTCTTACAAATTTATGAAGGGGAAGGAGCTCAGCCGTAAGACATCAGGGGGTTGATGCGCCCGTGCTCGCCCCGCTCCAGCTTGTCTATGTACTTGATGGCCCGCCCGGCCCCCAGCGCCACGCATTCGCCGGGGCTTTCCGCCACGATGACCGGGATCTTCGTCTTTTTTGAGAGCAAAGTGGAGAGCCCGTATAGGTTGGCCGAACCGCCGGTGAGGATGATCCCGTCGGTAAAAATGTCCGCCAGCAGCTCCGGCGGGGTCAGCTCCAGGGTGGACTGCACCGTGCGCACAATGGCGATGGCGGGCTCGATGAGGGCCTCGATCATGTCGTCCGAGGTCATCACCGTGGCGGTAGGCAGGCCGTTGAGGGCGTCCAGGCCCTTCAGCATATAGGTGGTCAGCCTGCGGCGGGGGTAGGCGCAGCCAATGGCGGTTTTTGCCGCCTCGGCCATGCGGTCGCCGATGATGAGGCTGAACTTTCGCCGGACATATTTGATGATGGCGTCGTTAAAATCCGCCCCGGCAATGTGGGTGGAATTGGCAATGGCGATGCCGTTGAGGGAGATGACGGCCATGTCGGTGGTGCCCTCCCCCACGTCCACGATCATGCAGCCGTGGGGCGCGGCAATGTCCACCCCGGCCCCGATGGCGGCGGCCACCGGCTCCTCGATGAGGCAGACCTTCCGCACGCCCGCCGCGCCGATGGCGTCCACCACGGCGCGCTTTTCCACCTCCGTCACCCCGCAGGGCACGCTGACCACCACCCGGGGCATAAAGACCCGGCTGCGGCCCACCTGGCGCAGGTAAAAGGCGATCAGGTGCTCGGCCAGGGACAGGTCGGAAATCACCCCGTTGCACAGGGGATGGGCCACCGTCACCCGGTCGGAGGTTCGGCCCAGCATCCGGTAGGCCTCGCTGCCGATGGCGATGATCTCGTCGGTCATATTGTCCACCGCGATAATGGCGGGTTCGTTGAGCACAATGCCCCTGCCGTCCTGGTACACCTTGAAGCGGGCCGTGCCCAAATCGATGGCAATGTCGTTTCCCATGTTCCTCTCCCATTCCCACGCCCATAAATTGGCTCACTCGCCCTTTGCGAATGATTACCATATAGTATACCATATCCTGTAGATTTTTTCAACCATTAATCCAGGATATCCCATTTCATTCCCCATAAGCGCCTGACCGCGGGGCGGCGCTGGTTTAGCGGCTCTGCCGGCCGGCGGGGCTGGCGTCCCCGCTTTCCCGCGGCGCGCCCTTTTCCAGCAGCTCCTCCAACCGGCTGGTCCAGGCCTCCAGCGCTTCCAGGTCTAAGCCGGCCAGGGCCCTGGCATAGAGCCGGTAGGAGGCCGGGTCCTCCCGCTCCATAGCGGCCAGGGCCTTTTTGGGGCCGAAGAAGTATTTTCCCCGCAGGTCATAATAGATTTCCAGGCTGTCCCGAAGCAGCCAGTGCCAGCGGTAAAACCCCTCCGGGTCCCCCCGCCGGCAGCGCCGGGCCATTTTTCCGCACCAGGCCACGTCCTGGACCGCCTGTTCCAAAGGCTTGGGCTGGTAATGGGCCAGGTATTCCCACACCCGCTGGAGCAGCTGGGCCCCCAGCCCGTCCCGGTCCAGCAGGGGCGTCCCGTCAAAAGCCTGCACCACCTCCTCCGGGTCGAAATCCCCTTGAAAATGCCGGGGCGGGTATAAAAACACGTCCAGCTGGACCCCGGCCACCACCGAACCGTCGTGGCCGCTGCCGGGCCGCTCCGTCACCACCAGCGCGTCGAAATCGCTGTCCTGGTTGTTGGTCCCGTTGGCATAGGAGCCATAGGGGAGGATCACACTGGGCTGGTAGGCCTCCATTAAATAGGCAATGATCTCCTTCATTTTTTCTTCCCCTTTCACGCGGGCGGCAGCTCCACCTGGCTCTCCCGCTCCAAAAACCATTTCAGCCCGGTATACCGCCGGGTCTTCCGGTCGTTTTCGATCATCTCCCCCAGCACGGACCGCTCCCCCACTAAAATCAGAAGCTTTTTCGCCCGGGTGACGGCCGTGTACAGCAGGTTCCGGTAGCGCAGCTGGCTGGGCGCCTTGAGCACCGGAACCACCACGGCGGTGAACTCGTTGCCCTGGCTCTTGTGCACCGTGACGGCATAGGCCGGTTCCAGCTCGTTGGCGGCGTGTTCAAAGTCGTAGAGCACCGTCTTGTCGTCAATGCGCACCCGCACCGCGCCGCCCGGCCGGTCGATCTCCGTAACGACCCCCATGTCCCCGTTGAAGACTCCCTGGCCCTCGGTCCCGTCATCCTTGCTCCAGGGCAGGTGGTAGTCGTTGCGAACCTGCATCACCTTGTCCCCCTCCCGGAAGAGCTGGCCGTTGATTTTGGCCTCGGGCTTGCCCTTTTCCGCCGGGTTGATGGCCTCCCGCAGCAGCTTGTTCAGCTCCACGGAGCCCATCTCCCCCTTGCGGCTGGGGCAGAGGACCTGGATGTCCTCCACGCTGGAAAAGCCATAGCTCTTAGGCAGGCGCTGGGCGCACAGGGCCACCACCAGCTCCTGGGCCGCGGCGGGGTCCCGGCTGGGGAGGAAGAAAAAGTCATTGTTCCGCACCGCCAGCTGGGGCATCCGCCCCTCCACAATCCGGTGGGCGCTGGTGACGATCAGGCTCTCCATGGACTGGCGGAAGATCTCCCGAAGCTGCACCGTGGGGAACAGCCCGGAAGCGATCAGGTCCCCCAGCACATTGCCCGCGCCCACCGAGGGCAGCTGGTCGCTGTCGCCCACCAGAATCAGGCGGCACCCCAGGGGCAGGGCCCGCAGCACGCTCTCGAACACATAGGCGTCCACCATGGACATCTCATCAATGACCAGGCACTCGCACTCCAAGGGGTTGCGCTCGTTGCGGTTGAACACAGGACGGTCCTGCTCGTCCCACTCCACCTGGAGCATCCGGTGGATGGTCTTGGCCTCCTCGCCGGTGAGCTCGCTCATGCGCTTGGCGGCGCGGCCCGTGGGCGCGGCCAGCAGCACCCGCTCCCCGGCCCGCTTCAGAATATGGATAATGGCGTTCAGCGTGGTGGTTTTGCCCGTGCCCGGGCCTCCCGTCAAGATGAGCACGCCCTGCTCCATGGCGGCCTTGATGGCGGTCCGCTGCTTGTCCGCGTACTGGATGCCCTGGCTCTCCTCAATGAGGCCGATCTGCACGTCCGCCCCGTGGATGGCGTTGGGCGGGGAGCGGAGCATGGCTTTCATCCGCCCGGCGATGTATTCCTCGCACAGGTGCTGGCCCTGCAAAAAAATGAACCGCCGCCCCCCGATCTCCTCCTCCATCACGCGGAAGCCGCCCAGCAGCTCTTCCACCGCGTCCTGGGCCAGGTCCTGGGCCACGCCCAGCATCCGGGCCCCCACCCGGCACAGGCTGTCCCAGGGCAGGCAGGTGTGGCCGTTGTCCAGGTTGTGGCGCAGCACGTAGAGCATCCCGGCCTGCAGCCGCCCCGCGTCGTCCTGGGGGCATTCCATGGACTGGGCCACCGCGTCCGCCACGCCGAAGCTCAGACCGATCTCCGGGTCGCACAGGGAGTAGGGGTCCTGCTGCACGCAGCCGATGGACTCCTCCCCATACTTTTTCCACACCAGAATGGCCTCCTCCGGGGCCACGCCAAAGGCCCCCAAAAAGGCCATCAGCTCCCGGATGCCGATGATCCGCTGAAACTCCCCGCTGATCTCCTTGGCCTTTGTCAGGGTAATCCCCTTGATCTGGGCCAGCCGCTCCGGGTCCTTTTCGATTACGTCCAGGGCGTTGACCCCAAAGGTCTCCACAATGCGCATGGCCATCACCCGGCCCACGCCCTTAATCGCGCCCGAGGCCAAATATTTCAGCATGGCCTCCGCCGTGGCGGGGCGGGCCCGCTGAAAGGCCTCGGCCCGGAACTGCTCCCCATAGGCCGGGTTGTTCTCCCATCTGCCAAAGACCTGAAGCTCCTCCCCCGCGCTGACAAAGGGAAAGGAGCCCACCACGGTGACGAAATCGTCGCCCGCCAGCATATTCAGCACGGTGTACTGGTTTTTTTCGTTGTGGTAGATGACCTGCTCCACCGAGCCGTTCAGCTCTAAAAGGTCGCTCAAAGCCTTACTTCCCTTCTTTTGGACTCTCCAACACGGCAGGCAGGTCCTCCCGCCGGACCCGCTCCAGGCTGTGGTTCTCCCGCTGCAGCCGCTCTAAAATCTCCCCGGTTTCGCCTCCCGGGTCCAGGCAGGCCAAGCGGCAGGGGGGCCGCAGGGCCATCCAGTCCACCCGCAGGGCCGCGGCCCGAACCAGGGCCTCGCAGTCCTCCGGCCCCTTGGGCAGAACCAGCAGAACCATCTCCCCCATGTCCCGCCCCCGACCGCCCCGGAAGGTCCGGAAGCACAGCCAGCGCACCAGCTCCACGCCGCCCAGGATCATCAGCCCAGCGCCCAAAACGTACCCAATTACCCGCAGCATCACAAACACCACCTCGCCCCATCCTATGCCCAATCTCCCCCCAGCGTGCCAGCGTGACGCTGGACCCGCACGCGCCCAGCATGATGCTGGACCCGCACGCGCGTGAGGGCTCAGGGGAGGAGCAAGGTTAGTTGCCCGCGAATGCGCTAAGTGGGACAGGGAACATGAGGGCCTGGGGCGAGGTCGTTCGCGGGCGGCACAGCCAGTACCATTAAGCTGACACGCGCGTGCCGGTCAAGCGGTACGCTTGCCGCGAATGCGCTAAGTGGGACAGGTGACATAAGGGC